>DHWV01000058.1:0-9043 GCA_002413355.1 Desulfobulbaceae bacterium UBA5173 | reverse complement strand
GGATGGCGTTGCCGTAATCGTTCACTTCCACACCCCACGAGATCATCTGGAGCGCGGTGGCGACATTGGCCTTGGTGGTGCGGGTCTGCGAGGCAATCTCGCGCAGCCGCTCCGAGCTGTTGCCGGATGTGCCGTGCTGCGCCCCGGACACGCCGTATTTGGCCAAGGCGGCGTGAATCTCCGCAGTCAGGCCGACCTGAATGCCTTGGGAAGAGGCTTCCAAGCCGTGGGTAGTGCCGTTATTGAGCGCGATCCAGTCCGGGAAGATGTCGTGCGCGTTCAAGCCCTGCACGAGGAACAATGCCTCGGCGGCGGACGACAGCCCTTGCGTGCCTTTGATCTCGCCCACTTCGGTCTCGTAGCCTGCCCATGCAGGAATGACGCTGCTCAGGGCAAGACTTGCGAACAGGTTGTCGTCGTCCTGCATGTGCGAGGCATCAATGGCAATCGAGGTGATGCCCGCGTCAAACATGCTCGGAATCTCGGTGCGGGCAAAGGGCAGGTCGGCTGCGGACTTGATGCCGTAGTGGTCAGCGTGAATGGCCACAGGCACGGTGATCGCCAGCTCGTTGCAGAGCGCGTCCACCTGTCGGGCCATGTTCCAGTAGTTGGTGGCGCAGTAGGAGGATGCGCCGCCTTCGGAGCGGGCAATCTCGATGATCAGGGCGGCCTGCGCCCGCTGCGCAGCCATGAGCGCGCCCCGGATCACCAAGTTGCTGCGGCCATTGGCAGCCATCGTCATGGCCTTGCCTTTGCGGAGCATGGCCCGGTCTATCACCTTGCCGCTGACCAGCAAGGCACAAGAGTTGGGAAACAGTGCCTTGATGTTCGGCGGACGGCCTACTTCAAGGGCTTTCTCAAAGTCTGCTATGTAGGACATGGTTCCTCCCTGTATTTGAATAATGAATCATTCATATCCTCCTGGTTCAAAGAAACTCAGGAGATTTTCACGAATGGGGGTTCTGTCTATATCGTTGAAAGTTAATTCTGACAGCAAGCTTTTAATTGAAATGATTCGGTTTGAATAAGCTAATTCTGAAGAAAGAATATTGATGATATCGCTGACTTCTATGAAATTTCTTGCCAGCAGCACAGCAATCACAATTGCTCCAAATCCTGTGACATAGAAACCGCTGCTGGAAGATAAATTGCGTTCAGGCCATGGCCATAAAGCAACTACCTTTATAACATGAGAATCTCTTTTTCCGGTTATGGATTCTTCACCTATTTTTAGAAAATGAAAAGCAAAAGGTTCTTTTTTGCTTGAAGAAACATCAATTGTAGACGTGTTTGACCGTGGGATGGTTATTTTTAAATGATCTTCCTGCTCGTCATGCTTCTCTTCACTGCTCGATAACACTGATATTATTAATTCTCTCGTCATTTCTGAAAATTTCTTTTGCTGAGCATCAATCTGTACATTTGGGTTATTTGTCAATTCCAATAGAGAACTCGAATAAATTTTCCATTTATTATTGATTTCTTCGCCCATAAAAGAAAAAATATTAAAACCAAATTCATTAATTTGGTTTGTAAAATATCTTCTAACTGACTTGACCAACTCTTTTTTCTGACTATCACTTTCCAGTCCTGGAATTGAAGGAACAATTTTATGCAATGATAACTTTTCATTTCTAAACCATAGCATGTCGCTTGGCCTTATTTTTTTATCTAAAAGCAGTCTTATTTGATGCCTGCTGACTACAGCACCTACAGGGAACGTGCCAAGAAACGGCAAGCCTTGCACCGGAAGTCCTAAACGCAACCGTAAACTTTGTTGCGGCAAATCTCGTTCGTGTTCACGCAACAAATAACCGCTTTCATGTTCTCCTCGAAAAAAACGGTGAGCCATAACAGCCATCCACCCCAGACGATCAGAATATTTAGTTTGGAACTCTGGTGCCTTATGAGAATTACGCCCTTTTTCATTATATGTTCGAGCAATTTCATCCAATGTTGCGCCACGCACCCACATTAAACTGATAGCAGTCAGTTTAATAAAGACTGTTTCTTTACAATCTGCAACACTTAGACTCAGTCCGCCAAGCCAGACTTTGCTGTAATCTTCTATCAGCTCAATGAATGCTGTTATATTGTCTTTGGTCAAATTTAATTCGGATAGTTCTTTTTCAAGAAGATAAACAGCCCATTTTTTGGCGCGATGCAAAGCCTCTGGTGTTGGCTGAGAATAGTGCGAGCCGCCCTCAACCACCAGTTCTTTCGCTATTGCCCAAAAATCTGGCGATGCAACAAAACCTGGAATAAGCAGTTCAACAGGCACCTCGCCATCAACTTGCAGCAAATGAGCTTTATCTCGAATCATCGAAAGCCACGCTGCAAGCGGCTCAATGGATTGCAGTTTAGTTCCTGTATCAATCAGTGCTTCGCCCTGAGGTTGAATTTGATACGTTGCATGACGATTTCCATACGGTTCATGACAAACGACCAGTTTAAGTCTGGAATGTTGAACACTGTGCTTTGATGCCGCTTCAAGAAATCGAGTGACAACTAATTTAAGTTGGTCATGCTTTTCAGAATTAGTTTGCCAATAAATTGTTTTTGAAAAGAAATCTATGAGTTTTTCGACAGGAACAGGCGTGTTGTTTTTTCCGACATGTCGCAATCCGTCCATAATGGACCGGAAAGTCGGGAAACAGAAATCTTCGATACTGATATTTCTCGATTTGTCAGAACATATCTTGAGCGCATGTTTGTCAATCAATCGGCTCAATGGTGGCACATTTCGTTTATTCAACCAGCCTGGTGTGCAATAGTATTGATATAATAAGGATTTCCTCTGGGGTTCTCTATGGAATTTCTTTGCATCAACACAGACAATAGCTGTTGAATTATCACAGCTTTTATTGACACCAGCTCGTCCTGCCCGACCAAGAATATTGTGATAAGAGTTTTGTTCTATATCTATTTTCTTTGGTTCACTGTAGGTTGCATTTGATGTGTCAGAACGCACCCATGTTAAGTCGCTTAAAATTACACAGTCTGCTGAAAGATTGACACCATAGGTGAGCGTTTCGGTAGTGAACAAAATTAGGCTTGAAAATTCTTTGCCTCTCTCCTTGGAGAAAAGATTAACAATCCATCTCTTTAATTCGTAAGGTAATCCTGCATAATGCAGAAACACACCTGATCTAGCAAAATCCATCACTCTTTCTTTTGTTCTTGTCGCCACCCCTGTAGTAACCATTTCTTTTTCGAGATCAGACAGTTCGTCATCTGAGAGCGATGAAGCATTTAATAAATCTTTCCTCTTGTTTGCGACAGATTTAGCTATTGCTGTCAGCAATTGCACACTGGGAACAGCGACAATGGTGCTTCTGTGCTTTTTGGTTTGCTCAAGACAGAGCTGGATCAATGCAGGAAGAGTTGTCTCTTTCTTTGCTGGGTTTCCTTGCCATTCAAAAGCATTGTTCCTGAGCGATGACAATATCTCTTCTCGGACAAGATGAGCATTAGGTTTTGTGTCTATCTGGCGATCACTTTGCGATTTAAAATCAATAAGTTTTCTTAAAAAATAATGACTTGAATTTCCTGGAGCAAGAACAGCTATATTGTGCTCCACAGCAACCGGTCTTTCTTTTACGTTAATTAAAATCGGCTCTATGTGATCTTCATCATCGCGATGTTTTGTAAAACATGCCTTCAAAGCATCGCTCATAGATTCAGTTGTTATCCCAACAATTTGAAGATCAAATTGCTCGTAGTCATCTTCTCGACGAGAAATTTCTTCAAAAAGTTTACCTATCAAAGAATCGACAACACCGCCTCTTTGTTCATCGGAAATCATGTGAAGCTCATCAATAATCACAAGGCGAAGTTTTTTTAAAATATCCTCTCTGGAAAGATCAAACAATACATTACTTTTCTCGTTAACAATACAGGCGATACTGAACATGCCGTTATGTATCATGTAGTCGTTATCAGTCACCTCTCCAGTTGAGCAAATAGCATTTTCTATACTTATCTCTTTAATATTTATTGCAGTTAATGTGTCAGATATTTTTCTGTGAAATTCATAAACTAGCTCACGTGTCGGAGCAATGAATAAAACAGTTCCAGCCCGCTCGAATAAACTGTTTAATATCAAGGACTCCATAAGATATGTTTTCCCACATCCAGTTGGTCCTGATATAAGAATATGACGATATTCAAAATCACTTGGTGAATCTGAATTGAAAAATATTTCGTCTTTGAAATCTATAGCTTTGCATCCAAGTTCAAACAGTTTCTTTGTTTGCATTTCAGGCTGTTTTGCAATGATCTCTTCATAATAAGATTGCCCTTCAGTGCTTGGCAAGGCAAGACGATACAACTCTGCAAGAGTTTTATATGAAGGGGATATATCTCTTGCCGGAAGAGATTCACATGGAGGAAGACAATCTGCTGACAAGGATTCATCTTTTTCAATTTGAACATAGCTGCACAGCTCTTCCAGAAGCCAACTTAAGTCATCGTGCTGTTTATACGGAACAGGTGTTAATGCAAGACCTAATTCTTCAATCCTATGCAATTCAGATTCTTTAATTAAAACAAAATGGTTATCAATATTACCTTGAAATATATCCTGAACTATTCTGAGTTGAGAGCAAAGATTTTCATCTTGAAAACTAAATCCTATAAATAATAACGTGCGTGATACGATATAATTTTTTAGCGTAGAAAGAGCAGATTTATATTGTCCCTCAGAAACGTTCTCTGGATAGAGTCTTTCATACCCGTCTGGGGTTAATATTATCTTGTCAACATCGCTGATCCTGCCATGCAGATGCCAAACGGTTGGCTTGTCTACTCTATATTTACAAGAAGAGGATAACTCATAGGTTGATTCAATATTCCAGTGTCTTAAATCATTTTTAGTATCTTGCGGACAAGTCCAATCTAATACTTTGTCATAATTTGTAGTTATGATTAATTTGCTTCCAAGAAACCAGATTTTCTCTGCTGTCCTTAAGCTGTTTTCATCGCACTTTGAATATTCTACATCTAAATTCTCTACAAGAAAATCATTCCACCTTTTTTTACCCAGTAATTCCTTTGCAACCTTTGCTGCTTCTAACGTGCCACGACCTGATCGAGCAGCGGATTTAATATAGTCAACATCATCTTTTTTTTCTTCCCCTTCAATTTTATCTGCCGCTTTCTGAAGGAGTTCTTTCCAGCTTGGGAAAAGAGCATTACCAGCAGCATCTTTAACTGACATGGATATTCCTGCTCCTACAAAAGGAATCGCATTATGATCTGACAATGCTTTCTTGAGATCATCAGGTACTTTGAATTTATTCATAACAATACCCCTTAATTAACCTTTCAGTTATGATTAATTGTCCACCACAGGATGCAATCTCCCCAGCAAAACCTGAAACAGCTCGTCCAGATCAAGCGGCACCCGGAACGCTTCGCTGCCGTGAAAAACTTGACAGGCCGCAGCATGGGGCATACACTGCCGCAATCTGCCCTCTCTCCGAGCAATTGAGCACCTGCGCACATGAAACAAGGAACAATCTGGTGGATTCACGCGTTGATGCTGCTGACAGCGGTGCTGGTTTCAACGTCATTCACGGTCAGCAAAGCCATTGCTGCGGGCTTGGATCCCGCCGTGCTGACACTGCTGCGTTTTACCCTCGCCACGCTGCTCTTCCTGCCAGCAGCCGCTTGGCAGACCGGCGGCCTGCGCCTGCCTGACCGCAGACAGCTCTTCGGCTATGCCTGCATCAGCTTCACACTGACCAGTTTTTTCTGGCTGATGTTTCTCGCCCTGCGCTCGACCACCGCTCTCAACACCGGAGTGATCTTCACCTTGGTGCCGGGTATCTCCAGTCTGTATAGCGCGGTACTGCTGCGTGAGCGGCTGGGCAAAAGCCGCCTGCTGGCGATGATCCCCGCAACCATCGGGGCGGTCTGGGTGCTGTTTCACGGCAGCATGGAACGGTTACTGGCCTTTGACCTCAATTCCGGCGACCTGATTTTTTTCCTCAGCTGCCTGATCATGGCTCTCTACACGCCTTTGGTCAAGCTTTTTCATCGTGATGAACCAATGGCCGTGATGACGTTCTGGATTCTGGCCACAGGCAGCGGCTGGCTGCTGCTCTTAGCCGCTCCCGGCCTGCCCTCTGTGCCGTGGCGTGACATCACTCCGCTGGTCTGGTCTGGGCTGGGCTATCTGGCCGTGTTCTGCACCATTGTCACTTTTTTTCTCAGCCAGTTGTGCACCCTGCGGCTTGGCCCGACCAGAGTTATCGCTTACAGCTATCTGTATCCGCCGTTCATTGTCTTGATTGAATGGCTCTGCGGACATCCGCTACCGCCTGCGCAGGTGCTGCCCGGTGTGGCACTGATTGTCGCGGCAATGGTGATTGTGCAACAGGGTGCAGAGCAAGGCTAACGTGCTGTCTGCGGATGAGGTTTATCGTGCCTGCTTCACATCAATCAGCTTGTCTGCGGCAAAACCAAGCTGGCGCGCCTGTTCGGCAAAACGGGCGGTCAGCTTCGGGTCTACGGTAGGCGTGCGGGCCAGTAGCCAGAGATAGGACGTGTCCGGGCCGGAAACAAAGGCATATTGATAGTTTTCCTTATCCAACTCAAAGATGACATACGAACCATAGAACGGGCCAAAAAAGGAAACCTTCAAATAGCCTTCATCCGCCTTCTCAACAAAGAACGCCTTGCCTTGCGCTTCCTTCCATTGTTGTTCTTTCGTGAGAAAGCCACGGTTTTTGACCAGCACGCCGCCATCGTCCCGCAAAGAGTATTCGGCTGTCACCTGTTCCATGCCGCGTTCAAACGAATGGTCAAGTCGGGCGATTTCATACCATTTCCCCAGATAGCGGTTCAGGTCAAACGGCTTGACCGGCTTGACATTTTTTGGCATTCCGAGACAGCCGCCAAGGCATAATGATGCCATCAGCAAAGAAACTTTTTTGATCGCGGAAAAAATGTTCACGTCGGCTTCACCTTGTCTTTGTCAAGAAAGTGTTTGAGTTCCTCCATGAATTCATTTACATCTTTGAACTGACGATAGACCGAGGCAAAGCGGACATAGGCAACGACATCAATTTCCGGCAGAGCCTCCATCACCCATTCACCGAGCTGCGAAGTGGGAATTTCCTTGCCGCCTGCATCCTGCAATCTGTGTTCGATGCCATCGACTAAGCTGTCTAACTGCTCGATGCTCACCGGTAATTTTTCGCAGGCTTTTTCTAAGCCGAGCAACATCTTGCCCCTGTCCCACGCCTCGCGGCGGCCATCCTTTTTCACCAGCATGGGCAGGGTAACTTCGATCCGCTCGTAGGTGGTGAAACGCTGCTCGCAGGAGGCGCAGTGCCGCCGCCGCCGGGTGATGGTGCCGTCGCGGCTCAGGCGGGAATCAATCACCCGGTTGTCCAAGTGGCTACAGTAAGGGCATTTCATGCTGCAACGAAACGGGAGTCAGATTTCTGGGCAGCGACCGCATTACCACTTTGCTCAAGCCAGCCTGTTCGCACTTGGTCACGACGATCGAACACTGGCACATAGGGTTTGATGTCAAGCAGTGGCGTTCCATCTAAAATATCAACGTCCTGCACATGAAGAATGCCATTCTCTACAGAATCAAGCCGGACAATGGACAGACCGATGGGATTGGGCCGCCGGGGCGCGCGGGTGGCGAAGAGGCCGCGCGGCTGGTTGTCCAAAAACGGCACCACATCGAGCTGAAAGCCGCTGCTGCGATGAAAAAGATAGAGCAGAATCAGATGCGAGAAGCCCTCGATATCCTTCAGGCCAGCCCGGTATTCCGGCAGCAGCTCGACCCGACCCTGCACTCCGGCGGCACCAGTCGGCTGGATGGGCATTCCCTCCAAGTTGCTGAACGGGCTGCGGATAAACCCAATAGGATTCACGCAAACGCCTCTTCCCGCGCCATTTCAGGGTACAGCGGCAACGCCTCGCACAGATCCCGCACTTCCTGCCGCACTTGGGCAATGACTGCCGCGCTGCGCGAGGTCAGCACGCGGTTGATCCAGTCGCCGATTTTGACCATCTCCGGCTCCTTCAGCCCTCTGGTGGTCACGGACGGAGTGCCGATGCGGATGCCATTGGTGACAAAGCGCGGCTGGGTGTCAAAGGGAATGGCGTTTTTGTTCACAGTCAGACCCGCCTCTTCCAGCAAGTGCTCGGCCTCTTTGCCAGTCAGCCCCTTGCTGCTCAGGTCAATCAGCAGGAGGTGGTTGTCCGTGCCGCCAGAGACGATGCGGAAGCCGCAGCCGGTGAGCTGTGCGGCCAGCGTTTGGGCGTTGACTACCACCTGCCGCTGATACTGCCGGTATTCCTCGGTCATCGCCTCTTTGAAGCTGACCGCCTTGGCTGCGATCACATGCACCAGCGGCCCGCCTTGAATGCCGGGGAAGATGTTGGAATCTAAAGCCTTGGCGTATTTTTTCTTGGCCAAGATCAGCCCGCCGCGCGGCCCGCGCAAGGTCTTGTGGGTGGTGGTGGTGACAAAATCGGCATAAGGCACCGGCGAAGGATGCACGCCCGCTGCCACCAGCCCGGCGATGTGGGCCATATCGACCATGAACAACGCGCCGATCTGGTCGGCAATATGGCGAAAATGCTCAAAATCAATGATGCGCGGATAGGCACTGGCTCCGGCGACGATCAGTTTGGGCCGGTTCTCAAAGGCGATGCGCTCGACCTCGGCCATGTCAATAGTCTCGGTGTCGCGCTTCACGCCGTAGGACATGAAATTGAAGAGCTTGCCGGAAAAGGAAACCGCCGCGCCGTGCGTGAGATGGCCACCGTGGGCCAAATCCATGCCCAGCACCTTGTCACCCGGATTGAGGCAGGAAAAATATACCGCCATGTTGGCTTGGCTGCCCGAATGCGGCTGGACATTGGCGTACTCGGCTCCGAAAATCTCCTTGGCCCGCTCGATGGCTAACGACTCGATCTTGTCGGCGTAGTCGCAGCCGCCGTAGTAGCGTTTGCGCGGATAGCCTTCCGCGTATTTGTTCGTGAAAATAGAACCCTGCGCCTCCAGCACCGCCGG
>DHWV01000046.1 GCA_002413355.1 Desulfobulbaceae bacterium UBA5173 | reverse complement strand
CTCATGTGCATAGATTGCCATACGGGACACAACTTATGCAAGAGGTCTACTTCATCCGTCTGATGCCGGTTAGCCATTCCAGTCTTGCCAGCGCACTGAATAATACAGGATACCCGGAAGCCTCCTGTTTTTCCTGCCGTATCATTTGCAAAATGAAGCAAAACCACCTTCGTTTTTGCCTTGCCAGATTGCGGAAGAAATTATATAACAAACAGATAAAAGTTGACGCTCATTTCGCTTGATTTCCACGGAGATGCCAGAACATCAGACGAAGACGAGAAAAAAATTAACAGAAAAGGAGAGTTGGAAGATGAAGACAAAAATGTTGCTGCAGACTGCGGCCCTGCTGCTGCTGTCGACAGGCGTTGCCTATGCAGGAGGTTCCAAGCACGGCAAAAAACACTGGACGTGTGATGACTGTTCAGTAGAATGCTTGAAGAATCCCTATGCCAAAGGTTGCCCGGACATTTGCAAGTCTCCAGACTGTCAGGCATCCTGCGACAAATGCCCGGCAAGCTGCAAACAGCATCCAGGCGAGCCAGGCTGTCCTGAGATATGCAAAGATATTAAATGCCAGACTTGCTCAGACTGTACACCGGAATGCAAAAAGAATCCTGCTGACGTAACCTGCCCAGATATCTGCAAAGACATCAAGTGCTTTAGCTGTGATGATTGTTCAGCGGAGTGCCTCATCAATCCGCAGGGCAAAGGATGCCCGGCGACTTGTGCGGATCTGAATTGCAATGTTTGCGACAAATTTCCCAAAGACTGCCCGGCGACTTGCAAGGACAATCCGAACAATGCCGAGAAGTGTCGGCCTGAGTGCAAGAGCGTTCCTGAAAAATGTCTGTTGCCGCCTGTTGAAGAGCCGAAAGTCACTGAAGAGGAGAAGCCTGCGGGGCCGGTGCGCTTTGTTGCGGATGTCGGCTATTTCAAGCAGACGGATCCGGCGGATTACGTCTTTGGCCGGGTTGGCGCAGAGTGGAGTCCTTTCGCCGCAGGCAGCCAATTTGAGCATGTTTCTTTCCTTGGCATGATCGGCGTTGCTCCGCAGGTGAAGGGCGATGACGGCGATGACGCACTGATGCTGGATGTGTTTGCCAACTACAACTGGAAGGCAGGCGATGTGGACGGCTGGGTTGGGCTGGGTCTCGGCGGCTGGATCACTTCCGGCGACGTGAATGACGATTCCGGCGACAGTGACCTCGATGTCATGGCCAATGTCGGCGCACGCGTGTACGGCGATCCGAAGGCGTTCAACGTTTCAGCGTTCTTGGAGATACGGAGCGCAGTTGACGAATTCGACGGACTGGCTGAATACGGACGTTTTGGCGGCGGTCTGCGGTTCAAGTTCTAAGCATCAGCACGACTGCCTCCGGGCGGTCTGTATGATCTGAAAAAAGGCGCGGGCTGAACAGCCTGCGCCTTTTTTCATGCCCGTTCTCTTCTGATCACAAGTTCACCATGGAAGAACGTCTGCAAAAAATTATCGCCCGCGCAGGCATTTGCTCGCGCCGGGCCGCCGAGCAGCTCATCGCCGAGGGCCGAGTGGCGGTGAATGGCCAAATTGTTGTGGAATTAGGCTACAAAGCTGATTCAGCCCAAACAGTTATCACTGTCGATGGCAGGCCGCTTCGGCAGGAGGAGAAGGTCTATCTGCTGCTGCATAAGCCGCGCGGTTACGTCACCACTCTGTCCGACCCGCAAGGCCGCCCGATTGTCAGCAAGCTGCTGCCGCCAGAAATCAAGGAAAGGCTTTTTCCTGTGGGTCGTCTTGACTTGGACAGCGAAGGTGCGCTGATGATGACCAATGACGGCGAGCTGGCCAACAAAATTCTCCATCCGAAATTTGAGGTTAAAAAGACCTACGAAGCCACAGTGCGTGAGCTTCCTCAAAAAGCTGACCTGCGGCGGCTGGAGCAGGGTATTCTTATTGACGGGCAGATGACGTGGCCCGCGCAAACACGGGTGCTGCACCAGGAACAACACAGTGCCGTGATTGAAATAGTCATCCACGAGGGCAAAAAGCGGCAGGTGCGAAAGATGTTTCAAGCCATTGGCTGCCCGGTACTGCGGCTCAAACGGACGGCTTATGGCGGCTTGAAGCTGGGCAGTCTGAGGCCTGGACAGTGCCGTTTTTTGGGAAAAGCTGACATTGCAAATATATTTTCCTGAATATTCCTGGAAATCCCTTTACAATCAGAACGATACCTGCAATAATAAGATTGATGATGATTCCTTGCCCGGTGAGGCGGGTGCAACAACATGAACACCGGTCGGCCTGCACGGCCCAGTTCCGGGAAAGAGAGAGCTGACAAATGAACAAATCAGAACTGATTGAAACCTTGGCCGAAAAGGTCAACCTGCCGGTGCGTGAGACCGCTGCGGTCGCCAAAACCATCATTGACACCATGAGCGAGGCTCTGGTCAAAGGCGATGCCATCGAAATCCGGGGCTTCGGCAGCTTCACGGTCAAGAAATACGGCTCCTACACAGGCCGCAACCCCAAATCAGGGGAGAAGATCGACGTGGCTCCGAAAAAGCTGCCTTTCTTCAAAGTGGGCAAAGACCTGCGCGAGCGGGTGGACGAGGAGGCGCAGAAGGCGGACACGAAGCAGTAAGCCCCGCTGGCGGCGGGATCAGCCGATGATCCCGCCCACCAAATCGTAAATGTGCGCTTCGGCGATGCGGACTTTGACGATGTCGCCGGGGCTTGCTTCTCCTTCATTGATATAAACGCAGCCGTCAATTTCCGGGGCCTGAAAGCGGGTCCGGCCTTCCAGCAACAGCTCAGTTTCCTCGCTCACGCCTTCCACTAACACTTCCACTTCGCTGCCTACATACCTTTGCAGCCGGGTTTGACTGATTTCCGCCTGCAAGGCCATCACCCGTTCAAAACGTTCTTGCTTCACCTCGTCCGGCACCTTGGGCTGAAAGTCTGCCGCAGGCGCACCTTCCTCGTCCTCATAGGGAAACACGCCGACATGATCCAACTGCCAGCGTTGCAGGCAGTCGAGCAGCTCCTCCACATCGTGCTCGGTTTCGCCGGGAAAGCCGACCATCATCGTCGTGCGCAGAGCGCAGCCAGGAATCAGCCTGCGGATGCGGCAGATCAGCTGCTCCAGCTCCTGCCTGCCGTAGCGGCGGTTCATTCGTTGCAGCACCCTGCTGCTCACATGCTGTAAAGGAATGTCCAAGTACGGGACAAGACGCGGCTGGGCGGCCATCAGCTCCAGCAATTCATCGGTAACTGAGGCGGGATACAGGTAAAGCAGACGCATCCACGGCAGGCTGGTCTCCTTGAGCAGCAGACGGAGCATTGCCGCCAGACTGCTGCTGAAATCGCTGCCGTAGGCGGTGAGGTCTTGGGCGATCAGGCACAGCTCCTTCACTCCGGCTTGCTCCAGAGCGCGGGCTTCCGTGACCAGATCAGCGGCAGGGCGGCTGCGCAGATTGCCCCGGATGGTCGGAATCATGCAGTAAGTGCAGCGGTTGTCACAGCCCTCGGTGATCTTCATCCAGCTACGGAAGAACGGCGTGGACAAACGGCGTGGCATCGCGCTACTGATCAGCGCGCAGGAAGGCTGATGCAGAATCAGTCCGTTCTTCCCCTCCGGCAGACGGCTGATCAGCTCAGGCAGCCGCTGCTGGTCGTCAATGCCGACGAACAAATCCACCTCGTGCAACTCGGCCTGCAAGTCTTTGCCATAGCGTTGGACAAGGCAGCCAGTCACCACCAGTTTTTTCGCCGGGTCAGCCTGCTTCAATTCAGCTAAGCGAAGAATTTCATCCACCGCCTCCTCTACTGCCGGACGGATGAAGCCGCAGGTGTTGACCAGCAGCAGCTCGGCCTCTGCCGGGTCTGCCACTGCCCGCCAGCCGCTGAGTTCAAGGGCACCAAGCATCAGCTCGGAATCAACTAAGTTTTTTGCGCAGCCAAGGCTGGTGAGGTGCAGTGTTTTCATGACGGCAATGAATGTGACGCTGAATGAAATCTTTGCTGTGGGGGAAAATATTTTTCGGCAGCGTAAGGCGAACCACGTCCTTTGTCAAGGATCTTACTGCGGCTGCTGGCGAAATCATGCTGAGGGAAGAACTGTGGACAGCGCGGGAAGGGGAAAAAACACCCGGCCCACGAATTGCAATCCGTAAGCCGGAGCGTGTTGACTGTGCTGCTACAGCACCTTGACTGCCTTGGCAATCACGCCGACTACTTTGCTCAATGTATCAATCGCGTGGATGAATTTCTCCAGCTTTGTCAGTTCCTCTTTCAACGCCGCTGTCCCTGTTTTCAACTCAGGAGCAAGTTTGTCGAACGCATCAGCCAGCACGGTGAGCTGCTTGTTTTCCAGCTGCATCCTGTATGTCATAATTTCAAGGATTTTGTCACTCCACAGTGCTTTTTCCTTGGGACTGCGATGCTGGAGCCAAGCGCGAAAATCGCGTGACAGAAGCAGATAGGTCTCGATATTCTTCACTGTGCGCAGCAGCTCGGCAGTTCTGTCCATATCCGCATCCTCCTAAGAATTGACCGCATGAATTGCAGTCAGAATGTTTCTGATTCTGCCTACCAGTGCCCGGATGCGATTTTCCACATCCTTGCCTGTCAGCAGTTGCTCAAAAGCCAGACGCATTTCCTCCGCAGCCTTAGATGCATCTTTGACATCTTTCGACTCTTCAGCCAGCAGCATCGCTGTCCGGCGTTTGGCAACCCAGTCCTCAGGGCTGTCCAGAGGTTTTTCGCTCAGGAGCGGCTTTCTCACCAGCAGCTCATCCCGCAAAGCGGCTTCTGTTGTCAACGAGCTGGCAAGGTTTTCTCCCACCTCCTTCAATAGCTGCTCATGCAGGAGCATCTGAGTGCGGATCAGGGTTTGACGGGCGGTAAGCTCCCGTTGCAACGCCGCATCGATCCTCGTGCTGACAGCGATCTTCGCCAGCTGCGGCAGGGCCTTGAACAGTTCTGGCGAAGCGACATGCACTTCATCCGCCAGCTTATTCATGCTATCAACCAGATGACCGACCGCGTCCTTGGTCTCGCCAGGAGCATCAGCGGAGGACAGCAGCTCAAGCTGGGCAAAATAATCGGCCAGTAGCTGTGTGCTCTCCTTGAGCTGCCGCATTGTCATCAGCAGCTTCTTTTCCTTTTCCGCCAGCGTGCTATACTTCTCCGCGCTCACCACGCCAGCCATGTCTTTGACTTGGACCAAACTCCATGAGGTTGCATCAACATGGGCTGCACCAGCGGCCGTTAGCACTTTATCGACCGCCACTGCATAGTCAGAACCAGCTTGAGCCAAGGCTGTGTACTCGCTTTTGGGCGGTGCGGTCACGCATCCACTCATCAGCAGGAGACTGATAGCTGGAATTATCAGCGGGCTTCGGGGTATATTCATAATCGCTCTCCATTGTCCAGTTGAAAGGATCATCAAAAATGACCGGGCCATCGGCAAGCGCGGCCCGTGTCAGTGTGCCATTTTTTCTGCGCAGCAGACAGCAGCAACTGCTGATAACTTTATTCAAGCACCACATCGTGACTTATGTCAATTTTTTTATCCAAACAGATGCCGGTCGGAAGCGATTTTTTGCCGTTTATAGCGATTTTATCTTGCGCAAACACGCTGTCGCCTATTGAATTAAGCTGGTTAGATACTTGCTCGCGACAAAGCAGCCTTGCTTTTCACTTTTCTGTTGACAGAAACTACAAGGCCGCCTACATTGTCTGCCTCTGCATAATGCAGAGTAGTTAAACAAAATTCATGCGGTATATTTCTGCTTGCAACGTGTAATACACATTTTTTTCATCAAATGGTTCCTTCTGTCATAAAGATCGTTGCCCAATCCGCGCTTGAATCTTTTTTCCCTGCGGTTATGACTTGTGGTGGGCTGCCATTCCGCCTTCGCGTTGGTGAGCAGAGACGCATAGCCCTGGTTGACCTCGATCTGCTGCGGGAGGAGGTCGCTGAAACACTGCTTTCTGATGCAGAACAGGATTATGCGCAGCGGTTCCGTCATCCCAAGCGGCGGCGGGAATGGCTGGGCGGGAGAATGGCCGCCAAAGCGGCCTTGCTGACGCTGCGCGAACCGGGTGAGTTCCGGCGGCTGACCGTTCTGCCGGATGAGCACGGTAGGCCGACAGTCAGCGGTTTGACAGAACGCGGCCTGTCGCTTTCCATCACCCACAGCGGCAGGTATGCGGCAGCGTTAGCGGCGCACGGAATGAGCTGCGGCCTTGATCTACAGGAAATATCAGACTCACTACCTGCCCTGACCGACTATTTTGCCTCACCGGCAGAGCTGCGCTTGCTGGCTGATCAGTTGGATATCGGCAGTCACGAGGCTCGCTTGACCATGCTTTGGACAATGAAAGAGGCGGTAAAAAAAAGCATGTTCTCTGATCAGCCTGCAATTTTCTCCGGCATTGCGCTGGATGGGATCACTGTGGCGCAGGAGCAGGCTTGGCTCCTCGATTGCGTGGTGCAAGGCTGTCCGCCGCAGCGGGTGATTGCGCATAACTTTTCGCCTTATGTTTTAGCATTGACCTTACAATAGTCCAAGGTGTCGCTGCAACACACTACAATTGTTGAGCAGGAAGCTGTTGACGTGCAGCAGGCTTTCTTGGTAGAATCGGATGCTTCCCGCAGTAGTTTCTGTTTCCCTCAGCCCGCAGAGATCCATGGCCAATCCTGAACATACTCCGGCAATGGAGCCGCTCGACCGCCTGACGGCTGCGCTGTACCGTAGCGGTCTGTCGCTCTTCGCCCTCAGTTCCGCTCTTGAAGCTCTGGAGCTGCTGTCCGGCCTGCCGCTGCTGGGCAGGTGGCACTTGCCGCTGACGGCTACTGGCGCAGCTATCGCCAGTGCCAACATCCACCTCTACGATCCTCGCTTCCGCTGGCTTTTTCCACTGATGAGCTGGTTGGGCCTGATCGTGCTGTCCTTCAGCCTGCCAGTGCAGTCTGCCGTGATCAGGGCAAATCTTGCCGTCCTCGGCTTGGCTTTCTTCTATGCGGGCGCAAGCATGTTCGCAGTGAAGGAGTATTTCTGCTTCCATATTCCCGGCCTGCCGCTGATGCCCCTGTTTCTCGGCTGTGCGGTCGTGCTGCGCTGGGCTGGCTTTCCTGCGGGGGAAGGACTGACGCTGGCCCCAGCTGCCGCGCTGTATGTATGGCTGGCTTGGGCCAAGTGGAGGATGCCCTTGCATTATGACATAGGCGACAAGAGCGCATATACGATCTGATGAATATCGCTTTCCTGCTTGGCTCGCCGACCATAAGCGGCGGCAGTTATGTCATCTATGAACATGCCTCTCGCCTGAAACGCCAAGGGCATCGGGTTGCTATCATCACCAAACATCAAGTGCGGCCTGAAGAGCACGCTTGGCACAGCTCCGCCGCTGAACTGGACTGGCTGACCATCAAGCAGGCGCGGAAGGAATGTTTTGACATTGTGCTGGCCACATGGTGGGAGACATTCTTTCTTCTCCGTCAGCTTGAGGCCAAACAGTATGTCTATTTTGTCCAGTCCATTGAGAGCCGTTTTTTTGACCCGCCCAATCCGCTCAAGCTCCGCAACACCGAGAACCTTATCTGGCAGAAGCTGTGCGAAAAAACTTACGCCTGCGCCATTCCAGTGATCACCGAAGCAGCGTGGATTCAAGAATACCTACACCGCAATTACAACCAGCAGCCTTTCTTGGTGCGCAACGGCATCCGTAAGGATATTTATGCCGCCGACGGCGAAGTGATTGCTCCTCGTGTGCCGGGCCGGTTCAGGGTGCTGGTCGAAGGGCCAGTGGAAGTCTCGTTCAAGAATGTGCCCGCTTCGCTCAAGCTGGCCCGCCGGTCAGGAGCCGACGAGGTTTGGCTGCTGACCTCATCGGACCTCAAGGAGCATCCTGATGCCGACCGGGTGTTCTCGCGGGTGCCGATCCATGAGACACCAGCAGTGTACCGTTCCTGCGATTTGGTGCTGAAGCTGAGTTATATTGAAGGGATGTTCGGCCCGCCGTTGGAAATGTTTCACTGCGGCGGCACCGCCTTGGTCTATGATGTCACCGGTCATGACGAATACATTGTCCATGACCGAAACACTTACGTGGTGCCCAAAGATGATGAAGAGCAGGTGGTGCGCCTGCTGCGGCATTTGAGGGAAAATCCAGCGGAGTTGGCGCGGCTCAAGCGCGGCGCGGCAGAGACGGCAGCGGCATGGCCGGATTGGGCGATCTGTTCCGGCCAGTTCGAGCAGGCACTGCTGGCTATTGCGGCGGAACGGCCAACCAGCCGGAAATACCTTGGTCGGTACGTTAAAGAGCTGTACAGCATCCCGAAGCCCATGATCAGGGCGAAAATGCAGGAGGCTTTTGCCCAAAGGGAAAAGGCAAGCACCTCAGCAGCGATGTCACTGGCTGACCGGCATAATTTCGTCCAGTTCTTTTGGGATGGCAAAGGGCGATTCAGCGATAGCAAGTCGCAGCATCAGCATTACCTGAGCGGGGAATGGACCACGCTTTCCTTTGTATTGCGGACTGATGAGGCACCGCTCTGGCTCCGGCTTGATCCCAGCATTCGTATTGGCATCACGGAAATCGCTGCCATCACTGTGCGCAACACAACCCAGAACAGGGATATTTTGTCCTTGCAGGAGCCGGAAGAGTTTAGCTGTCTTCTGCTGACCGGAGAGATCACTTGGCTTTTTCCTGAGCGGAAAAATATGTTTTTCATCTGCGGCCAGTCAGCAGGCTACGTTCTGCCGACACAAGAAGCAGGTCTTTTCAATCACGGAGACATGCTTGACGTTTCGATTACGCTGAGAGAAACCAGCATGCAGGAGCTTGTTGCTGAACAGCGGATCAGTGTCAGGGATATGACAGCATTGGAAGAGAAAAGCAATGTCCTGCGGCTGCACTGGGGGGACGGCGAAGGCAAATTCAGCAAAAAAAGATCAATGCTGCGGCAGTATCCAAGCGCAGAATGGACGATCGTTTCCTTTGAGCTGATAGCTGAGGAAGCACCGCTCTGGCTCAGGCTTGATCTCAGCCACCGCGTCGGCATTATTGAGCTGGCCTTCATCACCGTGCGAAATAAGACGCAGGGCAGACAAGTCATGTCGCTTGCACAGCAGAATGAGTTCCAGTCACTATTCTTGTCCGCTGATTTGAAATGGATTTTTTCTGACCGGAAGGATGTTGT
Source organism: Desulfobulbaceae bacterium UBA5173 (assembly GCA_002413355.1). Taxonomy (GTDB): domain Bacteria; phylum Desulfobacterota; class Desulfobulbia; order Desulfobulbales; family Desulfobulbaceae; genus Electronema. Next base: position 3,831 of record DHWV01000046.1, on the reverse strand, counting down.
CCTTTCAAACGGCACTGATCCATTTCTGATTCTGCCGCAAATAGAGGCAAATCAAGTTGCGATCGGTGATATCATCGAAATTTCCATCAAGCTGAGGGAAAGCGGGGTGCAGGAGTTTTTTGATCAGCATCCGTTCAGCTTTGCAAACGGAACCAGGCCGCCTGAACCTACTGACGTTCCTTGGCGGGAGCGGATTCTGCGGCGGATATTCTGAAGTAGTGTCGCTGTTCATGTTATCCGCAGCCATGACTGCCTTTATTCAGCAGCATCCTGTCATCCAAGCCTTTACCGCCACACTGTTCACGTGGGCGGTCACCGCTGCCGGGGCAGCCTTGGTTTTCTTCATCAAAACGGTCAATGACCGGTTCATGGATTCCATGCTCGGCTGTGCCGCCGGAGTCATGATTGCCGCCAGCTTCTGGTCGCTGTTGGCTCCGGGCATTGCAATGGCTGAACAGCTTGGCCAGACACCTTGGCTGAGTGCCGCAATCGGCTTTATGGCGGGCGGGTTATTTATGCGCCTGACAGACCGTCTGCTGCCGCATCTACATCCCGGCTTGGAGATGGAGAAAAAAGAAGGCATCAGAACATCCCTTCAGCGTAGCACCCTGCTGGTGTTGGCCATCACGCTGCACAACATCCCGGAAGGACTGGCAGTTGGCGTGGCGTTCGGCGCAGCGGCCGCGCATCTTCCTTCAGCAACTCTTGGCGGTGCTGTCGCGTTAGCGGTCGGCATCGGGCTGCAAAATTTCCCGGAAGGCACCGCTGTGGCCATGCCGTTGCGGAGGGAAGGCTTATCGCAATGGAAGAGTTTCTTTCTTGGTCAGCTATCCGGCGCGGTTGAGCCGGTCGCTGCGGTTTTTGGAGCCTTGTTTGTCCTGAGGATGCAGAATATTCTTCCTTATGCCCTGTGTTTTGCCGCCGGTGCGATGATCTTTGTCGTGGTGGAGGAATTGATTCCAGAATCGCAGCGGCAGCAGGAAAATATTGATTTGGTGACCATAGCGACGATGAGCGGATTCACTGTCATGATGATTTTGGATATTGCATTAGGATGATGAAAAGATTATTGCTGTTTGCTGCGCTGCTCATACCGTTTTCTGCCGCTGCTGATATTTCTTCGCGTCAAACTGAACAGGAAATTGCGGCCTTGCTTGCGTTTGTCAAAAAATCTCCTTGCCAGTTCAATCGGAACGGCAGCTGGTATGCTGCCAGAGATGCCGCTGATCATATTGAAACAAAATATCATGCCGCTGTGGACAAAGGGGTGATTCATTCTGCGGAAGATTTCATTCAATATGCTGCCAGCAAAAGCAGTCTCACCGGCACATCCTACAAGGTGCGGTGCGAAGAAACGAAGGAAACAGCTTGTGCTGATTGGCTTGCTGCTGAACTGAAACGGCTGCGTGAAAACAGCAAATAGAGGGGATGGTCATGAAAAAAATAGCGTTTTTCCTGCTGGCACTGCTGCTCGGCGGCTGCGCCAAAACAACAGCGGTCAAAAATTTAACTTTACCGCCGGTGAGCATTATTGAAGGGGTGGTTACACAGCTTCAGCCAAGCGGTTTCACGCTGTCTGACAGCTCTGGCACAATTCTGGTACGAGCTGATCTGCCGGATGAAAAAAAATTGAACCTTGCCGTCAATGAGCAGGTTATAGTTTATGGCAATTTGCGCGGCGGCAGGGAAAGAATTTTTGATGGCTACGTGATCAAAAAACAGACTGGCGAGCAGATCATGATCACAAGGCCGCAGCCGCATCTTGGTTTTGTCTTACAGACCTCATTTTCAGACAAATGAACAGCTTGTGGCATGACAGCGAGGCCGCAGCCTGCGCCGACGAACTGGCCCTGCGGGTCTATTCGTCGCGTCTGCTGGGCCGCGAGCCTGCCTTGGTGCTGCACGGCGGCGGCAACACCTCGGTGAAAATCACCGAGAAGAACCTGCTCGGCGAGGACGAGGAGATTCTCTACGTCAAAGGCAGCGGCTGGGATTTGGCTGCGATTGAGGCGGCGGGCTTTGCGCCGGTGCGGCTGCGGCCCATGCTCAGTCTGGCCAAGCTGAAGCGGCTCACTGACCCGCAGATGGTCAACGGCCTGAAAATACAGCTCGCCCGCAGCGACGCGCCCGCGCCCTCAGTGGAGACCATCCTCCACGCCCTGCTGCCGTTCCGCTATGTTGACCACACCCACGCGGATGCGGTGGTGACGCTCTGCAACACGCCGGACGGCCAGCAGCGGATTGAGAAACTGTACGGCGACCTGGCGGTGATCGTGCCCTATGTGATGCCGGGTTTTGACCTTGCCCGCGAGGCGGGCCGCCTCTTCGCCGCGCAGGCCGGGCCGCAGACCGTCGGCATGGTGCTGATGAACCACGGCGTGTTCTCTTTCGGCGACACGGCGCGGGAATCCTACGAGCGGATGATCCGCCTAGTGAGCATGGCGGAGGATTATCTGCGAGCACATGGGGCTTGGGAATTGAACGAGCCAGCGGCGCAGAAGCCGCACTGCGACCGCCGGGAAATCGCCGCGCTGCGACAGAGTGTTTCCGCCAAAGCAGGCAGGCCGATGCTGCTGCATGTCACCGGCAGCCAACGCGGGCTGGACTTCGCCCGGCGGGCTGATGTTCGCGAGCTGGTCTGCGGCCCTGCCACGCCGGATCATGTCCTCCGCACGAAAGCCCTGCCGCTGATCGGACGGGACGTGGACCAGTATGAACGTGATTACCGGCGGTATTTTGAAACGCACGAGCCGGAGGCTAAGGAGCGCAAGACCGTGCTCGATCCGGCCCCGCGTGTGCTGCTCGACCCGGAGCTGGGCCTGTGCTGCGTCGGCGCGTCAGCGGGAGAAGCGAACATTGTTGCCGATATTTACGAGCACACGATAGGCTGCATCCTCCGGGCCGAACGGCTGGGCGGCTGGCAGCCTCTGCCGCAGCGCGACCTCTTTGCCGTGGAATACTGGGACTTGGAGCAGGCCAAGCTGAACAAGGGCGGCAAGGCACCGATTTTCAGCGGAGAGATCGCTCTGATCACCGGCGCGGCTTCGGGCATCGGCAAAGCCTGCGTCGAGTCCTTCCTCAAACGGAGCGCGGCGGTGGCCGGTTTGGATATTGATCCGAAGATCAGCGACGTGTCATCATCGCCTGCGTATCTCGGCCTGCGCTGCGACATCACCGACGAGGCGCAGGTTGCGGCGGCTTTGGACGCAGTCACGCGCCGTTTCGGCGGGCTGGACATGCTGGTGCTGAACGCGGGCATCTTCCCGCCCAGCAAGGCAATTTCTGAATTGTCCGGCGAGCTGTGGCGGCGGGTCATGGCCGTCAATCTTGATGCCAATCTGACCCTACTGCGCGAGACGCATCCGTTGCTCAAGGCCGCGCTTGGCAAGGGCCGCGTCGTGGTGATTGGCTCCAAAAATGTGCCTGCGCCCGGCCCCGGCGCGGCGGCGTATTCCGCAGCCAAGGCCGCCCTGACCCAGCTGATGCGGGTGGCCGCGCTCGAATGGAGCAAGGACGGCATCCGCATCAACGCCCTCCATCCGAACGCCGTGTTTGACACCGGCATCTGGACAGACGAGGTCTTGCAGGCGCGGGCCGCGCATTACGGCCTGACTGTGCAGGAGTACAAAACCAAGAACCTGCTCGGCGTGGAAGTGCGCAGCCGCGATGTGGCGGAACTGGCGGCGGAACTCTGCGGCCCGCTCTTCGCCTGCACTACCGCCGCCCAGCTACCCGTGGACGGCGGCAACGACAGAGTGGTGTAACCCTCCTTCGCAAGAAAACATTTTTTTTGCTTTCGGTGTAACAAATAGGAGTTACGCAGTTGCATAA
>DHWV01000030.1 GCA_002413355.1 Desulfobulbaceae bacterium UBA5173 | reverse complement strand
GGCGGCATCGGCAAGAACGGCAACGTCACCCAGAACGGCATGGCCCTGATCATGCTCGGCGCGTCGGGCGTGCATATCGGTAAATACATCATGCAGGCCTGCGCAGGCTGCCTCGGCAACGAGATGGGCCGCTGCAATGTCTGCAACACCGGCATTTGTCCGAAGGGCATCACCAGCCAGAATCCCAAGCTCTACCGCAGGCTTGACCCGGATGATGTCGCCCAGCGCGTGGCCGATGTCTTCTCGTCGATCAGGATAGAGATGAAGAAGATCATGGCTCCGCTGGGCCGCTCGCAGAGCCTGCCCATCGGCATGGCCGATGCCCTTGGCATTGATGATGCGGACGCAGCGCAGCGGCTGAGGATTAAGTATATTTGTTAGTAAGCGTAAATCACAAGAGCGTACACTATGCAATTACAGATAGTGTACGCTTTCCTCTATAGGCTTTATTGAAAATCATGCCTTGTCATTGCGGAAAGCATTGTTTTTGCACTATTATAAAACAGTGCAGCTCCTTGTATGAAAAAGATGGAATTAGACTTTGCTGTTCTCCTGTAGGTAATGAAACAATTCTAACGAACAAGGTGGATTTTGCATTAAGTGGATTTTGCGTAGCAAGAAGAGCAGAGAGTAATTATTCAAAATCTTTAAAAGAAAAAATAAATATAAATTTTCATGAAGCAATTGATGAAAGCGCAAGGGAAAATACATTTAATACTGATACGATGAAAAAAGGAATTGAAGTTCTTTTTTCATCGTTAGATATCAATGCTTATGGTAAAAATCTGAACTTTAGTTCAGCTAATAGTTGGTTGTTTACTCAGATGCTATGTTGTATATCTGTAAATGATAAAAGTAAGGCATTTGATATATTTCGCTGTATCAAAAAATACAATGATGTCAAGCGATTTGCCGAGCTTTCGCTTGAAAGATGGTATCTCAATATAATTACTCATGTAAATGAAGGTGGATGTATTTTAATAATGGGGGACGAGGCGGCGGAATTGTTAAAAACATCTACAATTAATATGTGTAACGAGATCAAGATACTTGATTCAAAGATTGCAGAAGAAAAGAGCCTGTTTGGTATCTTATCAGTAAGATTTAATCTTTTTCCTGTTGTGCATGCTGCTGCCCTTGCTCCAATCTACAACTGGCTTACAAGCCAGCAATCTCAAGTCAAAAATGATCTTCAGAAAAAACTAACAGTGAATAAAAAACTTGCGCTGGCTCAATTGATGGAAGAGGCTTCAAAAAAGAATCTGTTTCTTCATATTGAAAACCCTGCTGAATGGCAGCGTGAAATCCGAAAAGAACGTTCTTTGCCGGGGAGAAAAAACTGATGCTGTTGGACAGCAATATCATCATTTATTCTTTTCTTCCTGAATTTCATGGATTGAGGAGTTTCATATCCAGCCATGAATGTTGCTGCTCTGTCATCAGCTGCGTGGAGACCTTGGGATACCACAAGCTGTCAGAGGATGAAAAATATTATCTACAACGTTTTTTCAACACAATTACTGTGTTGCCTGTAACGCAGCCCGTTGTCAGCACGGCTGTTTTTGTCCGGCAGCAAAGAAGAATGTCGTTAGGAGATGCGCTTGTTGCCGCAACTGCCCTTGAGCACCGCCAAACCTTAGCAACACGGAACCTGAAGGATTTCGATTGGCTGGAAGGGTTGAAGATCGTTGATCCGTTGGCATGAAAGATTCCTATTGGCACATGCAGCCCAACAAAGCCAAAGCTCTTATGCTGGCCAAACGGATGCTGCCGGAGTTCGTCTGCGACGCAGTCAATCTGGAGGGAATCAACTATACACTGCCGGAAATACAAACTCTGCTCGACGGCATCACAGTTGGCGGACATAAAGTCAGTGATCAGCAGATTGCGCTGAATCAGCATCAGGCGTGGCGGCTTCTGTTTCAACTGATCGAAGAGAATAAGTTTACCGTCACTGCGGAAACAGCCTGCGCTCTTCATGAGCTTGCTGCGAAAGACGATGCGTTGGAATGGGGAAAGTTCCGATCAGGCGGAGTCACGATTGCTGGAACGGCATACATGCCGCCTTCTGCCGACAAGCTGCCGGAGCTGTTTGAACAAATGGTGCGGGATGCAAAAAAGCTGCCTGATATTTATGATCAGTCTCTTTTTATTTTTCTCACAATGGCCCGTTGCCAATTTTTCTATGATGTCAACAAACGCATGGGACGTTTCATGATGAACGGACTGCTTTTGCAGAACGGCTACCCGGCAATCAATCTTCCGGCAAAACGGCAATTGGAATTCAACCAGCTCATGCTAGCTTTTTACGATACGGGCGATCAGCGGCAGATGAATGCTTTTCTGCGTTCCTGCTTGGATGAACGGATGATAAACATCATGAAAGAATAAAAACATCCATAATCACGGATTTTCATTATGACTGAACAAGCAAAAAAGACTGCAATCATACGCGGCAAGGATGCGAACGGCCTGCGGCTGACCTCGAAGATATTTGAAGAAGAGGTGCGCGGGGCTGCCGCTGATGCCGACGAGCTGCTGCTCGAATCCTTTGGCCAGCACAACATCGGCCTGCGGCTGGGCGGGCGCAAGGACAGGCCGCTGACCATCCGGGTCAAGGGGCCGGTCGGGCAGCGCGTAGGCTGCATGGGCTTGCCCGGCACCACGGTCATCTGCGAAGGCTCGGCCTCGGACGACGTGGGCTATCTCAACATCGGCGCGGATGTGATCGTCAAAGGCGACGCGACCAACGGCGTGTGCAGCGCGATGGCGGGCGGCAGGGTGATGATCGGCGGCTCCATCGGCGCGCGCGGTCTGACCATGACCAAGTGGAACCCGGAGCATGAACGCCCGCAGATGTGGGTGCTCGGCTCGGTCGGCGACACCTTTGCCGAGTTCAACTGCGGCGGCATCGCCGTGGTCTGCGGCCACAATCCGAAGAACCCGGACAACGTGCTCGGCTACCGGCCCTGCGTGGGCATGGTCGGCGGCAAGGTCTATTTCCGGGGCAAGATTGATGACAGCTATGCCCGCAGCAACGCCAAGTTGACGCAGCCGAGCGACGAGGAATGGCAGTGGCTGCTTGAGCGGCTGCCGGAATACCTCAACGCCATTGGCAGGCCGGAACTGCTCGACAGCCTGAGCAAGCGCGAGGAATGGAACCTGCTTGCCGCTGTCACCCCGCAGGAGCGCGCCCTGCTGTCCTCCGGGCCGATGCCGATGTCCGAATTCGCCAAGCGCGTGTGGAGCGCGGGTTTTGGCGGCGGCGACCCCTTGCGCGACC
>DHWV01000090.1:17147-23051 GCA_002413355.1 Desulfobulbaceae bacterium UBA5173 | reverse complement strand
CGTGCTGATTAAAAAATCAATATAATCGTAATCACTTACTTTGGATTTATTCATCCTTATAGATTAACTGATTTTTACCAACTGCGTAACTCCTAATAAATTTCCAATACTATTTTTATCATAAGTAAGAGATATTTTGTTAGCAATAGAATCAACATCTTGCCAGTTAACATTTATAGACTTAATCCTCGTGTTGGAAGGATTACTTGAGTATGATGTGTAAATTGATGAAATATGGTTAAGTATTTTGATATATATCTTTCCATTGTTATATATCAATACTCCACGGCATTGACTAAGAGACTCGCTTAAAGCATCTTTTATGCTTTTATCTCCGGGTATTAACCCGTTAAATTCGTAAGAAACAGAATCGTAGTAATCTCTTGCATATTGATATGAAACATTATCTATATACGAAGAAAGACCTTGTTTTGAAATTATTTTATATATAGTTCCAGCAGGGTTTGAATCTCCTGTTGAGATATCAAATGATATTATATATACACCATATTTTTTCTTTGGAAAACCATCTTCTTGATATCTGTATTTGGCAAACATCCTTATATTTTTAATATTCAAAAAAATAGCATCAGGAGTAGCAACCCCTGATGTTTCACTATACACTCTCACATAGAAATCATTTTGTCCAGGCAAGAAATGCGTTACTGAAGTAAGTGATTTAAAATAATTAACATGTACATATGTAGAACTCTGAGATGTTGAGTATGTTGTATATGAATCAACTCCGTTGAAGCTGATGTAAAGAGTAGGGTTTGCAGCCACTGTACTTTGCCCTTCCGCAACTCTCCATAATTCTGCATCAATAGTCATCCATCCATCAATTATTGTTGAATTTTCTGGTATTTGATTTGTTCCAATCCCATAGCAACCTACTACTTTTTTAAGGCCAATATAATTTATATAAGGATTTGTAAAATATGAATATCCAGTATCAGAATCAGATTTTCTTGTGCAACCTATCTCGTAGTAATCTAAAGAGGAAGGAGGGGTGATTTGATCATACGTATTTTCTATCCATTTATCTTCCTGCGAATAAGGCATAGAAGGAAAAGTTATCGTTACCGGATCAGATGATATGTTTACAGTGTAAGCTCCAGAATATAGCTTTCCATCAATATAAACTGCATCAACGCTTGATATCGGCCCAGAGCAAAGAGCGAACGTGTATGAATGTCCATTTTTTAAAACAAATTGACCGCTATCATGCCTATTTATCACGCCTGTTACATTTAGAAATGTGTTATTCCCAGTACCTCCTATCCCATTATATGAAATAATATCAAAATCGATCTCAAGAGTCCCTGAAGAAGAGAATCCAGAATTAATCAAATCTCTATCGGTCTCTATCTGAGTTGATGACGAGTCAATATCATCTATCAATACAGCAATAGGGTTTATACCGTAAAGCTGCGCAGAGACAAACTTAGCACTCCCAGCTAAAAATGGGAGATGTCCTAAGGTTCCTATATTGAATGTTCCTATATTCTGGTCTGAATATTGATTAATAGAAACAAGATCAATGTCAATTGTTATTGATGATTCAGAGTGATCAACAGGAGCCTGAACAAGCATTTTTGCAACAAGAACGTCCCCTACTCCTGATAGAACCTGATGGACATCAACCTGCACGTTATGCGGAGAATTTCCAAAATTATTTGCAAACCAACCTAATGTTGACGTGTTGAACAGCTTGACACTCATCTGCTGTGTAGGAATTCCTTATCCAGCCGCAGACCTATCTGAATCAACAGCGTTGGTCAAGTCGCCCCAAGAAGCAACAAGAGCTTGGCAATATTTCCCAGTATCATATTCATATTCATGATCAGAAACATAAGCATTTACAGTTCCGAAATAGAATGCAAGGTACTGTATAACCGCTACTTCAGGGTTATTTAGCGCAGAAATGAATGATGAAGAAAGGTCAGTTCTCATATCTTGCGAAGCTGTATTGAACCTGAATATCGGTTAAAAGAATCTTGAATAAAGTCAAAGCCACCTGATATATAGATAACATTGTTTTGAATTCCATACTCATCATTATAAACAAATGAATTCGCAGCAAAGTTTACTGTATTCACCACCCAGTTCTGTAGTGCAGTATATTTTGTGGCTGGCATCTGTTTCCATGCCAGTGAAAATGTTTGAGTTGGAGCTGGAGCCAATGTTTCGACACGCGGAACTCCTGCTGCCGTTTCATCAATCACTTGATTACTGCGGATCGGGCGCGGCTGCCCATAATCAATGCGCGGCAGTTCGAGCAGTGCCCGCAGCCGCTCCAGCAGCGAGCGATTATTGTTCCGGGCGATATCCCAATCATCTGCATCTTGATCGGGCCGCTTGCTCTCGCTCTTCCATTTCGACAGCGACCCTCTTGATATATCAAGGAGTTTAGCTATATCTCCGAGCTGATGTCTTGCTGCATAAAGAGCCTTGGCCTTTGGCTCCAGCTCTGCCCTGCTACCCTTCTCAGCCATACAGCGCATCCTCAACAGAGGCCAACTGACTGTTAACGCCGAGGTATTCCGCATGTGCCCGCAGCAAATCGCGGGAAATCGCATCAATCGTGGCGGAATCAAGCTCTACCAAATCAGTCAAGGCGCGATATTCCGCCTTGGACAGGAGCTGCTGACACAACGACTTGATCTGTACGGATAACTCAGATCGGGTAGCCTTGAGCGCGGTCTCCCTCGCCCTGAGATTAGTTTTCTGCGCGTCTGCCATGTTTTTCACCTGTCCTGTCAAGTCGTTCCGCAAGCTGCGTGATCGCGATTGTTGATCTTCTTGTTAATTCAACGAGTTCAGAGTTAAGACTCTGTCGCTCTGCGAATTCTCTTAAAATGCTGGAATTGACTGCTTCAGTTTTTGCGAGCTGTACCCTGAATTCTTCAATCTGTCGCTGCAAACCGCCAACTGCCTTATACGCCAGCAGCAGTGGCAAGGCGGCCTGCAAGCCGCAGCCGAACAGCAGGGCCAGCATGAGTTGCCACGTGTTCATGGCTTGCCCTCATCGCCAAACGGATCAGCCGCAGGCAGCCGCAGGCCGTCTGGGACAGCCACTGTAATCTTGGTTTCATCGGCTACTTTCGAGATCGCTTCGGCGGTCAATTTGACTTGTTCAGTCTTCTCTTTCGCTTCGAGGTATCCGCTGAGGCTATCCGGCTTAACAATGTCGTAATTGCGGCTATCTCCGGTGATACGAAGCTGTTGTTCGCCCGCTGCTTTACTTGCCGTACTTTTTCCAACAGATTCCGCCAATTTTCCTGACGCATCAGCCAGAGCGGTGATGTTTTTCGTATTATTTTCAACAACTGCGATCATTATGTCGTAATATTTACTGTGCAGAGAAATCTGAGCCGAGCTGGGCGGAGAAGCAACATCAACAGCGGTTTTGTAGCCCAGCTTGCCGCAGCCGGTCAGCATCGTTGCAGCGCAACACATCAGCAGCAGTCTATATTTCAGGTTCGGCATCATCTATCCTCCGGCTGACTCGGTGTTTCCACCGTCCTTTTTTCCATAATTCCTTTGGGATGTACTCATACGTCCCTACTGTCTTACATACAACGAAATCTGGCAGTTCCTTGATCACCACCGCCTCAATCGGCTCTGCGTCCGGCGGCAGCAGCACTTTTTCGCCGATATTGACGGGGTAAGAGCAGGCCTCTTCTGCCTTTTTAAAAAGGCCGCCAAGCCATGTGTTGAGCGCACGTATCACCTGCTCGCCCCCGCCCTTCGGGCATCTATGCGTGCCCGGATTGTTTCCCAGTCCATTCGTGCCCCCGGCCCCATCGCTGAAGCCGGGGGCAACCGCTTCCTCTGTTTCTGTGGCGAAACTGGCTCACAGCCGTCAAAACGGCCTGTATAGAAGAGGTGCGCCCCCCACCTGCCGACGTATTGCTTGCTTTTGGCCCATGCCGGATGCACATCAAAGCGGTGAAAATAGGTTGCTCCGCTTGTGAAATCTGGCAGCAGGAATGCAGCCCACGCCGCTGTCATGCAGCGCGCGAACGGCTGAAACTGCTCCGGTCTGCGGTGATCCAGTCGGAGTTGCACACCTGATTGCAGCGTCCAGCTGAACTGCGCGTGCCGGGTGATCTCCTGCCGCACATCTGTACCGCAGGCCTTGGCCCGATTGATCACAACATGCGCCACCGCAACTTGCCCAGCAAACGGCTCACGCAGTGCTTCGTGGCGAATATTGACCGCTAACCAAAGGATTATTTCGGCAATGCCCATGATTCTGTCCTGTTCATAGGCTTACTGTACGGGAAATTATGAATAACTACAGGACGTAGCAATACGGTATGCTGATGTCGTAGGAGGGACGGCGGGAGGGGATAAAAAGCGAAAGGCCGGAAGCGGATGCCCGGCCTTAAAGAGGGATTAAAGAACGCTTTACGACGGATTAAACAACCAATTCCGCTGCCCGATCAACCTCCTGCTGAACAGCCTGCAAGATCAGGCTGAGGCCGTAGCCGCCGTGATTGGTGAGTTCAAGGGATTCTTTAATGCCCTCGTGCAAGAACGAGAGCACCGCTGAGGCCGCGTGCAGCATGTCCTGCGGGTGCTGTTCAGTGGGGAGGGAAATGAGGCTCATCGCGCACCCCTTTTTTTTCTTTTCTTAGTCGTGGCTGTCTCAGCAACAGCTTGATATTGCAGCCTTTCTTCTGATCTTTTGAGGATGTCTGCAATACCAGTCTCAAACCTAAGCCCTTTATTCCATGCATCCTCAGCACACCCCCTTGAGAGCAGAGGAGATCGGGAGCATGCACAGTAAAAGATACCTTTGGTTACAAAGAATTTAAAACTCGGTATTTCCCCGCATTGCAAGCACGGCTTAAGGTTTTCTTCAGCCTGTACATTTTTTTGAGTCATCGCGCACCCCCTTCGCACTCACCGCGCAACCGCCCTATACAGCGTGCTTTTCGACCGACCAACCTTTTCGGCAATTTCTGCAATGCTGAACCCTCTGCGGATCATCCGGCAGATTTCCAGCCGTTCTTTCTGGTCAAGTCTTTTGATCATCCATTTCAATCATTTGTGCATCTTTTTTCTCAAATTTCCCCGTATAATCTGGTACAAAAGCATCCAGTACCCTACACTCGTCTGTAATGATTAAGCGGCGATACGTTGCAACACAGACAATATGATACATCAGCAGTGATACGTTATGGCTCTTGCGGATAAAATCGCCCATCAGTCAATATTAGCGCATTTTTCATGCGCCGCAAGCGGCGGGGTATAGACCCACAGCTTCGCAATAAATCAGGATAATATCATCAAATTTGTTAAAATTGCCGTATGGAACTCACAGATAAGCAATGGACAAGGCTTGAGCTGATCATTTTGCAGTCGAGTCGGTGTGCAAGAAAGATTCCCGTGGACGCAAGCCACGTGATCCGCGCGAGGTGCTGAACGACATCTTATGGGTGCTGCGCACCGGCGCGCCGTGGAAGGATTTGCCTGACCGATATCCGTCGTACCAGACCTGCCACAGACGATTCTATTACTGGACGAAGGCCGGGGTTTTTCGGCGCATTGTCAAGGAGTTAGCAGCAGACTTGCAGAAGCTCGGCGGAATTGATCTTCGTGAGGCGTTCATTGATGGCAGCTTTGTTTCCGCAAAAAAAAGGGGCGATGCCGTCGGCCGGACAAAACGCGGCAAAGGGAGCCGGATCATGGCCATTGCGGACGCTTCCAGTCTTCCAGTCTCCGTTTGCCTTGCACGTGCTTCGCCCCATGAGGTGACGCTGGCCGAAATGGCACTTGACAGCCTTTTTGTCACCGGAATGCCTGAGAAACTTATCGGTGACAAAGCGTATGACAGCGATGATCTCGATGAAAATATTCTGAAACAGTATGGCGTTGAGATGATAGCCCCGCACC
>DHWV01000090.1:9480-16802 GCA_002413355.1 Desulfobulbaceae bacterium UBA5173 | reverse complement strand
AACGACTTTTCGCTTGGCTTCAGAACTTCAGGCGGCTGGTTGTCCGGTATGAGCGTCATCTTGGCAATTTCTTAGCTTTTCTACAACGTGCTTGTTCAGTTATTTTGAGATAGGTTCATGGTGCGGCTGTCGGGAAGGCAGCGCAAATAACGCAGCGGGTACGTTTTGTTTATCTTGTCAGATACCCGCAGTTATACCCGCTTCATGCAGCGGAAGTCAACGCGCTTTTTTGGACGGAAATGCAGAGAAAAACCCGATAATCTGCTAAGTTTGCGGGCTTTATTGAACTTCTATGGATGCTGTTGGATAACAATATGGTGCCGGAGGTCGGAATCGAACCGACATGGGCGCGAGGCCCGCTGGATTTTGAGTCCAGTGCGTCTACCAGTTTCACCACTCCGGCTGAACTGCCGCTATTATTACCGCATTAGCCCTTTTGCTGTCAAGGCATTTTATTCTTCGTTGCGCACTGTCACCACTTCTGCCTTGCGGAGAACGAGGTTCCGGGCAGCATCCACATAGCCCCGCTTCAGCACGGCAAGGATTTCCTCGTTTTCCCGGCTGGGAACGCTTCTGGTGTCCACAACCACGCATTGCTCAATTGTGGCACGGCGGTCAGCCAAATCGAGCGGCTCTATCTGGCGTGAACCGAGGAGACGGAAGAGCTTGCGCTGCACAGCCTTCATGCTGCTGATCACGCTCTGGCTGGTCTTGTCGAGCGGTTCCGGCCTGCGCCGTAGATGCAGCTCAATGCTGTCAAAGGCATCCAGCACCTCGAACAGCTCGGCGCACAGCTCCTGCTCGCGGCGCAGGCAAGTCTCCTGCTGCTCCTTGGCCTGCCGCTTCAAATCGGCTATTTCACGTTGAAATGCTACCAGCTTCTCCCGCAGCACATCGCTGGGGCTGTTTGGCCTATCTTCTCGCTGCATCATCGTGTTCAGTCAAAAATATCCAGCCGCTGGAGCGCGGTTGTGCCGTTGTCCGACTCTTCGGCGGCGGCATGAGGCCGGAGCAACGACGTAAGGTCGGCGGAATGAAGGAAGACCAACACTGGCCGGACTTCTGGATTCATCAGGAGCTGCCGGGCTTCGGCGATCTCGCGGGCGGAATGCCGTTTGTCGCGCAGAACGGCGGCAGCGGCTTGCATGACCGCCGCAGCATCCGCTGTTGGGCTGATATTCAGTATCGTGAAGGGATTCATTGCCCAGCTCCAGCCCGCCGTAGACCGTCCAAAACCTGTCGAATTCGCCGTGTTGCCCCGTGCGCAGCATCAGCTTTACTTGCGCCCGCCAGCAGCTCTTCCAGTTGAAAAATCGCTGCCTCCCGATCTGCATAGTCGCCGCGCTCGATCTTTGCCGCAGCCTGCCCGGCGGTCTCGAAAAAGTGTTCAACCGCCTGCGGAAAGCGGCTGGCGGCGGCGATGCAGGCCGCTTGGGCAAAGCAGTCCTGATCAAATGCCTCGTCCAGTGCGGCCAGCTCAAGGTCAAGGCGCACCTGATCATGCAGCAGCTGGGCGAACTCGTCGCCCGGATTGAGAGCCGCCGCTTGGGCCATCACCGCAGCGAGCAGGCGCGGATGCGCCTCCCCGCTACAGCGCAGCCGCACCACCTGATTGCTCAAGGCCGCGCAGAACTCAGCCCGCGTCGGCGCGTGCTCCGGCAGCAGGGCAAGGATGTTGAGACAGGCGGTCAGCCGTCCTCCCTCCTCCGTTTCGTCGCGGTTCAGGGCGGCCAAAAGCTGCTGCTCTAGCTCTGCATTCCACTGGACAGGGCCTGCCGCCAGCAACAGACTGGCATCGCGGCCCGCTCCGCGCCGAAGCAGATCAGTCCCGCAGGCAGTTCGCACCGTCGCCGCACCCCAAGCAGCGAACGGATCGTCTACTGTTTCTGCATCAGCCAGCGCGGCCTGCGCAGCGTCATAATCGCCCTCCCGGATCAACAGAAGAGCGGGAGCGGCGGCAGAGTATGCCGCGCCTGCCGCCAGCCAGTCTTCATTCTGGGTGAATGTCTCCGCGCTGCTCCTGATCAGAGCGCAAAGCTGGTCAGCAGTTCCGGCCCGCAAGGCAAGCATCGGAGCATGAACCGGCCCGGCAGTCAGACCGCGCAGCCGCTGAAGCAGGGCCAGCGTTTCCTGCCATTGGCGGAGCAGGGCGGTGCCATCTGTCTGCCGCAGCCCCGCCTGTTTGCGCACAAGATCCGCGCCATAGTCCAGCAGCGTCTGCCGCAGTGCCTCATCCTGCGGCCCAACCTGCGGATGAAAGAGCAACGTCAGCCAGCAGTCGATGAACTGCCGTATCGCAGCAGGCGCAACCGCAGTTTCTGCCGCCATGCGCTGACAGGCACTCTTGGCATGAATCTCCAGCACAGCGGGCTGAAGCCAGTCAGCCGCATCGGCCAGAGCCGCGATCTCGTCGAGTCGTTCTTCCTGCCAGAGCATAGCCAGTCGCAGATTACGGCAGCGGGCCAGCAGCTCTGCCCCACCCGGCAGATCGGCCAAGGCAAACTCATCCACCAGCAGGCTGACTTCTGCCTCCTGCGCCAAAGGGCATTCATCAAGGCGGCGGTGGAGCGCACGAATGAGCAGCCTGCCAACCTCGGCTTTCTGGCTGAGGAACTCCGCAGCTTCGCTGTCCAACGATTGCCACAGCCGCAGGCAGCCGGTGAAATCACCGAGTTTGGCCAGCGCGAACCCGGTGTTGTAACTGTCCGCCGCCAGCAGCAGACGGGATGGTTCAGCAGCCTCCGCGTCAGCAGCACGGCTTCTATAGAACAGCAGCCGCAGCAGCCTGCCGCATAGTGTCCTGCCCCAAGCAGAGAGGTTGTCGCTCATTGACAGACTTCCAAGTGACAGGCCGAAATCGTGCCGCGCTCTTTCCCGCCGAAAGGGCGCACCTTATCTTTCAACAGATTGAGGCAAACTGCAAGGGGAGATTGTATTGAGGAGGCGCAACGCATGGACAACGCAGGGGCAGGCTGAGCATCTCCTGCTCAGGAAAAATAAACAAGCAAGGCGGGCAGCACCTTGCTGTCCCGCCCGTTCTTTCTACAGCACCAGCTCGAACTTCATCTCCGTATCGTCCCTATCCTTCCTATCCAGCAGCAGATTCAGTATCTTCTCCAGCAGGCGCAGGCCGCCTTTATAGCCCACAGTCGGGAAGTACTGATGCCCTTGCCGGTCAAGGATGGGGAAGCCCCAGCGCATAAACGGCACATCCTCATCGCGGGCGATGTACTTGCCGTAGGTGTTGCTGATCAGCAGATCAACCGGCTCGTTCTTCATCCACTGATGCAGGAGGAAGAAGTCGCCTTTCGCCTTCACGTTGACAGCAAAGGGCATCCCCGCCGTAATCTCCTTGATGCGCTTCTCGAACTTCTTGCCGGGTGTGCCAGTGACAATATGCACCGGGCACATGTCAATCGAGACGAGGAACTCAGTCATGGCGATGAGCTGATCAGGATCACCAGCCAAAGCCACCTTCTTGTGGTAGAAGTACTGGTGCATGTCCGAGATCAGGTCAACGAGCTGACCGCGCTCCACCATCACCTCCTCCGGCACGTTCACGCCCGCAATGGTGCGCAGGGCATCAATGAAGCGGTCCGTCGCCTTGAGGCCGAAGGGCATGTCAATGACCTTGCACGGCACCTTGTGCTGCTTGTCCAGCTCGCGGGCCGCATCGCCGGAACACCAGTCGCCGAGGGCGATGGTGCCGATGGAATCAGCCGTGGACTTCAGCTCGGCAATGGTCACGCCGCCGTCCGGGAACATCTTGTACTCGCCGGTGAGCGGGGTGTTGAGCACGCCAGAGGTGTCCGGGAACATGATCGTGCCCACGCCCATCAGCTTGGCCAGCCGCTTCAGCTCCTCCATGTCAGCAGGCTCAACCCAGCCGGGGATGAGGTTCACCTTGCCGTTCTTCTTGCCGGTCGGCTCGGCCAGCTCAGTCATGGCCTTGACCATGTTGGAGAAGCCTGTCACGTGCGAGCCGACATAGCTCGGCGTTGACGCGCTGATCACGTACTTGCCTTCCGGTATCTTCCCTTCGGCAATCGCCTTCTTCCTGATCTGCGGCAGGTCGTCGCCAATGGTCTCGGACAGGCAGGTGGTGTGGACAGCGATGATCTCCGGGTTGTAGACCGCGAAGATGTTGCTGAAGGCCTGCATCAGGTTGGCCTGACCGCCGAAGACCGACGCGCCTTCGGTGAAGGAGCTGGTGGCTGCGCTCACCGGCTCCTTGTAGTGCCGGGTCAGGGCGGAGCGGTGGTAGGCGCAGCAGCCCTGCGAGCCGTGGCTGTGCGGCAGGCAGCCGTGGATGCCCAGCGCCGCGTACATCGCGCCGATGGGCTGGCAGGTCTTGGCCGGGTTGATGGTCAAGGCGCTGCGCTCGGTGATTTCTTTCGGTGTATGTCGTAAGAGCATTTTCTTGCCTCGTAATCATTCGTTATTGCGTAGGGGCGGTTCGCGAACCGCCCCTACGACCGCGCATTACTCCCACACATACGCGCCAGAGAGCTGCGGGTTCTCCTGCCACGGCGCTTTCATGTACGACCAGACCTTGCTGTTCACAAGCCGGTCGATCTCCTTGTAGAAGTTGATCGCGCCCTTGAAGCCTGCATACGGCCCGCCTGAGTCGTAGCTGTGCAGCTGCTTCATCGGCACGCCGAGCTTCTGGATAGAGAACTTCTCCTTGATGCCTGCGCAGAAGATGTCCGGCTTCATCAGCTTGACCAGCGTCTCGGCCTCGTGCTGATTGAGGTCGTCGATGATCAGCGTGCCTGCGGCCATGTCCGGGGCAAGGCCCTCGTAGTCCTTGAACTTGACCGTGCCCGCCGCCTCCAAGGCCTGCATGGCTGCTGCACTCTTGCGCGGCTTGTAGCGGGTTGCGTCCGCCTCCACCTCAATCTCTTCGATGTTGCGGCTGTCCGCATCCACCTCGATGCTCGGCAGCACGCGGCGGCCCTCGTAGTCGTCGCGGTGAGCGAACTCATACCCAGCGGAGATGGTTTTCATGCCCATCTCGCTGAACAGCTCCTGGTAGTGGTGCGCCCGCGAGCCGCCCACGAACATCATCGCGGTCTTGCCCTCAGTGCGCGGCATGATTTCAGCCACCGCCGCTTCCACCTCCGGCATCTCCTCGGCAATCACCTCCTCAACCTTGGCGGTCAAGGCAGGGTCCTCGAAATAGGCCGCGATCTTCCGCAGGGACTTGGCTGTGGCCTTGGCCCCGATGAAGTTCACCTTGATCCACGGTATGCCGAACTTCGTCTCCATCATGTCCGCCACATAGTTGATGGAGCGGTGGCACATGACTGCGTTCAGATCCGCCTGATGCGCCGTGGCGAACTGCTTGTACGTGCTGTTGCCTGAGAAGGTGGCGATATTGGTGATGCCGCACTTCTTGAATATCCGGTCGATCTCAAAGCCGTCGCCGCCGATGTTGTACTCACCAAGCAGACTGATCTTGTACTTGCCCTCTACGGGCCGGTCGTCCACGCCCACTATGTGCCGGAAGACCTGGTTGTTGGCGATGTGATGCCCTGCGGACTGGCTCACGCCCTTGTAGCCCTCACAGCTGAAGGCGTACACGTTGCAGTCGCCGAACTTCTCCTTCATCTTGCGCGACACGGTGTGAATGTCATCGCCGATCAGACCCACCGGGCAGGTGGCGAAGACCGCGATGGACTTGGGATGAAAGAGGTCGTAGGCTTCCTGGATCGCCGCAGCCAGCTTCTTCTCACCGCCGAAGATGATATCCTGATCCTGCATGTCGGTGGAGAAGGCGTAGGTCATAAAGTTCTCGCCGTCTGGTCCCTCCGGGCCTGGGTCGGTCTGGTTACGCCGGGTCAGCCAGGCGTAGAAGCTGCATCCTATCGGCCCGTGCACGAGGTTAACGATATCCCTGGTTGGCCCCATGATCACGCCCTTGCAGCCTGCATACGTACAACCGCGCATCGTAATAATGCCGGGGATGGTGCGCACGTTGGCCGTGATCTCCGGGGTGCCGTTCTCCAGAGCCTCGTTGATCATGATCTGCTTGCTGCGCTTGCGGGCCACCTTGGGCGGGTACTTGGCCAACAGCTCGGCCTTGACCTCCGCAGGCTCCAGCCGCGCTTTGCTCTTTGCTGCTGTCATTGCATTCTCCTGAGGTGTTTTACCCTATGGCGATCTCGCCTTTCTCCGCAGTGCGGACGCGCACCGCCTCCATGACCGGCAGGACAAAGATCTTGCCGTCGCCCGGCTTGCCGGTCTTGTTGACCGCGATGATCGCCTGTACCACGTCATCCACCTTCGCGTCCTCAACCACCGCTGTCACCATGCGCTTCGGATAGAGCTTGCCTTTCTCGCCCAGCACTGAGGCGGCCTCTTCATAGCCCTTGTCCACGCCTGCAAGTATCTTCGGATTGACAAAGCCCTTGCCGCGTCCCTGGCATTCGTGGGCGAAGAAGGCGGCGATGCCTGCGTCGGTCAGTGCCTTCTTGGTCTGGTTCATCATGTTGATGCGGACAACCGCGATCACTTCTTTCATGATTGCCCCTCTTTCACGCCGGAGCTGACCGTATAGACCTCCTCCACCGGGCTGACAAAGATCTTGCCGTCGCCGAACGCGCCTTTGCCGGCGGTGCGGGCTGTGTCCATCACCGTCTGGATGACAAAGTCCTTGTCCTCGTCCTTGACCACCATCATCAGCATGGTCTTGGGGATTTCATCGTAGGTCACGTCGCCGATCTTGATGCCCCGCTGCTTGCCGCGTCCGGCCACTGAATATTTGGTTACTGCCGGAAAGCCCGCGTCCATCAATGCGGCCAGCACTTCGTCTGATTTCTCCGGCCTGACTATCGCTCTGATCATCAGCATGATTCATGTCTCCTTGTATGTTCGGTATCTTGTAGGGGCGAAAAATCTTTCGCCCCTACATACGATTCTGCATCATTCGTTCCGCGCAATTTCCATGCAAGCATGGAGTCATCCTCGATGCCAGCATGGAACCATCCTCAATGCTTGCATGGAGGCACTCTCTATGCTTGCTTTGCGACTCCTTCCATGCCTGCATGAAAATTTCCTTCATGCTTGCATCGAGATTTTTTCCATGCTGGCATAAAGATTATCCGCAACCCAACCGGGCGTAGGGGCGAAAAATGTTTCGCCCCTACATGTCAATTCATCAAGCCGTAATCCATCAACAGCTTTTCCAACTGCTCAATCTCCAGCGGCGTGGGGATGACAAACTTCTTGTTCTGGTCAATGGCCTTGGCCAATCCCCGGTACATATCGGCTTGCTTGGCATCCGGCTTCCACTCAATAACCGTCTTGCGGTTGATCTCGGC
>DHWV01000090.1:8680-9220 GCA_002413355.1 Desulfobulbaceae bacterium UBA5173 | reverse complement strand
CGCTGCACGTCGTTGTCACGCGGCACAAACCAGATCATGTGCGTGCCCAGCTTCTCGGCAAACTGCTGAATCATCTCTTTCTCATTGTCCACGGCGCGAGAGTTGCAAATCAGGCCGCCGAGTCGCACTGCAC
Organism: Desulfobulbaceae bacterium UBA5173; assembly: GCA_002413355.1. Taxonomy (GTDB): domain Bacteria; phylum Desulfobacterota; class Desulfobulbia; order Desulfobulbales; family Desulfobulbaceae; genus Electronema. Next base: position 9,087 of record DHWV01000090.1, on the reverse strand, counting down.
CGTTCTGGGCGAACTTCATAATACCCTTGGAGATGTTGTTAGCGGCGTACATGGCCATCATCTCACCGGAGACAACGATGTAGATTTCCTCGGCCTTGCCGTCGCGGATAGGCATAGCAAAGCCGCCGCAGACCACGTCGCCCAGCACGTCATAGAACGCATAGTCGAGGCCCTCTTTCTCCTCGTATGCGCCCAGCGATTCCAGCATGTTGATCGAAGTGATGATGCCGCGTCCGGCGCAGCCCACGCCCGGCTCCGGCCCGCCTGACTCCACGCACCAGGTGCCGCCGTAGCCCTTCTTGCGGATGTCCTCCAGATCAACGTCCTCGCCTTCCTCGCGCAGGGTGTCTAAAACTGATTTCTGGGCCAGTCCGCCAAGCAGCAGACGGGTGGAGTCGGCCTTCGGG
>DHWV01000090.1:570-8432 GCA_002413355.1 Desulfobulbaceae bacterium UBA5173 | reverse complement strand
AGTCGGCCTTCGGGTCGCAGCCGACCACCATCACCTTTCTGCCCATCTCCACCAGCCCGGCCACTGTGTTCTGGGTGGTCGTGGATTTGCCAATGCCGCCCTTGCCGTAGATTGCCACCTTTCTCATCGCGTTCTCCTCGTGTGTCTCTATGATGTCCCGGAATGCCCCGTGTCAGAGCTGCATGTTCTTTGCCTTGTGTAAAGCAAGGGGCGTGCCAAAGAGGAAAGAAGGAAATATCTGCTGCGGAATTAGACAGCTATGCACTCTTATCCAGAATGACTGCGCTGTCTGCTGCTGCAAAGGGAAGGACGCTTTTGAAGGGAATGCTGCAATAAGGTGAGAGAGGGGCGTTTTTGTGGAGGGAGACTCAGGGGAAGGGGAGGAGCATGGAGGCTATTTCCTCGATGCTGAGACCTGTCTTCTGGGCAATGGTTTCATGATCAAGAACATCTGTCAACTTCCGGGCAATCTCGCGTGCGCACTTGTGTTCGCCTTGCATCTGGCCCTGCTTCACCCCCTGCCGGAGTCCTTGCTTCACGCCTTTCTTCATGCCAAGGGTGTAGGACGATAGCAGCATGGTTGACCGATGGCGCAAATCCTCCTGATACCGCTCATAGGCATAACGTTCCTGCTCGGACAGCGTGGCAATATCGAGAATCTGCCATGCTTTATCCAGTCCTTTTGCGGTGAAACCCTCTTTGATCTCTTCATGCTTCAGGAAATGTATCCACTCGTCTAATCGGTCTCTGGGAGTTTCCTTGAAACTATTCACCTTGATCAGATAATACTCTGGAAAAATCTGACTGAATTCATGCTTCTGATACACTTCCTGCTGTTCCTCCGTGAGCTTCAGCATGTCCTGTCGGTGCAGACCGAGAAAAGAGGTCACGCCATGATAGACATAATCTTCGCCTGCCCCCAGATCATAATACAGAATGTTGACTGAAATGACTTTGACGATCTCAGCATAGGGTTTGCTTTCCTGAATATGCTCGCTGATGACCTTTGAGGCACCGCAGACTATCCGTTGCAGGCAATCCGCATCCCGTTCATATTGAATCTGAACAAGAATGACTTCCCCCTGCTTATTCTTCACCAGCAAGTCAACACGATTGATCTTTTTTCTTCTGTCTTTTTTATTTTCCTCGCTTTCCACAACTTCAAAGATGTGGATGTCATCTCGTAGCAGCTCGCTGAGAAATCCTTCAAGAACAGCAAAATTTTCCTTGTTCGATAGGATGTTCTTCATTGCCCAGTCGAAGCTGATCAACTTTTTTCGTTTCATGTTGTTTTCCTGATCGCAATGTATGTCTCGCTCACCCGGTTTGATTCTTGAGTTCCTCAATCCGCAGCAGCTCTATCCTTTTCCCCTTTACCCGGAGCAGCCCGTCCGCGCTCATTTCGGCAAAGATGCGCGACAGCGTTTCCGGGCTGGTGCCGAGCAGATTGGCGAGCTGCTTCTTCGGAATGTTCAGCGTCACGTGCATGGTGTTTCCCTGCTGTTCGGCCAGATACAGCAAGTGAGCTGCCAGACGCATTGGCGCATCCTTCAGCGACAGGCTTTCTATCTGGGTGGAAAGACGGCGCATCCGCAGGCAGAGCGCGGAAAGCACCGCGAGCGTCAGCTCAGGATGGGCAGCAACCAGGGCAAGAAACGCTCCTTTGGGGAAATGCAAAGCAGTGGATGCCGTCATGCTGACCGCGCTGGCGGGAAAGCCCTTACCGTGAAATACCGGCGTGATCCCGAACGGCTCACCTGCACCCAGAATATACAGAATCTGCTCCTTGCCGTCCAAGGACATCTTTAAAATTTTAACCTGCCCTTGCATCACCATATAGAAACCACCACTGATCCTTCCTTCCAGAAAGATGGTCTCCCCGCGCCGGTACTGCTTTTCCTGCGCAATGTCAGCCAAATTGCGCAGCAAAGGCTTGGGCAGGCCGCTGAACAGGGCTGAATCGGCAAGAGCTTTTTGCCTGCTTTCCATCATGCTAGCCACAATCATCTTCTTTTCTCAATTCTTGATATACATCAAGGAACAATTTTCTTTCTGCCGCTACTATGGAAGTAGGAACAATCCGGGATGGACTGCGTTTCGCTTCATACCACGAACACACCATTTTGTCTTCAAAATTGAAAGGCGGCGTGAGCTTCTGCTGATCTTGCGCTGGGAACCATCTATGAGTCTCGCCTCATTGTTCGCCAACAAGTGCCTTGAATATTTGCTGCACGATGATGTTCAGCAGCGGCCGGGGCGGAAAACTCCTCCTCATCCCCCTTGGTCGTCTGCTGCTGAGAAATTCCATTCCCTCTGCAACGGCTGCGGAGCCTGCGTTGCTGCCTGCCCGAACAAGATTGTTGCTCTGAGCGAAGACCGCCTCCCGGTTCTGGATTTTTCCCAAGGCGGCTGCACCTTCTGCGGTGATTGCGCCCGTAGCTGCCCGACCGGGGCTTTACAGTTTGAGCAAGAGAAAGAGCCGTGGAACATCCGCGCCCGTATTGCGGACAACTGCCTGCTGGCGGAGCGCGTTCTCTGCCGCACCTGCGGTGACTGCTGCGAGCAGCGGGCGATAGTCTTCCCGCTCGCGGATGACGGCCAGTTACCGAAGATTCTGTCGGATCAATGCAGCGGGTGCGGGGCCTGCGCCGGAGTTTGTCCGGCAGACGCGATTTATTTTGCTGCCAACCAGAAAGGTGAATGAAATGAACATTTCCAGCATCGTTGTCCATGTCCGCCCGGAAAATTCGGCGGACGTGCAGGCTAAGCTGAGTGCTTTGGCCGGAGTCGATGTTCATGCTGTCCAAAAGGACGGCAGGATGGTGATCACCATTGAAGATACGCCGGACAATGCCCCTTCAGAGACCCTGATGCAGGTGCAACTCCTGCCGGGCGTGCTGGGCGCGGCGATGATTTATAATTACTGCGATGAAGAATAAGCAACAGCGTGTTGCTTGTTGTTAAAAACAAGGAGGAGCATTATGAAACTGAACAGACGAGAGTTTATCAAAGCCAATGCCGCCGCTGCTGCCGCCGCAGTGGTCGGCGCGAATTTGCCAGCGGCTGAAGCCTTGGCCCAGAAAACTGATGACGACGGCATCCGCTGGGACAAAGCTCCCTGCCGGTTCTGCGGCACAGGGTGCAGCGTCTTGGTCGGCACCAAAGACGGCAAAGTAGTGGCCACCCAGGGTGACCCGGACGCGCCGGTCAACCGGGGGCTGAACTGCATCAAGGGCTACTTCCTGTCCAAGATCATGTACGGCAAAGACCGCCTGACTCAGCCGCTCCTGCGCAAAAAAAACGGCCAGTATGACAAGAACGGTGAGTTTGCCCCGGTCTCGTGGAAGGAAGCCTTTGACATCATGGAGCTGAAGTTCAAGGAGTCCATCCGCAAGAACGGGCCGGATTCCGTGGGCATGTGCGGCTCCGGCCAGTGGATGATTTGGGAAGGCTACGCCGCCTCCAAGTTCATCAAGGCCGGGCTGCGCACCAACAACCTTGATCCAAACGCCCGCCACTGTATGGCCTCGGCAGTCACCGGCTTTATGCGCACCTTTGGCATTGACGAGCCGATGGGCTGCTACGACGACATTGAACATGCCGACGCGTTCGTCCTCTGGGGATCAAACATGGCGGAAATGCACCCGATTCTCTGGTCGCGGCTCACCAGCCGCCGCCTAACCGCCCAGCATGTCAAAGTGGCCGTGCTGTCCACGTATCAGCACCGCTGCTTTGATCTCGCCGACATCCCGATGGTTTTCAAGCCGCAGACGGACATGGTGATTCTGAACTACATCGCCAACTACATCATTCAGAACGGCAAGGTCAATCAGGACTTCGTCAAGCAGCACGTCAAGTTCAGGATCGGCACCACCGACATCGGCTACGGCCTGCGGGCTGATCATCCGAAAGAGAAGGCGGCCAAGAACGCGGCCAAGGCTACGGATGCCGTTGATTGCAGCTTTGAGGACTACGCTAAGTTTGTCTCTGAATACACCTTGGACAAGGCGCATGAGATGTCCGGCGTGCCCAAAGAACACTTGGAAGCACTCGCCAAGCTCTACGCTGATCCCAGCCGCAAGGTGATGTCTCTCTGGACGATGGGCTTCAATCAGCACACGCGGGGAACGTGGGTCAACAACATGATCTACAACATCCACCTGCTGGTTGGCAAAATTTCTGAGCCGGGCAACAGCCCCTTCTCGCTCACCGGCCAGCCCTCGGCCTGCGGCACGGCCCGTGAGGTCGGCTGCTTCGCCCACCGCCTGCCTGCGGACATGGTCGTCACCAACCCGGAGCACCGCCATCACGCTGAGGAAATCTGGAAGCTGCCCGAAGGCACGATCCCTGACAAGGTCGGCTATCATATCGTCCAGCAGAACCGGATGCTGAAAGACGGCAAGCTGAATGTTTATTGGGTGATGTGCAACAACAACATGCAGGCCGGCGCGAATCTGAATCAGGAGGGCTATCCCGGCTACCGCAATCCCGACAACTTCATTATTGTTTCGGATGTCTATCCGACTGTCACCGCGCTGGCCGCTGACCTGATCCTGCCTGCGGCGATGTGGGTGGAGAAGGAAGGTGCCTGGGGCAACGCCGAACGGCGCACGCAGTTCCTCCGCCAGCAGGTCAAGGCCAAGGGCGATGCGAAGAGCGATCTCTGGCAGATTGTCGAATTTTCCAAACGTTTTAAGACCGACGAGGTCTGGCCCAAGGAGCTGCTGGACAAGAACCCGGAATACAAGGGCAAAACCTTGTACGATGTCCTCTACGCCAACGGCCAAGTGAACGAATTTCCCCTGAGCCAGCTCCAGAAGGGCTTTGACAACGACGAAGCGCATTATTTCGGCTTCTACATTCAGAAAGGGCTGTTCGAGGAATACGCCAAATTTGGCCGGGGTCACGGCCATGATCTCGCCCCGTTTGAGATGTACCACCAGGCGCGGGGCCTGCGCTGGCCGGTGGTGGATGGCAAGGAAACCCTCTGGCGCTTCCGGGAAGGCTATGACCCCTATGTGAAAAAAGGCGAAGGCGTAAAATTCTACGGCCACAAGGACGGCAAAGCGGTGATTTTTGCCCTGCCTTATGAGCCGCCGCCAGAAATGCCGGATGCGGAATATGACCTTTGGCTCTGCACAGGCCGCGTCTTGGAGCACTGGCATTCCGGCTCCATGACCCGCAGGGTGCCGGAGCTGTACCGGGCTGTGCCGGACGCTGTCCTATTCATGCACCCAGAAGACGCGAAAAAGCGCGGCCTTCAGCGTGGTGAGAAAGCAAAAATCGTTTCCCGCCGGGGCGAGATCGTCTGTACCGTGGAGACGCAAGGCCGCAACAAGCCGCCACAGGGACTGATCTTTATCCCGTGGTTTGACGAGGGACGGCTGGTGAACAAGCTGACCTTGGATGCCACCTGCCCGATCTCGAAGCAGACGGATTTCAAGAAATGCGCGGTCAAAGTGATGAAAGCCTGAAGGGACAGATCATGGAAAAGGAACAGCCTACCAGCCCGTCGCGGCGGCGGCTTTTAACGGAAACCCTCCCGGCAGCGGCCAGTGCTTTGGTGCTGACCGCGCTGCTGGGTGCGCATCAGCGGACGGCCAGTGCCTTGCCGCCATACGCGATCAGGCCGCCAGGCGCGCTGCCGGAAGAGAATTTTCTCTCCGCCTGCCTGCGCTGCGGCCAGTGCGTCCGCGCTTGCACGGAGAAGCTCCGGCATGACAAAGGCGGGGAAATGCCGCAACCGGAGACTTTCCCGACGGATGCGGGAGCCTTTGTCTCGCAGCTGGCCGAGCTGGGCGAAAACGCGCCGCTGGAAACAGCGGTGCCAGTGCTGCGCCTGGCCGAGCTGGGCAGCGGCATTCCGGCGGGCACACCATATTTCGTGCCCCGGATCAGCCCCTGCCGCCTCTGCGAGGACATGCCCTGCGTCAACGCCTGCCCGTCCGGCGCGTTGAGCAAGAAGCTGAAATCCATCTATGAGGCCAGAATGGGTCTGGCCGTGCTGGTGGATCATGAAAACTGCCTTAATCATCTCGGCTTGCGCTGCGATGTCTGCTACCGCAACTGCCCGGTGATTGACAAGGCCCTGACCTTGGAAATGCAGGTCAATCAACGCACCGGCGTTCATGCCCGCCTGATTCCGACCGTGCATTCCAAGCACTGCACCGGCTGCGGCAGGTGCGAGCGGTCTTGCGTGCTGGAAAACGCGGCGATCAAAGTGCTGCCGCTGGCGCAGGCCAAAGGCACCTTGGGCAGGCATTACCGGCTGGGCTGGGAGGAAAAGGAAAAGGCGGGGCATTCGCTGATTCCGCCTGTGCTGGAGCTGCCTGTGCGCAAACCGGAGGAGTTGCCATGAGTAAACGTATCGTAGGCCGCGAGGCCGTTGCAACAAAAGGCTGGCTGCGGGCGCACAAGTGGCTGCTGCTCCGACGCATGTCGCAGCTCGGCATACTGGGGCTGTTCCTGCTGGGGCCGCTGGCTGGCATCTGGCTGATCAAAGGCACGCTGTCCGCCAGCACGGTGCTCGGCATTCTGCCGCTGACTGATCCGCTGATCCTTGTCCAGTCCTTTGCCGCCGGGCATCTGCCGGAAACAGCAGCTGTCTTCGGCCTAATCGCCGTGCTGGTCATCTACAGCCTGCTCGGCGGGCGGACGTACTGCGCCTGGGTCTGTCCTGTCAACCTCATCACCGACGCGGCAGCTTGGACAAACCGTCGCATGGACAGCAAGAAAAACCTCAACCTGAGCAAAACCACCCGCTGGTGGCTGCTAGGCCTGATCATCATTCTCTCCGCTGTCAGCGGCGGCATTGTCTGGGAGCTGGTCAATCCAGTGACCACTCTCCAGCGCGGCCTGCTCTTCGGCATGGGCGCAGGCTGGCTGCTGCTGGCTGCCATTTTTGTCTTTGACGCATTTGTCCAGCGGCATGGCTGGTGCGGCCATCTCTGCCCAGTCGGCGCGGCCTACAGTCTGCTCGGCTTCACCGCCGCGCTACGGATGAAAGCTGCTGGCCGCGACCGCTGCACCGACTGCATGGACTGCTTCACCGTCTGCCCAGAGCCACAGGTAATTTCGCCTGCGCTGAAAGGCGGCGAAGACAGCTCCCTGCTGATTCTTTCCCCTAACTGTCTCAACTGCGGACGCTGCATTGATGTCTGCCCGCAGGATGTCTTCTGTTTTTCAAAACGAGCCTGATGGAGTCCATCATGAAAAAGACAATCGTTGCCCTTTCCCTGCTGGCCGTTGTTCTCCCGTTTACTCTCAGTTCTGCCGCCAATCGTAAAGAGGCAGGCAAGCCGGGCCACGTTACGCCAGCCCCGCAAGTTGTCCAAGCTGAAACCAGCAAACCTGCCCCTGCTGACGAGGTGAAGCCTCTGCGCAAAAATCCCATTGCCGGGGCGGAGGACGCGCCGGTGGATGGCACGTGGAAGCCCAATGACACCGTCATTCCCCGCACTTTTATCCATCAGCCGCCGGTGATTCCGCACGACATCACAGGATTCATCATCACCACCTTGCAGAACGACTGCCTGCTTTGCCATGGTATTGAGGGATCAGGCGCGCCGCGTCCCTTTAGGACACACTATCTGGATCGAGATGGAAAGACGGCACATTATCTGGATCGTGACAAAAAGCCGATTGAAAGGATTGCTGCCCGCTGGAACAATTGCACACAATGTCATGTCGGACAGGCAGATGCTCCCCCCTTAGTTGACAATATTTTCACCGGAAAGAAATAAGCGCTTTGCACTGTTAATACAAACAGTTGCTGTGGAATTCAACATGGTTACTGTGGGCATCTGAAAAATTGCATTAAATTGCATTGCATTTTCTGCATATAGCCAGAGCAACATAATTTG
>DHWV01000090.1:0-222 GCA_002413355.1 Desulfobulbaceae bacterium UBA5173 | reverse complement strand
CACTTTATGCTGCTTCAGCTATAAGGGATGATAATGCAGTTCAACGTAGGGCGGCTTGGAGAAAACCAAGCCGTCTGAGTGTTCAATTTCTACGAAGGAGGGGGGTATAGCTAAAGCAGTATAAATTGCCCCCCATGTACCCGTGGGATTTTTCGACGGAAAGTATTGGAGATCAAAAAGCGGGACGGTCTACGGTTAGGAGAGACTGCGCAGCGTTTCGGC
>DHWV01000024.1 GCA_002413355.1 Desulfobulbaceae bacterium UBA5173 | reverse complement strand
TCAAATTATGTTGCTCTGGCTATAGGATAATATCATTAAATTTGTTAAAGTTGCAGATATGGTTGAGATATGTTCAGCACCAAGCTGTCTTCCTATTCTGTCCTGCGCCAACGCTGCATGAAAAGGACAGAGGATATGGAAAATACTGCAATGACCGGCTGCCCTAGCTTCAAGAAGCGCGCAGCCTCCGGACGTGACGGCGAAGAGGCTGCCGTCCGTTATCTGGAAGGCTTGGGCTGGACGATTGCAGGACGCAATTGCCGTCTGCCCAGCGGCGAGATTGACATCATCGCCGTGGACAGCGGTTGTCTGGTGATTGTCGAGGTCAAGACCCGCCGCAGCGTCAGCTTCGGCAGCCCCTTTGAGGCAGTTGACTTGCGCAAGCAGCGGCGGCTGGCCGCTGCGGCACTCGAATACATGGCCGCGCAGGGGCTGGACATGCCGGTGCGCTTTGATGTGGCCGCTGTTGTTCCTGACACGACGAACTCGTTTCGAGTGGAGCTGCTGCGCAACGCCTTTGAATGTGAGGAACCATGAAGCCTGCTGCCATCACGATGGGCTGCCCGGTGGGGATTGGCCCGGAAATTATCCTCCGTTTCTTTGACAGCCTGACCGCTGCGGAGGTAGCATCCGCGCCAGTGGTGATCGGCGATCTCGGCGTGCTCCAGCGGACGGCTTCCCTGCTGGGCAGTATAAGCCAACCTGTCGCGTGGCACTTGGGCAAAAAAATTATGCCTGGCACAGTGCCGGTGCTGGAGCTGTCGCAGCTAAATGTGGACAGACTGCGATGGGGGCAGCCGACCAAGGAGACCGGGATAGCGATGGCGGCATACATCCGCCGAGCTGCCGCAGGCGCACTGAATGGCGAGTTCTCGGCCGTCGTGACCTGTCCCATCTCCAAAAAGGCCCTGCATGAGGCAGGCATCTTCTATCCCGGCCACACCGAGATGCTGGCCGAACTGACCGGCGTGTGCCGCTTCCGTATGATGCTGGCCGGGACGCGGCTGCGGGTGGTGCTGGTCACGATCCACGAACCGTTGGCCAAGGTTAGCGGGCTGCTCAACGCCGAGAATATCCACGATTGCATCGAAATGACCGCCGAGGCACTGCGCCAAGATTTCGGCATAGACAGTCCGCGCATCGCTGTGGCGGGCTTCAACCCCCATAGCGGCGAGCAAGGCATGTTCGGCAGAGAGGAGATTGAGATCATCGAACCCGCCCTGCGTCAGCACAAAGGCGGGGCAGAGGTCAGCGGGCCTTGGCCGCCGGACACGGTCTTTCACAAGGCGGCGAACGGGGGCTTTGACGCAGTGGTCTGCATGTACCACGATCAAGGGCTAATCCCCTTCAAGCTGCTCCATTTTCAGGACGGTGTGAACGTGACGCTGGGCCTGCCCATCGTCCGCACCTCAGTGGATCATGGCACGGCATACGACATCGCCGGACAGGGCATCGCCGATGCCGCCAGCTTGCGGGCAGCTTGGCGTATGGCGATGGACATCGCACACAACAGGGAACGATGAGGAATCTGCGGACAGGACTGCTGGTGGCCTTTGAAGGCATAGACGGGACAGGCAAATCCACACAGCTCCGGCTGCTGGAGGACTGGCTCCGGGCGCAGGGCGAAAACGTACTTGCGACCCGTGAACCTACGGATGGCGCGTATGGCCGCCGCATCCGCGAGCTATATGTCAACCGGGCTTCCTGCACGCCGGAGGAAGAGCTGGAACTATTCATCCAAGACCGCAAGGAGCACGTCAGGGAGGTCATCCGGCCGGCACTGGCTGCCGGGCGCGTGGTGCTTACCGACCGCTATTACTACTCGACCGCCGCCTATCAGGGCGCAAACGGGCTGGATGTGCAGGCTGTCCTCGACCGCAATCGCTTCGCGCCCCGCCCTGATCTGGTCATTCTGCTGACCATGCCGCCGGAGCTGTCCGCCCAGCGGATCAGCAGCCGGGGCGAGCAGCTCAACGCTTTCGAGCAGCTCGATGCTTTGCGGCGGGTTTCCGCGCTGTTTGCTTCGTTTGCCGACCCTTGGCTTTACCGGATTGATGCTTCGCAGCCCGCTGCTTCGGTGCAGGAGCAGATACGGAATGCTTGGCGCGGCCTTTCCTGCTCTGAAGACTGAGTTTCGTTTTACCCTTCGCTGCCTTGGCGGCAGTCTTGCTGCGTTCCTTCCGGCTGGCCTTGGTCTTCTTCCCGGAGTGATGATGACGGCCCCGCTTCCGTTCAAGATGCCTGTCCGCGCCGTCGTCGGCTTTCTCCGCCGGTGGCTCAATGGAGAGGACGCTTTCAAGCAGCTTATCCTCTTCTTCTGAACCTTCCGCCAGATTCTGCCCGGCGCATTGCGGCGAAACCGCTGCCGAGGCAGTCTGCTCCCCGTCCAAGGGTGCCTCCGGCTCCGGCTCCTGCTCTATACTTGGCTCTTCCGGCTGGCCGCTTTGGAGGAAGCGGACTGGATTGATAAAATTGTTGTGATCGCCTTTTTTGCTGGTGCCGTAGGGCGCGTGCGGCAGCCTGTTTGGCGCGATGATGCCCATGTGGATATGCGAACCGCAGCGGTACGGCCCGATCAGGGCGATGGTGCCGCATCCCTGCACTTTGCTGCCTTTGCGCAAGCCATAAATGTTGCGGACATGGCCGTAGAGGGCGATGAACCAGCGGCCATCCGCCAGCCGGTGCCTGATCATGAGGGCCACGTTGCCAGCACCCCAGCCGCTGGTGGAGATGTCATGCACCACGCCGTCGGCAATCGCCCGCACCGGCTGCCCGACCGGCGCGAACATATCCACGCCGAGATGATGCGAATTCCGCCCGCGCTGCGCCAGCCAAGCACCAGTGGGTTGGTTGAGTGAGTAGCGGAACTGAGCCAGCGGCCAGCAGAACTCCGTCCTTGTCTCCGCCTGTGCGGAAACAGCAGCGCTCCGCTGCTCTCCCGCTGAAACGCAGCTACAAGGCAGCCAAGCCGCCAGTAGCACAACCGCTGTGATTCTCCGCATATAGACTTTCCGTTGCCGGGTTCTTTTCCGTTGCGGCCTCCTCTCTGCCGCTGTTATATGGAGACTATTATACGGGATGCCGTCCGAATGGAGCAGTATAATTGCGCTGAAGGTAAAAAAAGAGAGGAACCTGCCGCAGGGGTGGTCGTGGATACAGAATCGCTGCCGCATCCACGGCCGGAGCAAGCTCAGTTTGCCAGTTGAATCAGGCGTTCCGTGATCGCAGCCATTGGAGCCTTGGAGTATTCCGACGTGATGGCGGCCACCTGCTGCCACATGCCGGGCACGGACTGCCCTTGCTGCCAATCTGCCGGATTGACCGGATTGCGAGCCTCCCAAGACGGCAGGGCACGTGCGCCTTGGGCAGGAGTCCAGAGAAAGTCAGGGTGTGCGTTCTGATACCACTCGCCGCCGATGATCCTGCCGGAGAAATCCAGTTCCAGATCGTAGAGATATTTGACCGTGGCTACTCTGTCCTTCTGCGGGCCGTCCGGGAACTGCTGCGAAGGCATGGTTTCCACGATATACGAGACTTCCATGACGATGCCGACGATACTGTCGGTCTGCGGCCCTCGGAAGGCGGCGAATTTGTCATTTGTAAAGCCTGCCTTGGCGACTGTAGCTGTAGTCAAGGAGTCAGCCGCTTTCATCGTAGCCGGATTGAAATAGGTGCAGCTATAGCCCAGCACCGGCTGGTTCCAGACTTCATAGTCAAAGGTCGCGTCCATGACCATGCCGCGCTTGGACACACCGATCTGGTTGACCATTGCCAAGTGCCACGTGCCGGGGTTGGTATCAAAACAATTCTGGGCGATGATGCGTCCGGTCTGCGGATCGATTTGCGGGTCTTTTTCATTGCAGCGTCCGCCGATGAACTTGGCTCTGGGTGCCGCTTTGGCCCAGAGCAAAGAGGCTAAGGCTTTGATGTCTGATGGATAGAAGGTAAGCTGCGTTGTTCCGTCCGCCGCAAGCACAGTGGCAGGGTTGACAGGACGCGGTAGCATGTACGAAGCAGGTGCCCAGCCGTGGCAGATGCCCATCCATGCTTCCACCGCTCCGTTTGTCTCGTAGTATCCCCTGCCTTCTTCCCACATCTGCTTGGTCAGGGAAAACTGCTTGTCGCCGACGAGAATGTCGTATTTCTCTGAAGGAGAAAGTTGGTTGACTGCCTTCTGATTGCCGCTGGCCACAACTGCGGCGGCAGGATTGCGCTGGATATAATCAAAGTTTTCCTTCCAGTCAAACGAGCGGGGAAAGCCGGGATCAGCGTAACGTTTGCCCAGAACGCCGAGATAGATGCCCCAGTAGTCATCCGACCAAGGCTGTTCAGGCAACCGGGCACTCATCAACCCATTATCCTCCATGCTCCGCAGGCCGGAATGGCTGAAAGTGTCGGTCAGGTTTTCGGCTCGGTCATTGTCAAGGAAAAGAGCCTTGGCCTGCTCGTCCAGCCTGCCTGAATCCGCCGCATGTTTGCGGAGCAGGTCGCGGGCTTCCACGTAGTCATGCCGGTCAATCGCCGCTTGGTCAAAAATGGGGGATGAGCCGCAGGCCGCAGCGGCTGGCTCCTCCTGCTTGACAGGCCGCCGGTTCATGAACGCTGCCGGGTTCTCCTGAAACGCTTTTAGTTCCGCGTTGATCTGGTCATGCAGTTCCTTGGACATGGCTGTTGCTCCTTATGCAGACAGTGAACGCTCCGAGGCGGCTCCTCAAAGCAGGGCTGCAACTGTTATAGCACACCGGACAGACTTTGCAAAACTCAGACATTGAAGCGGAACAACATACAGTCGCCATTCTTGACGATATATTCTTTCCCTTCGGAGCGCAGCACGCCCTTGTCGCGGGCCGCCGCCTCAGAGCCGCAGGCCACATAGTCCTCATAGGCGATGACTTCGGCCCGGATAAAACCGCGCTCAAAGTCGCTGTGAATTTTGCCTGCCGCACCCGGTGCGGTGGTACCCTTGGTGATCGTCCACGCCCGCGTCTCTTTCTCGCCTACCGTGAAATAGGTGATCAGGCCGAGCAATTCATAGCCCGCCCGGATCAGACGGTGCAGCCCCGGCTCTTCAAGGCCCATGTCGGCCAGAAATTCCTGCTGCTCCGCTGCGTCCAGCGTGCTCAGTTCTTGCTCAATCGCCCCGGCAATCATGACCACTGAAGCACCCTCCTGCGCCGCCAGCTCCTGTAGTCGCCGGACAGAATCATTGCCTGCGGCGATGTCCTCCTCGCTGACATTGGCCACATACAGCACCGGCTTGGCTGTGAGTAGACAGAGTTCACGTAGCAGCTCACGCTGGGGTTCACTCTCCGCCTTGACCGTGCGGGCGGGCTGACCTTTGTCCAGAGCGGCTTGTAGCTGCTCTAAGAAAGCGGCCTCCTCAGCAAACTTCCTGTCGCCCGACTTGGCTTGACTTTGCGTCTTTTTCAGCCGCTTGCTCACTGTATCCAAATCGGCCAGAACCAATTCCATGGAAATGACTTCCACGTCGCGGATGGGATCAACCGAACCGTCCACATGAACGATGTTGTCATCCTCAAAGCAGCGGACAACGTGCAGAATCGCATCCACTTGACGGATATGGCCGAGGAATTGGTTGCCCAGCCCTTCGCCTTGGGAAGCCCCTTTGACCAGCCCGGCGATATCAACAAACTCCATCTGCGTCGGCACGGTCTTGCGGGTTTTGGCCAAGGCGGAGAGGATGTCCAACCGCTTGTCCGGCACCGGGACCACGCCCACGTTCGGCTCAATGGTGCAGAAAGGATAGTTTTCTGCTGCGATGGCCGCTGCGGTCAACGCATTGAATATGGTCGATTTTCCCACATTGGGCAGGCCGACGATGCCACACTGAAAACCCATGATTGCCTCGTTTGCAATATTCTTAGGAGTTACGCGGTTGGTAAAAATCAGTTAATCTATCAGGATAAATAAATAAAAATTAAGTGATTGTAATTATATTGATTTTTTAATCGACACTCAGCGAGGTTACAGCAGTACCGAAGCGGAGCGGGTCAGTCCTGAGCAAGAAAACGGGCCTGCGCATGATGCCTATACGCGCCAGCTCCACCGGCTTTTCCCGACGACTGAACGTCTATGGTCAGAAGCTCAAGCGCATGTTGATCTCAACAAAGGATGTTTAATCATCGACGACAGCACGTTAGATAAATTTTACAGCCGCAAGATTGAGCTGGTGACTAAGCATTGGTCAGGAAAGCATAAACGGGTTGTGTCAGGCATTAATCTTGTCACGATGTTGTGGACTGACGGCGAAAGGCATATTCCTGTAGACTACCGCATCTATAATACAATAAAAGATGGGCTGACCAAGAATGATCA
>DHWV01000048.1:20617-21111 GCA_002413355.1 Desulfobulbaceae bacterium UBA5173 | reverse complement strand
TCCTTGGCCTCGACCGCCTGATGGAGACCGTCTGACCAACGGCGGCCCTCCATCGTCCGGCCTGTGAACTCATCCACGATCACCACTTCACCGTTCTTAACGATGTAGTCCACATCCTTCTTGAAGAGGATATGCGCTTTCAGGGCTTGGTTGACGTGGTGCAGCCAGCTGATGTTGCGGGGATCGTAGAGATTGTCCACACCAAGTTTTTCTTCAGCCAACATCACGCCTTCATCGGTGAGCAGGACTTGGCGGGATTTCTCGTCCTTGGTGTAATGCTCGGTTTCTTTGAAATATCCCATAATCGCGTCCACCTTCATGTACAGGTCGGTGGACATCTCGGCCGGGCCAGAGATGATCAACGGCGTGCGGGCCTCGTCAATCAGGATCGAGTCCACCTCATCGACAATGGCGAAGTTAAAGCCGCGCTGGCAGTAGTCCTCCAGCGAGAACTTCATATTGTCGCGCAGATAATCAAAACCGAACTCGTTGTT
>DHWV01000048.1:17826-20377 GCA_002413355.1 Desulfobulbaceae bacterium UBA5173 | reverse complement strand
TCAAAACCGAACTCGTTGTTGGTGCCGTAAGTAACATCAGCGGCATACGCCTCGCGGCGGGCTTGGTCGTCCATGCCGTGCAGGATCGCACCGGTGCTCAGGCCGAGGAAGTGGTAGAGCCTGCCCATCCACTCCACGTCACGGCGGGCCAAGTAATCGTTGACCGTGACCACATGCACACCCTTGCCGCTGAGGGCGTTGAGATAGACCGCAGCGGTTGAGGTCAGGGTTTTGCCTTCGCCGGTTTTCATCTCCGCAATCTTGCCCTGATGCAGCACCAGACCGCCGATGAGCTGAACATCATAGTGCCGCTCGCCCAGCACCCGCTTCGCGCCCTCACGGCAGACGGCAAAGGCTTCAGGCAGCAGGCTGTCCAGCGTCTCGCCGCCTGCATAACGCTCTTTGAACGCGGCGGTCTTGTCCCGTAGCTGCTCGTCAGTAAGCGGCTGCACCGAAGGCTCCAGCCGGTTGATCTGCTCGACGATTTTGCGCAGGATTTTGATTTCGCGGTCGTTTTTACTGCCGAATATTTTCGTTAATACTTTGCCTATCATGCTCTTGCTCTCCGCAGGCGGGGCCGTTCCGGCTCCATGCTGCCAGGATTAATCGTTAGTCCAGATCAGCGCCTCTTCGTCGCAGTCCGGGAATTTTGGGCATTGGATGCAGTCGCTCCATATTTTATGCGGCAGCTCGCTTTTTTCAATGGGGACAAAGCCTAATTTGCGGAAAAAGCCGCCTTGATAGGTCAGGGTAAAGACCCGGCTGATCTCCAAAAGCTTCGCCTCGTCTAAACAGGAGTTGACCAGCTCGCGGCCTATGCCCCGCTGCTGGCAGCCTTCCGCCACGGCCAAAGAACGGATTTCAGCCAGATTATCCCAGCAGATGTGGAGGGAGCAGACTCCCTGCACTCCGCCGTCATCATAGACAACAAAATCGCGGAGCTGGTCGTAAAGCGAACTGATCGAGCGGCCCAGCAGCAGCCCTTTGTTGGCAAACTGTTGAAGCAGGCCGTGGATGGGCTTGACATCGCTCATTCTGGCTGGACGGATTTTGGTGGCGGCATTCATGGTCGTGCGGAAGTTCGGTTGGGGTGAAAACAGGCTGCTTCGGCGCAAAAATCATGCAGATTAACCGGTTGCCGCCATTTGGTCAAGAACGCAGATTATTCCTCGGATTGCTCTGGCAGCGTAATCCGTTTTTTCCGCTCTGTTGGCAGGAGAAGGATGCCCTCCGCTTCTTCTGGAGGCTTTGCCACCTCAGGCGGAGGTTTGACAATTTCTGGCGGCTGAAAAGGCTCCTCGTGTTTATCTGGCGGCACTGGCGCAACGGCGGCAGGCGGCGATGGGTGCAGAATGGTCTGTCCTGCCCAAATGCCGATCAAAAACATCCAAAGAAAAAGGCAGAAGACAACCACAGCAATGCCGATAATGCCGCTCAAGCTGAGTTGAAAGGCAAAGACGATGCCCGGCTCGCGCTTGCTGCTGTGCTGCTCAGGGGCTGGATGCTTGCGGCGGGACATGAAGGGCAAAAGGAAAAGAGGATGGCTGAAGGCGAGTGTCAGCGCACCTTATAGCAAATTCCGCTGGACAGGGGCAAGCAATTTTTCCCCTTGACCCAGCCTGATGCAGACTCTATGCTTGCCCGGAAACGCATCCTGTCCTTTCTTTTTCCTTGCGCATCGTGATGAAAACCAACAACCCCTGTCTTGGCTGCGGTGCCTGCTGCGCCTTTTTCCGGGCTTCCTTTTATTGGGCTGAAACGGAAGCGGGCACGCCCGGCGGCGTGCCGGAGCAGCTCGCTGAGAAAATCAACGATTTCCGCGTGCAGATGAAAGGCACCCGAGGGCCGCAACCGCGCTGTGTCGCCCTGACCGGTGAAATCGGCAAGAATGCGGCCTGCGGCATTTACGAGCGGCGTTCCTCGGTCTGCCGGGCATTCCAGCCGTCTTGGGTTGATGGAGTGACAGTCAACGAGGACTGCGGCAGGGCGCGGGCAGCGCATGGCCTGATGCCGCTCACGCCGGACGACTGGGAGCTGGACGCAGTTTAATGTCGCAGTTCCCGCCGCGCCTTCATCGCCTCAATCACCACCGGGACGAACGAAATGACGATGATGACCAGAATCACCAGCTCGAAGTGTTTCTGGACAAAGGGGATGTTGCCGAAGAACCAGCCCAGCAAGGTGAAAATTCCTACCCACGTGATGCCGCCGATGATGTTCCAGCGGATGAAGAAACTGTAGGGCATCCGGCTGGCCCCGGCGACAAAGGGCGCGAAGGTGCGAATGATCGGCACAAAACGGGCGAGAAAAATCGTCTTGCCGCCGTGCTTCTCGAAAAAGACATGGGTGCGCTCCATGTATTCCTTTTTGATCCATTTCACCTCGCCAGTGTAAGCTCTGGCCCCCACACGGCAGCCAATCCAGTAATTGACTGTGTCGCCGAGAATGGCGGCGATGGACAGGAGGAGGAAAAGCAGCCAAGGATCAAGGCTGCTCTGAGGCCGGGCGGCGAGAGCGGCGGCAGCAAAGAGCAGCGAATCGCCGGGCAGGA
>DHWV01000048.1:0-17589 GCA_002413355.1 Desulfobulbaceae bacterium UBA5173 | reverse complement strand
AGCAGCGAATCGCCGGGCAGGAACGGCATAATCACCAAGCCGGTTTCGACAAAAATGATCAGAAACAGGAGAGCCAGCGTCCATGCGCCGTAGTGGTGAATAATGCTTTCAAGGTAGCTGTCAACGTGAAGGATGAAGTTGATCAGTTTGAAGATGATATCCATTAACTTGCTCTTCCTTAGTTGAAAATGTTGAAGTTAGGCGGACGACGTGCTATCCCGCAAAGGGGCAATCACTCCAGCAAATGCACCCGTTCGCAGTCCGGGCAAATCCATGTCGGGCCATTGCTCATGCCCCATCTGTTTTCAGCAAAGCAGGGCGGACAAATGGCGAATCCGCAGGTGCAGGTCCAGCAAAAGGGCGCGGCCTGCTTGCAGCAATGGCAGATGCTGCCGCGCTGCCGCCGTTTCCGTCCGGGTGGTTGTTTCTCAGCAGCGGGCATGTTCGTGCGGCCGGTCGCCCCAAACGTGCGCATGGCGGTGGCTGTGCAGACTGTCGATGCCGCTGCGCAGAGCCTTACCTTCATTCATATCATAAACTTCATCGCAGGTTTCCGTAAGAAAATCCCAGTCGTGGGAGATAATCATATAGCCGATCTCCAAACGGTTCAGGATCGCGGTCAGGCGTGTTCTTGTGGCAAGATCGAGGTTGTTGGTCGGCTCATCCAAAAGCATGGCTTCAGGCTGCATGGAGAGGATGGTGGCCAAAGAGACCAATTTTTTTTCGCCGCCGGAGAGCTGGTGCGTGACGCGTTCCGCCAGGCGGGACAGCTCCAGATTGTCAAGGGTGCGGCGGGAAACATGCAGGGCTTCTTTCTTGCTCAGGCCGAGATTGAGCGGCCCGAAGGCGACATCCTCCAGCACTGTGGGCGAAAACAGCTGATCGTCTGAATCCTGAAAAACCATGCCAATGCTGCGGCGGAGAAGGCGAAAATCCTCCTTGCTGCTGATCTCCCGGCCTTTGAACAGCACGCTGCCGCCCGTAGGACGGAGCAAGCCCATGATGAGGTGGAGCAGGGTGGTCTTGCCGCTGCCGTTCGGACCGATCAGGCCGATGCGCTGGCGGCGGTCAACCGTCACGTCCGCCTGATCTATCAGCATCTGCTTGCTGCCGGGATAGCCGAATGAGACCTGTCGGAGCTGAACAAGAGGAAACGTGGAAGCTGCATCAGCAGTCATGATGGCTGTTGCTCCTGAGTTGTGAACTCATGGTGGTGGCGGCATCACAACGATGCCCGGACATTCCCGCAGCAGTTCCTGCCAGTTGTCCTTAAAGGTGTGCCAGAAAGGAAACGTCCGGCATTGTTCCGGCCTGTTTTCGTAGATCATGCAGTGACAGGCGATTCGGTCAAAAAAACAGCAGAAATGCTCGCCGTTGATCACCCGCTCCTGCAAGGAAAACCGGCTCTGCGCCCGCCGCGCATACTGCTTGGCGAACAGGCCCGCATTCATCTTCCGCGCGGCGGCCATCGCCTCCAATTCTTCCCAGCTCACCCAGACATAGCCGCCCGCACCACGGCAGCACCGGCCGCCGCAGGAGGCGCAAGCATCCGGGTTGAATTGATAAGGGAAATCATTCATGGGTGATCCTTTTCAACCACCTGTTTGCCTGAGCCAGGCTGCCAGCCGCTCCAGCCCTTCTTCGGTGGAGATTTGCTCGCGGTAGCCGAGCAGCTCTTCCGCCTGCCGTCGGCTGAACCAATGCGACAGAGCGAGCTGTTCAGCTAAGAAACGGGTCATCTTCGGCTCGCGTTCAAGCCGGAGGGCGGTGTGGATCTTCTCCAATAGCCAACCTGCGGCCTTGGCCTTCTGCAAGCTGATTTGCCGCGTCACCGGAGGCACGTTCATCCGCTGGAAGAGAGCATTGATCCACGGCCAGAGCAGCACGGGTTCCTGCTGGCCGATGAAAAAGGCTTTGCCTGCCGCTGTGCCGCTGCCGCGCAGGTTGGCCTCTGCCAGCAGATGGGCATGAACCACGTTGTCAATATAGGCGATGTCAACCCGGTTTTTGCCGCTGCCGACAATGCGCAGGCTGCCCTCCCGGCCTCGGGCCATCAGACGGGGGATGAGGTTGGTATCGCCCGGCCCCCATACCAGATGCGGGCGAATCGCCGCCGTGCGCAGCTGCTCACGGCTTGCCCGGAGCACGTCCTGCTCGGCGCATATTTTGCTGGCCGCGTAGTAACAGAGCGGCTTGGAGGCATACGGCAGCGTCTCGTCCGCACCCTCAAGGTCATGGCCGTCAAAGACCACTGAAGGCGTGGAGGTATAGACCAGCACCGGCACGTTGTGCGCTGTGCAGGCAGCGAGCACGTTGCGTGTGCCGGTCAGATTGATGCTGTAGTACTCGTCCCGGTGGCCCCAGATTCCAGCTTTTGCCGCGACATGAAAGACAGTTTCGCAGCCTTCAGTCGCCCGGCTGACCGCTGCCGCATCGCGGATGTCTCCTTGCACACAGATTGCACCGACGGCTTCAGCCTCTGGATATCGTTGCCTGCCAAGAACGCGCACCTCGCGACCTTGGCGGCGCAGCTCTCTGACTAAAGCCAGCCCGATAAAGCCGCCACCGCCGGTGACTAAGACCTTGCTCATGACCGTCTGTTATGCGGGCAGGGGAGGGGGTGGCGGCGTAGCCATCTGCGGCTGCTTGGCCTTGCCCAGCTTGCCTTTGACTAAGACCACCAAGCCGACGGCAACAGCCAGCAGAGCCACGCCCAGCAGAGGTCGATAAACAATCCACGCCACCGCAATAGTGATCAGCGACAGCACCGCCGAAATCAGAAAGGCAATGAGGCCTGTTCCTGCGCCGACTACATTGCCAAGGAAAGGCAGGACATCAGCAATCACGGACAGCACCTTGAACATCATCCCCAGACCGGCGAACATAAGGAAAAAACCGACAGCCCGCACTATCCATGTCCACATGGCGTTGTCGCTCTGCGCTTTCTGGAACATCGCGGCTGCTGTCTTGATGCCAGTCTGGAGCAGTTCGATATTCTCTCCGGTCGAGGCTTGATAAGGCGTGAAGCTGCTGCCGTTCTGCTGGGCGACTAAGCTGATTTCCTGCGCTGGCACGATAGTGAAGCTGATCCGCACATCGCCCACCTGCGGCGAAGCCGGATTATTGCCAAGATACAAACCGCCGTCATGCCGCTTGGCTTTACCTGCCAGTTCTTCCGGCAGGGGCGTGTCACTGCTGACCGGCAAAGACTGCGACTCGATGATTCTGCTGACTAACGAAGAGGGGAGAGTGAAGGCTCCGAGCGTGACCTTGTCTGCCACCAATTCTTCGGAGCTGTAGGGCAGGGAACCGGGGTTTTCATGTCCTGCCGATTTTTTGAAGCTGGATGAGCTGATGGCGTGACTTGACCATGTCGTGCTATAGGAATACGTTGTCACCGTCTCCGTGCCACCGCCGAGCTTTTTCTTGGTCTCGCTTTTCGAGCTTTCGTGCCACTGGAACATTTCCACCTCGCGCCGCAGCTTGAGGGCGTTGGCGGACACGCGGAAAAGCGAATCGGTCAGCGTGGCCTCGGTGGCGGCTTTGCCAGTGATATGTACCAGTTTGCCTTCATTGGCAGGGTCATATCCGTTCACCGAAATTACAGCACCTCCGCCTTCCTTCAGGGTTTTGTAGGTCTTCACCGCCCGGCCTTCATTCCAGAACAGAAGCGGAAAGGCGACGATGAACAGAATGAGGCCGAAAATAATGCCCTTGAACGCGCCGCCAAGACGGCTGAACCATGATTCGCTGCTGACTTCACTGTAGCTGTCTTCTGGCATGATGATTTTTTTGGTGATTGGCAGGGAAAATGCTTATGCAGGGCTGTGATGAGGGAAAATAGCAGGTCAGTGCTGCCCGGCAAAGGGCCTCATGCCGCTTCCGCCGCCCAGCTCCATGATTGTTCCGTTGCGTTGCGGAAAAAATTGCTTTGCAATGATTGGCAGCGGCGTGAAAAAGCCTTGAAGCGGTGCCGGGCCATTAGAGACATGCAGTGTTCCATTGCCATACGGATTGACCGGCGGCCGCACAATGCAGCCGGACAGTGCCAGCCAGCCCTTGGAGCTTTCAATGTGCAGATGGGGTTTCCAGCCGCCAGTGCCGCCGATCTCCGCTATTTTTTGGCCTGCAAGCACTGACCCGACCTGAACGATACATTTCAAATGGGCCATGAAGAGACGCTCCGTGCCAGCACGATTGCACCATTCAAGCGAATATCCCCAGGCGTTGCTGTTGCGGTGAATGACCGTCACGGTGCCGTCTTCTGGCGCAAAAAGCGACATCCCATAATCATCGTCGCTGTTCGTGCCGATGTTGATGTCAACAACCTGCTCCGGGGGATTGCCGTAATAGCTTGGATGCGTGCCGTAGCGGGGATGGCTGATGTAGGTCGCGGCCTGATAAACAATTCCCTTAGCCAGTACATTGCCTCGGGTTGCCTGCGCCGGGAACGGAAAAATTGCCGCTGCTGACAACGCAAGGAACCAGAGCGGGAAGGATGAGCGGAACATCATCAGATCGGCCAACGGCAAAGAAAAGTTTCGGCAGGTGTCAACGCATTGTTCTCAGTTTCTCAGAAAAGAAGCCTTCTGTCAAGACGCAGCATCCTGCTGACTGTGCACAGACATGCTTGAAGCCTGAAAAAACAAAAGGCCAGATTCTTCAATCCGGCCTTTCCTTCCGTTGCTCAGGCAAGCTGCCTGAAAAACGCGATACGTTTCATGCCCTTATTTTTTGACAGAGCCATGTCCTTCTTTCTCTTGAGTCGGTTCGGCCTTATGCTCTTCCTTCTTACTGCCGTGTTCCTCGTGGCCTTTGCCTTCGTCAGCCATCGCCTGCATCTGGCGTTTCGGATTTTTTTCCACCTCAGCGAGAATGCTGGCAACCTTGTCCTCCGGCAGCCACTCCACCTTGCCGGTGCTCACGTCATACAGTGCGCCAACTACCTTGACCTTACCTTCTTTAACCATCTCACGTGCTTTCGCGCTTCTCATGAAGAGGTCAGTCACGCTCTGCCAGACGTTCTCGACAATGGCCGCCGGAACAATATCTTTCTCCTCAGCCTTGGGGTTCTTCTCGATAGCCCGCTTGACCGCAGGCCCAATGTTGTCCACCAGCGGCGGAATGTTGATCTCCAGCGGATGACCATGGCCCAGTGTCGCGGCAGTGACCGCCTTGACTGCGCCGCATTGGGTGTGGCCAAGCACGACGAAGAGCGGTGTGTTGACATGGGCCAAGCCGTACTCGATGGAGCCAGCTTCGTCCGTGTCAACTACGTTGCCGGCAACACGGATGATAAAGGTATCCATGATGCCCGTGTCAAAAAGGAGCTCAACCGGCACTCTGGAATCTGAGCAGGAGATGACCGTGGCGAAGGCGTGCTTGCCCTGATCCTCGGAGCCTGCCAGTGCCAGCCGGGCCGCGTCAGTGTGCGGGTGCATGGACTTGCCGCTGACAAAACGCTCGTTGCCCTCTTTGAGCTTGGTCAGAGCCTGATCTGCGGTCAGATCGGTGGCAAAGGCGGGCGCGGCGGCCAAGGCCAGCAGGCAGACACCGACAACACTTGTGATAATTCCTTTCTTCATCTGGTTCTCCTGAAAAAGTTTATATATGCTGAGGGGCTTGCCGGACAGCACGGAACTGCCCGCCTCTTCCTGCACACAGGAAGATATTGCAGTCATTATATAGGGAAGGGTGGTGCTGTCAAGGGGGTGAAGCTGTGTTCTGCGGGGCATGGTGCGGCGGGATTCTTTTTTCAAAGGGGATGGGAATCCCGGCTGCTCCATGTCAACCTGCGCGGTTATCTGCGATATTCATGATCGCTGGCATGACGAACAGGTCTCTCATGACGAGACGTTTCATGATGATGCCAGCATCCTGAAAACAGACAGGCGGCAACAAGCAACAAAACAATCTGCTTGATCAGTTTCATAATAATTCCTTCCTCGGTAATCCTTTCATAGCCCAAAAACAAGGATCCCTTGCCGCTTGATGACAAGGGATCCTTGCCGATGTGGTGTCAGGTTACTGCTGCACAGGGCTGTTAGACGGTGCTTTGGAGGATTTAGGTGCCTCCTGATTATAGACCGTGCAGGCGGAGAACAGGCAAGCAGCGGCAAGCATGAGAACGGCCAGTTTGACGAACTTCATAGTGGTTCCTCGCAAGGTGAAATGATGAGCAGGCATTTCCTGATGAAATATGCCGATTGATTATTATACCGTATCTTACGTCTGCTCTTCAAGTTTTTTATTGGGCCACTTTCACCGGTAATGATAGCGGCCATAACGGTAGTCATGGTGCCTGTCGTAATAGTAATGATCCCGATAACGAGGCACGACAGGTACCACAATGCTCGGCGCAGGCACGACAATGCCAACGCCTGGAGCTGGCCCGACCATAACCGGAGGCGGGGGAGGGTAGTAGTAGCATCCACTCAGACCGAACATGGCGGCAGCAGCCGTCAGCAGTATTTTTCCTGTTTTCATGGTATACCTCATGGCAAGGGGTTGTGCGATCTCAGCCAGTCTGTCTTTTTGTATTATAGACGAATGCGGCAGGACACTCAACAGGATTCCCTTGGTTTCTTACGGGTAATACCACAGTTGTTGCTGAGGATACATCGTCGGCAGCGGCGGATAATATGACGGTGCAGCCGTGAAGCGCGGTTGATTCCACGGCACGAACACACCGGGAGACAGGCGTTTGAAGGGATAATACCATTCCGTCGGATAAGGCATGGGCTGCATCGGCGGGGGGGGGAAGGCTGGCCCTGCATAGCCGCCGCCACCATACGAGCTGCGGCCATAATTGTCATACGAGCTGTTGTAGATCGATCTGGTCGGCCCAAAATTGATAGTTGGCACCACATTGTACGATGGATAATACAATGGCGTTGACAGGCGCGGCGGGATGAGGTTGTTGTACGTGGAGGTGCTGCCGTATGACTGCGAGGTGCGGATAGTCGAGGAACCGCCGGGATACGAGGTGTATTTGTACACCGTGGTCAGCGAACTGTCTGTCTGGTATTCAGGCTCGCAGTTCGTGCAGACCGTGCAGCCGCTTAGGACAGAAACGGCAAAAAGCGTGGCGAACGCAGGCAGTTTATTCATGATCTTTCTCCTCATTGAAGATCGTCAGCACATCATTTGCCGCATTGTATAGGATGCGCAAATGTTCCTCAAGAGCTTTTTTTTGTGCAAGTTTTGTCGGCACGGGGATTTCTGCTGTTTCGAGTGCCTATGTCGCTTCATACAGAAACACTGCAATCCCGCCGCGCCGGATTTCAGCCTTTGCCGCCCATCGATCTGCCAAAGGCGAGACTGAGCAGATACGCACCCGTGGCAATCAAAATGATCACCGAGCCGCTGGGCAGATCAAGGTAGAAGCTCGCGCCCAACCCGGCAGTGATGAACACCGCGCAGACAATGGTGGCGATGAGCATCATCTGGCGGATGCTGCTCGCAAAGCCGCCAGCGATGGCCGCAGGCAGGGTGAGCAGGGCAATCACCATGATGATGCCGACAATGCGGATGAGTAGGACAATGGTCAGGGCGGTCAGGCAGAGCAGAAGCAGATGCAGCCACTGGGTGCGCACCCCGCGCAGCAGGGCGTACTCCTCGTCAAAACAGAGCGCGAGCAGCTTGTTGTAGAAGATGCCGACCACAGCGAGAATAACGATGTCCAGCCCGGCGACAAAGACAATGTCCTGCTTGGTGATCAGCAGGATGTTGCCGAACAGATACGAGTTGGGGTCAAAGTAGCCCGGCGTTTTGGCGATGAACAGATAGCCGATGGACATGCCGCCAGACCAGAGCGCACCGATGATCGAATCCTCCCTTTGCCCGGCATGGCGGCTGACTTGGGCGAGGATCACTGCCGAGAGCAGGGCGACAATCACTGCGCCTTGCATGGGCGTGAACCACGAGATGCCCGCCACAGTCTGCAAGTACAAGCCGCCGCCGATGCCAGCCAGGATGCAGTGCGAGATCGCCCCGGCCAAGTAGCTGATCCGCCGCACCACCACGAAGGTGCCGATAATGCCGAAGGAGATCGAGGCTAACAGGCCGGTGAGCAGGCCGTAACGGAGGAAAGGCAGGTCCGGGTCCAGCAATGCCGCAAACAGCTCAGTCATGTTGATGTCCTTCCGGGCAGCAGCGATGGTCGTGCCGGATCATTTGCAGGTCGCCGCCGTACATCTCGCGGATCAGCTCGCCGGTCAGCGCGCTGGTCGGATGGACATAGACCTTGTTGTTGACGCAGATGATCCGCTTGAAAAAGGTCGAGGAAAAGCCCACTTCGTGCGTCACCATCAGGACGATCATTGTCTTGTTCAATTCGGCCAGCAGACCAAGAAGCTGCTGCTCGGACTCGCGGTCAAGACTGGCTGTGGGTTCATCCAGGATGAGAATGTCGCCGCCGGAGGCAAGAGCGCGGGCGATCAGCACCCGCTGTCGCTGCCCGCCAGACAGCGCGGTAAAGGGCCGCTTGGCGAGATCAGCCAAGCTGACTGCATCCAGCGCGTCCAAGGCCGCCTGCTTGTCCTGCCTGCTGTAGCGACCGCTGAACGTGCTGCCCAGCCGGGCCATGCAGACTACCTCCAGGGCCGAGATGGGAAAGCAGGCATCGTAGCGGGCATATTGGGGCACATAGCCGATCCGCCGCCGCGCCGCTGCCGGTGTCTGGCCATAGATGCGGATGCTGCCGTTATCCGGGCTGATGAGACCTAAGATCAGCTTGACCAGCGTGGTCTTGCCGCCGCCGTTCGGGCCGACAATGCAGGCCGCGTCCTGCGGCCAGACATCTAAGCGCACCTCAGACAGCACCGGGATGTCCGGGCTGTAGGCGAAGCAGAGGTCGCGGATTGCGATGGCGGCTTCGGTCATTATTTCCCGCCCAAAGCGGCACTGATTTCCTTGGCCATGAAGCGCAGATTCTCCAGCACATTCCCGGCCATTGGATCAAGCACCGCCACCCTGCCGCCAATGGCCTTGGCCACGGTTTCCGCGTTTTTACGGTCAAACTGCGGCTGCACAAAGATCACCTTGGCCTTTGCCTGCTTGGCCTTGTTGATGAGATCATAGAGCTGCTTGGGCGAGGGTGACTTGCCCTCAATCTCCACCGCCTTTTGGCGCAGGCCATAGGCTTTGGCAAAGTAGCCGAACGCCGGATGATAGACGAGGAAGGTCTGGCCTTTGAACGGCGCGAGCAGCGTTTGCAGCTCCTCGTGCAACGCGGTCAAGGCTTTTGTCGCTGTCTGCGCATTCTGCTGATACACAGCCGCGTTGGCCGGGTCTGCCTCAGCCAAGGCTTCCGCCATGCTGACCGCCATCTGCCGCAGGTTCTGCGGATCAAGCCAGATGTGCGGATCAAGGCCGCCGGAATGTGCCTCCTCCTGATCGAAGTGACTGTGCTCGTGCTCAGTCATGGCGATTTTGTGAATGCCAGCGGAAACATCAGCGACCTTCACTTTGGCCTCGGACTGCCTGATTTTGGCCAGCAGCTCGCGCTCGAACTCCAAGCCGATAGCAAAATACACCTTGGAGCGGAACAGCGTTGCCACCTGCTCCGGGGTTGGCTGCATCCCGTGCGGATCTTGGCCTTTGTCCAGCAGCACATGAACGCTGACTAAACTGCCGCCGACCTGCTCGGCCAGCCATTGCTGCGGCATGATCGAGACCAGTATCGGTAAAGGATCGGCAAGGGCAGCGGAGATTGAGGCAAGAGAAAAAAGAAGAACGAAAAAGAGGCGTTGAAGCAGAAGCATGATATGCATTTTTCCAGATTAAGCTGACTGCATGATAAGCACAACGCATTTATTCTTGCGAAAGGAGAACGCGGACAGCAGCGCGCCTCCTTCACTACAGCATTCTGCGCTGGCCGCTGCCAACAGGGGATCACCGCGCGGCGACTGGACGCTCCGGGTGCGCTTCAGGCCGGGTGGTAGGCATCGGCGTAGCTGCTTTGCTGACCTGCCGCATGGTGGTCATGGCCGTCGCAACCATGCTAGCCACATCAGTGAGATTGCCGGGCACGATCATAGTGTTGTTCACTTTGGCCAGCTTGCCGAACTCGTCAATGTATTTTTTCGCCACTTCCAAGCGGGCCGCCTCCTGGCCGCCGGGAGAAGCCAGCGCATCGCCGACCTTGCGGATGCCTTCAGCGGTCGCCTCAGCAACTTTCAGGATTTCCTGCGCCCTGCCTTCGGCTTCGTTGATCCGCTTCATCTTCTCGCCTTCAGAGCGGGCGATGGCCTCCTGCCGCTCGCCTTCAGCGCGGTTAATCATGGATTGCCGCTCGCCTTCAGAGCGGGCAATCTCAGCCCGCTTCTCCCGCTCGGCCTGCATCTGCTTTTCCATCGCCTCCAGCACCGAACGCGGCGGCTTGATGTCCTTGATCTCGTAGCGCAGCACCTTGATGCCCCAGTTTTGGGCCGCATCGTCGATAGCTTCAACCACCTGTTTGTTCAGGTTTTCCCGCGCTTCAAAGGTATTGTCCAACGTGATTTTGCCGATAGCGGAACGAAGCGAAGTCTGGGCGAGCTGCGAAGCGGCAAAATGATAATCGGCGATGCCATAAGCTGACTGACGCGAGTTGACGACTTGGAGATACATGATGCCGTCCACTTCCAAAATGACATTGTCCGCCGTGATGCAGGTTTGACTGCCAATGTCAATCGGCTCCTCTCTCAGATTTCGCTTGTAGGCAATTTTATCAATAAACGGGATCAAAATATGAAAGCCTGCTTCAAGAGTGGCTTGATATTTACCCAGACGTTCAATCACGTATTCGTTACGCTGGGGAACAATGATCGCCGTCTTTACAACGAGAACAATAATAAAAACTACCAAAACGATGACACCAAACAGTAGGCCAGGCATTTTACTCCTCCTTGTCCGCGTGCAAGGCGCGGACTTTGATAATAAGGTCTTTCTTCTCCACAATCAGCACCACCGCACCTTCGGCAATGGGTTCATCAGCGGCAGCCCGCCAAAACGAACCGCCGTATTTGACCCTGCCGTCGGCAGGAGGGATGATTGCGTCGGTGACAATACCAGTGGCCGGTGCAGAATCCACATTGACGGAATCAGCTTCCTCGCTCGATTTACCCATGAAAATGGAGCGAAGTTTGGTACGAAACAGGAGCAGACTGAGGAGAGAGCTGATGAGAAAAATGAGGAGCTGTGCGGTCAACGGCACATCAAGCATGGCCAGCACCGCTGCCGCGCACCATGCACCGATACCGAGGAAAAAAAGGACAAAACCGGGAGCGGCCAGCTCAATGACGAAGCAGATGATGCCGAAAAGAAACCAGATCAGAACAGGTGAAACATCCATAGGTTCCGCTCCTTAAAAATGGCAGGAACAGCAGCGACAGTTTGACTCGCGCTATTATACCGCGTTCAGGCCTGCAAAAGAAGCCTGATCAGACGAAAAGCACCTTGCAGAAACGCCGCTTGCCCACTTTCAGCAGCACTTCGCCGCTGGCAGGCAGCTGAAGATTGACATCTGCCGCCTTTTCGCCGTTCACGGTCACCGCGTTCTGCTGAATCATGCGGCGGCCATCCGAGGTGGAATCCACCAGCCTGGCTTCCTTCAGCAGCCATGGCAGGGCGACAGCAGCTTCCTGCGCAGGCAGGATTTTCTCCGGGATTTCGTCCGGCAGCTCGCGCTTGGCGAAAACTTGCTCAAAGTGCTGCTCCGCCGCGTCCGCCGCTGTCTGATCGTGGAAGCGGGCAACCAGCTCTTTCGCCAGCCGCACTTTGACCGCCTTGGGATGCAGCCAGCCCTCGGCCATGCCCTTTTTCAAGTCAGCGATCTCGCCCAGCGACAGGTCACTCAGCAGCTCGTAATAACGGAACATCAGCTCGTCGCTGACCGACATCACCTTACCAAAAATCTGCTCCGGCGGCTCGGCAATGCCAATGTAATTGCCCAGCGACTTGCTCATTTTGTTCACGCCATCCAAGCCTTCCAGCAGCGGCGTGGTCAGGATCACCTGCGGCTCCATGCCTCTGGAACGTTGCAGCTCGCGGCCCATGAGCAGGTTGAAAAGCTGGTCAGTGCCGCCGATCTCCACATCCGCCTGCATGGCCACGGAATCGTAGCCCTGAAAGAGGGGATAAAAAAATTCGTGGATCGAAATCGGTCGGTTGGCGTGAAAACGTTTTTTGAAATCGTCGCGCTCCAGCATCCGGGCCACAGTCAGCTCAGAAGCCAGCCGGATCATGTCATACGAAGAAAGCTGCCCCAGCCAGTCGGAGTTGAAAACGATCTTGGTTTTGACCGGATCGAGCATCTTGAAAACTTGCGCCTTGTAGGTCTCAGCGTTGCGGACCACGTCTTCGCGGCTCAGAGGCGGGCGAGTCTCTGATTTGCCGGTTGGATCGCCGATCATGGCCGTGAAATCGCCTATCAGGAACAGCACTTCATGGCCAAGCTGCTGAAATTGGCGCAGCTTTTGCAGCAGCACTGTGTGGCCGAGATGCAAGTCCGGCGCGGTTGGATCAAAGCCAACTTTGATCTTCAGCGGCCTGCCGCTTGCCAGCTTTTTTTCCAGCTCTTCTTGAGAGACTACGCCCTCGCAGCCGCGCATGATCACGGCGAGCTGCCCGTCAACTGATTTGATTGCGCCGTTATTTCGCATATTCCACCGCCCTTGTCTCGCGGATCACTGTGACCCGGATCTGGCCGGGATAGGTCAGCTGCTCCTCAATCGCCTTGGCAATGTCGCGGCTCATCAGCGTGGCTGCGTCATCGCCCACCTGCTGGCTGTTGACGACAATCCGCAGATCACGGCCCGCCTGCACCGCGTAGGATTTTTCCACGCCGGGGAATGCATTGGCGATTTTCTCCAAATCCTCCAACCGTTTGACGTAGCTTTGCAGCATCTCCTTGCGTGCGCCCGGTCGTGCGCCAGAAAGCGCGTCCGCCGCCTGCACAAGGATGTCTAACACACTCTGCGGCGGTGTTTCCTCATGATGCGCACCGATGGCATAGACGATTTCGTCCCGCTCACCAAATTTTTTCGCCAAATCACGGCCAATTATGGCGTGAGAGCCTTCAATCTCGTGATCCACGGCCTTGCCGATGTCATGCAGCAGCCCGGCCCGCTTGGCCTTTTTCACATCTAAACCCAATTCCGCCGCCATGATGCCGCAGAGAAAGGCCACTTCCAAGGAATGCTGAAGCATATTTTGGCCGTAACTGAAGCGATACTTCAGCCGCCCGATCAAGTTGACCAGCTCGACATGAATGCCATGCACACCCACATCAAAGGTGGCTTTCTCACCTGCTTCCTTGATTTCCACATCCAGCTCGCCCGTGACCTTGGCCACCACTTCTTCAATCCTGGCCGGATGAATTCTGCCGTCGGAGATAAGCTGAAGCAGTGCTTGGCGGGCCACTTCGCGCCTGACCGGGTTGAAGCCGGAGAGAATCACCGCCTCCGGGGTGTCATCAATGATGATGTCAACGCCAGTTGCAGCCTCGATCGCCCGGATGTTACGCCCTTCTCTGCCGATGATCCGGCCCTTCATTTCGTCATTGGGCAAGGGCACCATGGAGACGGTCCTGTCTGCGACATAGTCCCCAGCATAGCGGGCGATGGCCAAGGCAAGGATATTTCTGCCCTTGCGGTCCGCCTCCAATTTCATTTCGTTCTCAATCTTGGTCAACCGCTTGGCCGCATCCATCCGGGCCTCGCTCTCCAGCAAGTCGATGAGCAGTTTCTTGGCTTCCTCGCAGGTGACTCCGGCCAGCTTCTCCAGCCGCTGCCGCTGCTCAATAATCAGAGACTCAGCCTCGCCTTCCCGTTTGCCGACCTTGCGCTCGCGGTCAACAAGCTGTTTTTCCTGCCCGGCCAGCTCCTCCTCCTTGGTCTTGAGTTCATTCAGCTCTTCATGCACCTTGTCGAGTTTCCGCTCCAGCCGCCGCTGTTCGCTCTCAATTTCCTTGCGGGCAGTCTTGAATTCCTGTTCGGCCTCCTGTTTGGCCTGATAAATCTCCTCTTTGACCAAAAGGAGCTTTTCTTTTTTGATCTGCTCCGCTTCGTGAATGGCGTTTTCTATAATCAACCGCCGCTGATTCTCAATATCGGCCTGATGGCCTTCACTGAGCCGCTTGCGGAGAAAAAAGCCGATTCCGCAGCCTGCGGCCAGGGCTGCGGTCAGCAGAAATGCTGTGCTGAATGACATGATTATCGCATCCTTATATGGTTGCCAGCAGATATTCCTTGGAGGAATGCTGCGGAAAATAATGAAAAGAGCTGATGCTGATGAAACTGCGCTGAGGAGGGGGAGCGGAAACGGCGGGTTTGGAACGGACGCGCTGAATGACCTGCTGCCACAGCTCAGTGCTGTTCCGATTACAAAAAAATCCCCGCACTGCCGTGTCAACAGAATGATCAAACCTATCGTAATAGGTGGGCGCGCCATGCTGTCGTCTGGAAATCAATAAAGTTTTCCATGGTACAGCAGAAGAGGAGCACCCTATCAAAGAGAGTTGGCTCAATACTCCATTGATCACAAACAGCGCAGGGAAAATCTGTTCCTGCTATAAAACATAAAACAGCGGAAAATGCAAAGCCTATTTTTTTCGCTCACCCATTTTTTCACACAAGCATCCTTGTTTATTCACTGTGAAATCGAAATGATAAGCTCGAAAAAGTATTCCGCTCGTCCGTTTCCCATCTGTTCAAGAACTCAGGCAGCCTTCTCCCCCTTTTTTTGAGGGGGCAGCTCGGAGGTCTCCCATTCCTCAATCCGTCCTAGAAGTCCGGCCACCCGGCTGGCAACGTCGCCCTGCTGTTTTTGCAGCTCGGCACGTTCCAGCTTGAGCAGCTCGCACTCCTCGTCGCGGTCACGGAGTTTTTTCTCCAACGAATGCAGCTTTTCCTTCTGTTCTTTACAGCGGCTGATCAGGGATTCAACAAGCTGTTCTAACTTGACGATCTCGCCATTATTTTTCATATTCATGATGCGCTCCTCCAGTGCGCCTTCCAAGCAGTTTTCTCTCCGAAAAATCGAGAGCAAAGCAGGCAGTAATACCAGTTTTGCCGCGCCGGGGCAATTGAAAAGTTCCACGCTTGCGGAAAATTAGCGAAAATACCGCCAGCTAAGAGGGCTGCCCTGACTATAAGGCATCAAACCGTGAAACGGTCGGGGATCACGGTCAAAAACTAACGGCAGGAAAAAACGGTCGCCCTCCCACATCGGCAGGCTGCTGATTGTTTCCAGTGGATGCCAGCCTAACTCGCCTTCTTCACAGTATGGTTTCGGAACACCGGAATAGGCGGTGATCAGGAAAATGAAGCCGAGCCAGCTTTCGCCGTCCTTGCCAAAACCGGGCCAGTTGATGGTGCCGCGCAGGCTCATCTCCCGACAGGCGATACCTGCCTCTTCCATGATTTCCCGCACCATGCAGGAATACACGTCCTCGTCAGGCTGCATCTTGCCGCCCAACCCGTTGTATTTGCCGAAATGCTGATCGTTCTGGCGGGCGTTGCGGTGCAGGAGCAGCACCTGCCGGGCATCCGCCGAGAGGACATAACCAAGGGTGCCGATGATGGGCGTATGCATGTTTCTTAGGGCCTGTTAACACTATTTGATTACCGTCAAGATCAGGGCCAAAACAATAAAACCCATGAACATGACATCCAGTTTTTCGAACCGGGTGAAAATGCGGCGGAAGCCCTTCAATCTCCTGAACAGCCGTTCGACTTCATTGCGTTTTTTATACAGAACCTTGTCATGCTCCCAAGGTTCTGTCCGGCTGCTTTTCGGCGGCACGACAGGAGAAAAGCCCAGCTCTGAGACAAGCTTTCTCGTTTCATCTCCTTCATATGCCTTGTCCATGATCATCGCACATGGCTCAGAAGCCGCCCCAAGCTCCGTCAGCAGCCGACGGCCTTCTGGCGCATTTCCGGCTTGGCCGGGTGAAAGGGAAAATATCACCGCACATTCAGCAGTTGCGGCAATCAGATGTAATTTTGTTGTCCAGCCTCCGCAGGATTTGCCGACTGACTGCGGGCCATTTTTTTAACGCTCCGAGGCCGTCGGGGTGAACTTTGATGACCGTGCTGTCGAGAGAAGCCCCCGCTGCTGACATGAAAAATAGCATCATCCTGCAATCGCTTGAATATTCTGTCAAGCACACCGTTTTTGCTCCAGCGGCTCATACGGGTGTAGATGCTGTGCCAATTGCCAAAGCTGCTTGGAAGTCCTCTCCATTTGCACCCATGTTCGAGGACATACAGCATCGTGAGGTTGTCAATTCTGACATTGCCTCTTTGACGGGGAAAACTGTCAGCTATTTTTTCATACTGCTGCTGTGTTATTTTTATATGGCAACAATAACAGAAACCTAATGTGCAATTCTTAAAGAAGATGCTCGATCCATTGAGCGCATCCTGTAGAATAGCGGTATCTAAGCCCTATTCACAAGGAGTGCGCCAATGGATCGAGACAGTTTTATTATCGCTGTTTTTCTGCTTGGTTGCGAGCAATACGGTGTCATCAGGCAGCAATGTCGGCTGCGTCGAGGC
Source organism: Desulfobulbaceae bacterium UBA5173 (assembly GCA_002413355.1). Taxonomy (GTDB): domain Bacteria; phylum Desulfobacterota; class Desulfobulbia; order Desulfobulbales; family Desulfobulbaceae; genus Electronema. Next base: position 1,048 of record DHWV01000048.1, on the reverse strand, counting down.
GGCTTTGAGCCTGCCTTGATAGATGAGGAAGTTATCACCATAGAAATCTACGATGAGTATTTCAAACTCGAATGTGACAAAGACATCTTTATATACTTTTCCACGCATTATCTGCATTTTTCCCAGAAACTTGCTGACTGGTCTTTGTTTACTCGCCAAGATGCAAACTTATGGCAGATCAAAACGGCAGCTTAATAAGGATATATCTTGACAACGCAATGATCCTGTTCAGGCAATTGATACATTTCCACTGCCTGTTTGTGTACTCACCAGAGAAAGAAGAGACCGTTGTTTTACGACAGAGGCTAATTTTGGATACTGCGCCGCTAAAGAAATGCACTACTACGGATTTAAATTAGGTTTGCGCATCTCACGACATAGAATTATTGCATAATTATCAATTGCTACCTGCACGTCCACGATATTCAAAGTATAGATGCCTTGCTTGATGGATTTCAAGGCATCACCCCAGCAGGTAAAGGGTTCATCGATGCGTATAGACATTCTCTCTTGATGGAGCGTCAAGGAATTTTTGTTGTCACTCCTCAGAGTGAAGAATATGAAAGCTACGCTACCTAATCCTCTTCTTCAATTCTGCAAACGTATCAGAAAACGTATCGAAATAATAGGCTCCCATTTGACAAGACGTTTCAAAATAGACCAGATTCGTGTGCACAACCTTTGGCATTTTCAACATCGTCTGATTCGTAAAATCTTGGCGCACACTGTTTGTGTTTTTCTTAATTTGGTCTATAGTCGCTCTCCACTTGACTTGGATAGCTTGGTTGCTCCATAAAGAGTTGCACATTAGGTTAGGTTCTTATAATTTAACCCAAGTTGTGACCTACCTCATTGTTTTTTCAATGCCGTAAGCCAAGATAAAAAGAAAAACCTTCAATTCAAAGCCATGCGAGGTGACAGCATGGATATGCGCTGGAAATCTTTGCGCTATCACGCTGAAGGCTGATTCGATACGCTTTCGGATAAACTTGACTCCATCTCCTATATAGCTAAAGCAATATAAAACGACTATACTGTACCCATGGGA
>DHWV01000037.1 GCA_002413355.1 Desulfobulbaceae bacterium UBA5173 | reverse complement strand
GTGAGGAAGAAGGGATTGGACAAGAGCCTACCCGCCGCTATCTGCCCGTTTACCCGACGCAAGAGCGATAACGCTGAAGCGCGTTTTCCGTTCCGCCAAGGTGACAAGAACAGCTCATCCCCGACGACCGATCACCGTATCCACCTCCCAATCACCAATCCGACAACGTTCTTCAACGATGCTGGGGCGATGATCTATCGAAACTCGGTTCTTGATCTGACCACGCCGGTCATTGCTGCCATAACCTTTTCTTCTTTTCTTTCGGCAGCGTAGATGGAGGTATAGGATTCCTCCTTGCTGCTTGTCATGGGCAACATGTTGATCAATTCGTTCATGACTGATCTGAAGATTTCTGTTTGCGCCTTTTCTTTGCGGCGTTGAACAGCTCGTTGTTGCGCCTGCTTGGGCCGATAGCCACGAAGTCCACAGATAGCCACGAAGTCCACAATTACGCTGCAATTCTCGACCGATAGTTGATCTGTTTCGGTCATGCTGCAAGGCAATTGCTGATTTCTTATGTCCTGCTTGCTTTAATGCGTAAATTTGGTTACGTTCTGCTTCGGTGAGTTGTGTGTAGTTTTTCTCTTGCTTGGCGGTGAGAAATGAGCCAGCATGCTACCACAACTCACTCTTTTCTCAACTCTGCAAAAGTTGCACTTGGAACTTGAATTCACCAGCGATAACAGACATCTTACAACAGCTCAGAGGAAAAACAAATGGTCTTTCCCGAATACCGACCCCGCCGGATGCGGCAGAACGAGAACTTCCGCGCCATGATCCGCGAAACCCGCCTGGCCCCGGAGCAGCTTGTTTATCCGCTCTTTGTCATGCCGGGCAAAGGGAAAAAGGAAGAGGTATCCTCTATGCCCGGCGTGTTCCGCCTGTCTGTGGATCAGCTCAAGCAAGAGGCCAAAGACTGCCTTGCGCTTGGAGTCCGCTCCGTGATTCTCTTCGGCCTGCCGGAAAAAAAGGATGCGGTCGGCTCCGGTGCGCACGCCAAAAATGGCATCGTTCAGCAGGCGATCAAGGAGCTGAAAAACACTGCCCCGGAGATGACGGTCATCACCGATGTCTGCCTCTGCGAATACACTGATCACGGCCACTGCGGCTGCCTTGTTGGCAAAGAAGTGGACAATGACGCAACGTTGGAGCTGCTGGCTAAGACTGCGCTGTCACATGCCCAAGCCGGGGCGGACATGGTCGCGCCGTCCGACATGATGGATGGCCGGGTGAGCGAAATCCGCAGCACGCTGGACGAGAACGATTTTCACAACGTGCCGATCATGGCCTATTCGGTGAAATACGCCTCAGCTTTCTACGGCCCGTTCCGTGATGCCGCCGACTGTGCGCCTCAGTTCGGCGACCGCCGCAGCTATCAGATGGATCCGGCCAACAGCCGCGAGGCCCTGCGCGAGGCCACCTTGGATGTTGATGAAGGTGCGGACATATTGATGGTCAAACCGGCGGTCGCATATTTGGACATCATCAGCCGCCTGCGCGATGAATTCGATCTGCCTATTGCGGCATATCATGTCAGTGGCGAATACGCGATGATCAAGGCAGCTGCGGCCAAGGGCTGGATTGACGAGCAGCGGGTGATGGCCGAGACACTGCTCTCTATCCGCCGGGCAGGCGCGGACATCATCCTCACCTACTTTGCTAAAGATATGGCGAGGTTGCTGCGGGGCTGAACGAAGATAACTCGGGAAGCGGCGCGTCATTTGGCGGCGTTGTCGCCTTGGAGCTTGCATGGCCGTCCGGCACGTGCCCTGTGCGGCGTGGTTTTCCGGAACGGCGGTAGATTCAGTCAGGCGGCATGGAGCTGGAAATTATCGTGGTTGATGCCACAGAACAGCCAGTTGAACGCCATAAAAAAACAGCGGTGGCATTATAGCGGCAAGAAAAAGTGTCACACGCAAAAAGCTCAAGTGATTGCAGAGGTGACTACAGGAAATATCCTTTCCGCTACTTTTTGCGTCGGCAGAAAACATGATTTTCAGCTTTTCAAAGAAACTGGCTTTAGCCTGCCGCCGCATGTTCTCCTGCTGGCTGATGCCGGGTATCAGGGTGTGGCTAAAATCACCCCCAACAGCCAGACACCGGCCAAGAAAACCAAGCTCCATCCGCTGAACAAAGAACAAAAAGTCAGCAACCAGACTTTGTCTCGGAAACGCATCCTGATCGGCATATTTTCTGCAGAATCAAAGAGTTCCGCATTTTGAGCGAGCAATATCGCAACAGAAGAAAGCGTTTCGGTCTTCGCTTCAGCTTGATCGCCGCCGTCTATAACATGGAGTTAAAAATTGTCGGCGGATGACTTATGCAAGAAAACTATCGTGCAGATATAGTTAGAGCAACATAATTTGAAGCATCATATCTGTCATTTCGAGCGGAGCGAGAAATCTCACGCCAAGGGAAAATAGGAAATTCTTCGCGTTGCTCGGAATGACATGCAGGTTCACTTTATGCTGCTTCAGTTAGATTAATAGGATAGGTTTATAATAGCTCGCAATAATTTATTGACAATACTAACATCAAAGATGTATCATCTTTGTGAAATAGAAAAATATTTCGTTTGTAAATCGAAAGAGGATATTTCTTTATGTGCAAAAAAAATAATGCTGCATATTGCATGATACAAAGACTGTCAAACGAATGGCAAAAAGCAGGGGTTCAGGAAGGAGATGTTCTTTTGGTGCACAGCAACATTAAAAGAACGTTTAAACGTTACTTAAATCTTGGGGTAAAATTTACATCTCAAGATATCTTGGAATCTTTTCTAATTGCTCTCGGAAAATCAGGAACGTTATTACTTCCTTTGTTTAATTTTGATTTTGCAAAAGGTATTTATTTTGATATTAGAACGACTTCTTCTTGCATGGGTGCGCTTACTGAAGCTGGCAGAAAGCATCCATTAGCTGTGAGAACAGGTCATCCTATTTATTCGTTTGCAGCAATTGGATTTGACGTTGAAAAATTTAAATCAATTAATAATTACAGTGGGTATGGAAGTGATTCGCCATTTTCTATCCTGCGAGAATTAAATGGCAAGATTGCTATATTGGACCTTCCTGAGCAAGGCAGCATGACATTTTACCATCATGTTGAAGAGATGAATCAAGTGCCTTATCGTTACCATAAAGAGTTTACAGGGAAATATATCGACCAAGCGGGTAATGCTGAAATTAGGTCATATGGATTATTTGTTAGAAATATTGAGAGGAAAATTATAACATATGGAAATCCAGCAGGAGAGATGATGTGGAAAGAAGGGATTTATTCTGGTTACAGGCCAAATGAAGGCTATGGTTTACGAACAGCTCGATCTCGACATGTGTATGAATTTATTTCAAAAATAATAGCGTCAGGTAAGGCTGAAAATACCCTTTATCGTATCGAAGGAAAGCAATATGGTTAATTTGGGAATAAAAATGCATAAGTTATGCCAAGAACTTTTTCCAATTTGCCGAAGTATTACAGGGAATGGGTTCCGCGAGTCATTAATTATCTTAAAAAGATACATGCCTAATTTAAATATGATTGAGGTTCCTTCTGGCACTAAGTGCTTCGACTGGGAGGTGCCAAGAGAATGGAATATAAAAGATGCATACATAATAACTCCTGACGGAGAAAAAATCTGTGATTTTAAAAAATCTAATTTACATGTAGTAGGATACTCAATTCCTGTAAGGAAAATTATTACTCTTGATGAATTGCAAGAAAATCTATATTCAATTCCAGATCAACCAAATGCAGTACCTTATGTAACATCTTATTATCAAGACAAATGGGGATTCTGCATCACTCAAAATGAAAGGGACGTTTTAAAACCAGGAAAGTATCATGTAGTTATTGATAGCGAACTGAAAGCTGGTTATCTCACTTATGGCGAACTAATTATTCCAGGTAAATCAGAAAAAGAAATATTCTTGTCAAGTTATCTATGTCATCCTTCGATGGCAAATAATGAGCTTTCTGGTCCAGTCGTCACAATATTTATTGCAAAATGGTTAATAGATGAGTTTGAAAATAGAAAATATACATATAGAATAATTATTATTCCTGAAACTATAGGGGCAATTACTTATTTGAGTCGTAACTATAAAAAGATGAAGAAAAGTATTATTGCAGGATTTAATGTTACATGCATTGGTGATGAAAGAAGCTACTCCTACATTCCTTCACGTAACGGCAACACACTGTCTGATAAAGTTGCATTACACGTTTTAAAACATTCATGCCCTGATTTTAAAAAATACAGCTTTTTAGATAGAGGAAGTGACGAACGCCAATATTGTAGCCCGGGGATAGATCTTCCTGTTTGCTCAATAATGCGAACAAAATATGGATGTTACCCTGAATACCACACCTCGTTAGATGATCTGGAGCTTGTAACGCCGACGGGTTTGATCGGGGGGTATAACGTATTAAAAAAATCTATAGAGTGCTTAGAATGCGTAGAAATTCTACGTACCACTACGCTTTGTGAGCCGCAGTTAGGAAAAAGAGGTCTGTATCCAACTGTCAGCACAAAAAGCAGCGGCTACCAAGTAAAAGACATGATGAATTTATTGGCTTACGCGGATGGGCAGCGTAGTACTATTGAAATTGCAGAAATAATTGGGATTCCCCTTTGGGAGCTAAAAAAAAATATTGAAAAACTAAAAAAAGAAGGTATTCTTGAAGTGAGGCAGCGATAGCTAACTAATCGCTGTCATATATTATTCCCCCGACAGCAAACAGTTGACAAACTTGATATGCAAGAGTATCCTGTACATATACTATACAGGGGTAATTGCTTGCTTGCAATTAATGTTTAAATACATGGAGGATGCTAAAATGAAGCTGAGAAATAAAGTTGCAACAGGAGTTGTCGGCGCAGTGTCTTTATTATCGTTAGCGATAACGTCATCTTACGCAGCGAACCCGGCAATTTGTACGAATGGGACGATTTCTAAAGTCAGTTCCGGATATTCTTTTACTGCTCCAGCTGGCAAATTCTATCAGATCACTTTTGCCTGCGCCGATGCTAACTGGCCTACAGGAACAACTCCGACCACCTACAGATTTGTTCCAGACGCAGGTGCAGTTTATTCAAACTTGGATGGAATGTATGCAACTGCATTAACCGCACTTGCAACCACCAAGAGTGTAGAAGTTACACTGTACACATGGCCTAGTGATGTGACCACATCACTAGGCACGTTTAAGGCGGGAACATATGTAGTCAATGTCACCGTTAAGTAACGACAGTCTCTTCGAAAAGAATTTCCTCAGGAAGGAAATTCTTTTCGAGGGACTGTTTTTGCTGTTCTGTAGTCAATGCTTAAACGACCGCTGTCCTGTGAACATCATCGCCACCTTCGGCTGTGCTGCGTTGCAGGCCTCAATGGAAGCATAATCCCGCATGGAGCCGCCTGCTTGCAAAATGGCTCCGACACCTTCGCGAATGCCCACATTTGCCGCATCTCGGAAGGGAAAGAAGGCATCTGAAATCATTACCGATCCGGGCAGTCCCGCCCGATCTGTCTTTACTTTTGCGTCAATCTCATCCTTGTCCGCCGCAGTGCGCTTACCCTGCGTCACTTCCAAGGCCAAGTCCGCATAAGGGATGCCAAAGCGGTCAAAGCAGGTGATGTCTGCATATTTAGCATACGCCTTATACACCGCAATCTCCGCTACACCAACGCGGTCCTGTTCGCCGGTGCCGATACCGACCGTGCATCCATCTTTCACGTAAATTACCGAGTTGGATGTAACCCCGTGCTCGACAGCCCAGCCGAAAATCATGTCGTCAATTTCCTGCGGCGTGGGCTGGCGTTCGCAGCGGTATTCTTGGCCTTTCCATGTCGCCACAGCCGGTTTCAGATCAGCGGCGGAGCGGATTGAATTCACTGCTGACTGCTGGACAATAATACCGCCGTCAATCAGCGACTTAAAGTCCACAAAGCGGTATTTTTCAAACTCCGCCAGCTTAGCGATGCCGTCCATGCGGATGACTCTCAAGTTTTTGGCCTTGGCGAGAATTGCCAACGTGCCGTCCTCGAAATCAGGGGCGCAGACCACTTCAAGGTAGTTTTGACTCATCAGCTCTGCGGTCGCTCTGTCCAGCGGTCTATTGACGACCACTGCTCCGCCGAATGCGGCAATGCGGTCAGCACGGTTGGCCCGATTATAAGCATCGGCCAATGTTGTGCCAAGAGCCGCCCCAGAAGGATTGTTGTGTTTGAGGATCACCGCCGCCGGTTTTTCCATCAAATATTTAATGATGTTTAGGCCGTTATCAACATCGGTCAAGTTAATTTTCCCCGGATGCTTGCCCACTTGGAGCATGTCCTCAACCTTAATCCCACTGACTAACGCTTTGCCCGGCTCGATGAACTTGCAGTCGCCAAGCACCAAATTGCCGTTGACCAGCTCATACAGAGCCGCCTCTTGATCCGGGTTTTCTCCGTAGCGCAGGCCGCGTTCGTCAACAGTGCCATCCTCCATCGGGATCGCCCATGTTCGCTTGCGGTAGATCAGGGTCTGACCGCCGAAGGAAATGGTCATCTCCATCGGAAAGGAATCGCCGAGGATGGTAGTGTACATCTTTTTCAAATCACTCATGGAAATACTCCGTTTTGCTGGGGGATTGGCACTCAACAAGACTGCCTTGCACTGTTAAAAAAGATGTGGAGTATACTCCATCAATCTTGTCTTGACAAGACTGACTCTGTGCAGATATGGAGGAAAAGTGCAGCGTTATGCGCCGATGAATGGCACAATTCTGTCAGATTGCCTTGCGGGGAGGAATAGAGACTTTGGCTGGCTCGACCTTGTTGCGGCCATTATTTTTGGCGATGTAAAGATTGCGGTCCGCCGCTTCAAACAAACTGTCGTATTCGGCCAAGCTGGATGTGCAGGCCACGCCTAGCGTGATGGTGACTACAGGCACGATGTCTGAGCTAACGTGAGGAATGGCGAGATTGATAATTGCCCTTCGTGTTCCTTCGGCGATGTCTGCCGCTGAATAGATATCGGTGCGGGGCAGGATGATGACGAATTCCTCGCCGCCGTAGCGGGCTACGCAGTCGCTGCTGCGCCGGGCTTGCAGCTTGAGCGTGTCCGCGATTTTTTTCAAACACTCATCACCTGCCTTATGGCCGTATGTGTCGTTAAAGCGTTTGAAATAGTCAACATCGCAGATAATCAAAGACAAAGGAGCTTCTTGGCTTTGCTCGGCCCGCCGCAGTTCGTTCTCTAAAAGTTCATCAAAATAACGGCGGTTGTAAAGGCCTGTCAATTCGTCGATTGCCGCGCACTGCTCGGCCACAGACAGTCTATTTTCCCTGTTGAGCATCCAGATCAGTCCGATTTCAATCAGAATGAAACCAAGGCCCGCTAAAATGAGATTGACGAAAAAATTTTTTGCAGAATTAGCAAACTGATCAGAAACATCTTCCCAAATAAGCATAAATCCAGCAGGGCTTGCAGTTATTTCATCACTTTCTGAATCTTGCGAGTCTGGAAGTGGAAAATAATAGACAGAATAGTACTTTGAATTTTCATATATGATTTTTGTTCCGTCTGATTTATAGTCACTCCTCACAAAGATGATCGGCAATATCTTCATGAGATCATTCCAAGAGCTTGCCGCCTCAACGTAATGATTTGCATCTGCGTGCTGTTCAAAATATTCTTTTGTCTGCTTGTTCCACATTCTGTTTCTGACATATTCCTTGTTCAGCAGAACAGCTGCCTCAACTTGAAACAGTTTTGCATACAGCGGAACAATCTCTTTGAATGAGGTACTGATATCCATGGAACCGACATACACTCTCTCTTTAGTCGCTGGATCAACAGCCCAGAGCGGCGAAATGCCGCGCAGCCAAGTATAGCTTTGCATGGTGTCGGAAAGCAGATGTGGCTTACTTTCCACTGAGCCAAATTGATAGGTCTTCCGGCGAAGGCTGTCTTGGCTGGTATCATTTTTGCCATTGTCTGAAATCGCGCTGTCTTTCAGCAAAAATGCCTGCCCTAACTCGCTGTTGCTACTGATCAGCGTGGACATCTGTAGCATGCTGCTGTACACCATTTTCAGGTTAAGCTTAAACTCTTCCTCATGCCGCTTTGCTTTCTGGAGCAGCGAAGCAGACAGCGTTTCCCGGAGAGTAATAAAATTGACAGACAGAAAGACTGCGTTGACAACAATGATAACCACGCTGAGGCAGATAATCAGCTTTTTGTTTTTTCGGACTGTTCTGCTGACAGATAGGTGCATGTTCAGCCTGCCTTGCTGGCGGCGGCAGTGCATGGCAGCCTGATGAAGGATGCGCGAAATCATTCCGCTCCGGTCACAATAAGGGTTGACAGCCTGAAGAGCGGCAAGGCTGCTGGTACAATAAATTGTACCCGGTATTTTATACTGTTTTTTGCGGCGGATTTCAAGCAAATTTCTTGTGGAGACAGAAGGGAAAGAAGGTGATGTAGCACAGAGTGCCTATTTCACAGTTCACTTCAAATGCTGCTGGAATTGCATCCACAACAATAAACAGCATGAAAAAATTGAGCGATTACGGCATATCTAGTAGATTTTACTTAAAAAAAGATAAAAGCATTTGAACGTTGAGTCAAAAAAAGCGGCATCCCGTGCTGTCGCTGGACAATCCATTGTTTTAAGAAAAAAAATAGATCTTCGCGATAAACCTACAGTGAAAAATGACATGGAAGCTCTCGTTCGTTATAAAAAATATCCTGAACGGCGTACAGCATTTCGCTGTTAAGGCGTGCTGGGAAGTTTTTTTGCCATTGAATGACCAATCACGCTGCGCTGAGAACTTATATTGAATTTGTTTTAGAAAAACGATACAATAACCAACCGCTGACTTGCCTCGTGCGACAAATAGGCAAGTGGCCCGATGAAGTGATTCGTTTAATTAGGCGCATAGCCTGAAAATTAACAAAATGCAAATTAAACTGAAATGACAAAATGGTCAATTCTGGCAGTGTGCTGTTTATGGTTGCTGGCGGTTTCTGCACATTCTGAAGACGGCAAGAGCACCGTTCCACAAAGCAATTGGATTGCCGCTACAGAAACCGGCTGCAAAGTGTGGAATCCTGCTCCCGCACAGGATGAATCCATCAAATGGTCAGGCAGCTGCAAAGCACAATCACCGGTATCATGAAAGATGGTCGCTGTGCACAGGATTGCTCAGTCAAAACCAAGGAAGGCGACAGATACGTCGGTGAGATGAAAGATAATCTACCGAACGGGAAAGGTGTTATCATCCGCGCTGATGGCAGCAAATACGAAGGTGAAATCAAAGACGGTGAACGAAGCGGCAAAGGAACCTTGAAATTTGCTACCGGAGAAGTTTATACCGGCGAATGGCGGAAAGGAAAAATGAACGGCAAAGGTGAACTTGTCTCAGCTAATGGAAAACAGAAATATACAGGCGAATTCAAAGATGATGTTCCGCATGGTCACGGCATCATGATCTATGAGGACGGCAGTACATACGAAGGCGATTGGTCCAATGGCCGCAGAAACGGCAAAGGAGTATATACGGCCAAAGACGGTGTTGGGCAGGAAGAGATGTGGGAGAACGGTCAAAAGAAATGAGACGGAATCTTTTTCTCTACTGCTTGCTCAGCTACGTTTCCACAGCTCAAGCTGCGGAGCATTGGATTGCTGATCAGCAAAACGGCTGTCAAATTAGAAATCCAATGCCGATTCCTGAGGAATCAGTCATCTGGGCGGGCGGCTGCAAAGACGGCAAGGCAAGCGGGCCAGGAACGCTGCGCTGGTATGCCAAAGGCAAGCTGTTTCTGACGTTGGAAGGCGTGATGGAAGACGGACAATGCCGTCATAACTGCACGGTCAACACCAAAGGCGGCAACAAATATGTCGGCGAGTTGCAGGATAACAGACCGGACGGCATCGGCACCATGAGCTATCCTGACGGCACAACATATTCTGGCGGCTGGGCAGGCGGCAAAAAGCACGGCAAAGGCGTTTTTACAGCCCAAGACGGCTCCTCGCAGGAAGAGCTGTGGGAGCATGGCAAGCAGATTTCTGACACGAAGCATTGAAACCTTTCAGCGATGCCGAAATCCTCCGCATCACCTCATGGCTGGAGCGGCAGGATGATTTTGTCTTTCTGGAAAGCTCCAGACTGACAGCGGAGAATCATCGTTCCTTCCTTTTTCGCAATCCAAAACATCATCTGCTCTGTCATTCAAGCGATGACGCTGCGGTATTCCTCAATCAGGCTGATCAGCTCCGGCAGCACGGCTTTTTTCTTGCCGGATGGCTGGACTACGAGTTCGGCTATTTACTGGAGCCGCGCCTGCGCCGTTTTCTTGATGACGATAGGCCGCTGGCGGTGCTGGGCGTTTATAAAGAGCCACTGATTTTTGACCATCAGACCGGTTTATGGAGTGGCGAGTGGCAGGAGGAAGTGCAGACAGCGGAATACTCCTTTACCTGCACAGACTTGCGCACCAGCATTTCCCAGGCCGAATACCTGCGGGCGGTTGCAAAAATTCAGGATTACATCCGCGCCGGAGACACGTATCAGGCCAATTTCACGCTTCATTTCAGTTTTTTTTTCCACGGCTCAACTGCCGCGTTGTACCGCGCCCTGCGTCGCAATCAGTCGGTTTGCTACAGCGCGTGGATTCGGCATAACGGGCGAGATATTCTCAGCTTTTCTCCGGAGCTGTTTTTCCACGCTGATGCGGCCAAGGTGCGGGTGCGGCCTATGAAAGGCACCTTGCGCCGGGGCCGCACGGCTACCGAGGACGAGGAACAGCGGCTGCGGCTGCATTCGGACCCAAAAAACCGCAGCGAAAACGTGATGATCGTTGATTTGCTCCGCAACGATCTGGGGCATCTGCTCCATGAATCCTGCGGCGGGCACGTGGTGCCTCGCTCCCTGTTCGAGGTGGAGACGTACGAATCTCTGCTGCAAATGACCTCGACGATTGACGGCATTCCGACAGGTGCCACGCCGTCTTTCCGGCAGCTAATTGAGGCTCTTTTTCCCTGCGGCTCTGTCACCGGTGCGCCTAAAATCAGGACGATGGAGATCATTCGCGAGTTGGAGCGGCAGCGGCGCGGTGTCTATTGCGGGGCAATCGGTTTCACCAGCCAAGCGGAAAGCTGCTTCAATGTGCCGATCCGTACCGTGGAACTGCACGGCGGGAAAGGCAGAATGGGCATTGGTTCCGGCATTGTTGCTGACTCCAAATCGGAAGAGGAATGGGCGGAATGCCTGCTCAAAAGCAATTTTCTCACCAAAAGCGAGCCGGATTTTCAGCTTATCGAAACCCTGCTCTGGCAGCCGGAAAGCGGTTTTTTCCTCCTCGATTATCATCTGGAGCGGCTGACTGATTCGGCGCGGTATTTTAATTTTTGCTGCGATATCGATGAAATTCGCGCTCGACTGGAAGCAGAAGTTTCCGGGCACAGCGAACGGCGACGAGTACGCCTGCTACTCCATCGAGACGGCAGGATTGAAATTGGTTCCATCACGTTGCCAGAAGAGCCACCGCCCACCGAGCTGCCAAAAGTAATTTTCTCGCACCGGCAGATTGATCCCAACAATCCCCATTTTTTTCATAAAACCACCCGACGGGAGCTGTACGACCAAGAGCGCAGCAAAGCCGTTGCGCAAGGTTTTTATGAAGTGCTGTTCACCAACACCGCCGGGCAGGTGACGGAAGGAACAATTGCTAATGTGTTCGTGCGGATGGAAAAAGACGGACCGCTTCTGACACCACCAACGCGCTGCGGCTTGCTTGCCGGAACACACCGTCGGATGCTGCTGGAGCAGGGCGAAGCGGTTGAGCGGTTATTGACCGTTGCGGAGGTGTCGGCGGCGAATGAAGTGTATGTAGCAAATTCCGTGCGAAAAATGATCAGAGTGCAAGCTGTCGTCCATCGTTAATATTCTGCGTTACAAGTACGGGTTGCTCCGCACTTCTTTGCCGATGCTGGATTGAGAGCCGCCGTAGCTATGGCCGGGCCAGACAATGGTCTCTGGCGGCAGGGTCATCAGTCGTTCGCTGATGGACTGTGACAGCTCGCGCATGGAGCCGCCGGGAAAATCGGTGCGGCCCACCCCGCCTGCGAACAGAGTATCACCGGTGAAGCAGTCGGGCGCATGATACAGACAGATGCCTCCGGGGGTATGACCGGGCGTGTGGATCACGGTCAGACTTTCTTCACCAATGCGGATCACGTCGCCATCCTCAACCAGCATATTCGCTGGCGGCGATTCCGGCAGACCGAGCATGGCAAAGTAGCTCCGCGCCTCCTCCGTGCTGAAAAACTCCGCATCAGCCCGGTGCATGACAATCTGCGCGCCGGTGGCCTGCTGAATTGGCCCGTTGCCGCAGACATGGTCAGGGTGCCCGTGTGTGGAGATAATATAGATCACCTCCAGTCCGTCTTTTTTGCAGGCGGCCAGAATCCTGTCCTCATCCCCGCCGGGATCAATAATTGCGGCTTTGGCGGTTTTTTCGCAGGACACGATATAACAGCAGACATTCATCATGCCGACGGTCAGTTGCTGTATCTTCATGGTATGAAAGCGGTCGGAAGCAGATTGAGAAGGGAAAGCGTTCAGGAGCGGCAGCGGCTCCTGAACGGGCGAAAATTCAGCAGGCGCAGGTTTCGGTTTTCTCGGGCGCACAGCTTTCGCCGCAAGCGCAGCCGCACGAGGCGGAGGAACCAGCCATATTCAAGCGGAGGTCAGCCTTGATCGGCAGCCGCTGTTCCACCGCGCTGATCACGGCTGCAAAGGCTTTCACTGCGGGGCTGTCGGCACTGGAGGAAAGGTAAGGCGTGCCACTATCTCCGCCCATGACGACGCGGGGATCCATCGGCACCCGGCCCAAGAAAGGCAGGTCAAAGTCGCGGGCGGTTTTTTCGCCGCCGCCAGTGCCGAAGATGTCAACGGTCTGACTGCAATGCGGACAGACAAAGCCGGACATATTCTCCACCACGCCGACCACCGGCATCTTCACGGTTTTACAGAAGTTTAGCGATTTACGCACGTCAGCCAAAGCAACTTCCTGCGGCGTGGTCACGACCAGTGCCTGCACGTTAGGCATAGTCTGAGCCACGGAAAGCGGTTCGTCGCCGGTGCCTGGAGGTGCGTCAACAATCAGATAATCCAGCTCGCCCCAGTCCATATCCGCGACAAACTGGCGGATGGCCTGTATTTTCAGCGGCCCGCGCCAAATGATGGCCTCATCGCGGTCTTTCATCATATATTCGAGCGAAACCACCTTCACCTTGCCGTTGTAAAGCAGCGGCGGCACCAAGCCGTTCGCGCTCTGTAGCTGCTCCAAGCTGCCGGTGAGATTAAGCATTCGGCAAACATCCGGCCCGTGCAGGTCAACATCCATCAGGCCAACCTTCCAGCCGCGTTCGGCCAGCCCTAACGCCAGATTGACCGCGACTGTAGATTTACCCACCCCGCCTTTGCCGCTCATCACGAGAATTTTATGCCGGATTTTGCCAAGCGACTTGGTGATGGCGATGTCCTGCTGGGCCAGATGCGCGTTGGCAGCATTGCTTTGCGCCGAACCGCAGCTCGATTTGCCGCCGCAGGAGCTTGTGCATGAACTCATAGTTTTTCTCCCTCAGTTGAGGTTGAACTTCATTGCGCAGCCGTCGGGGACTGCAGATACTTGAACAGATCGGCATTGGGCGGCAGCATCAGCGAGGTATTGCCACCGAGGATGCTCTGATAGCTCTCGAGGCTCTTTTGGAACGCATAAAATTCTGCATTGCTGCTGTAGGCCTCGCCGTAGAGACGAGCCGCCTCAGCATCCGCCTTGCCCCGAATCTCTGTGGCCTGCCGCTTGGCTTCAGAGGTGATTTCGCGCAGCTCCCGCTCCACCTTGCCGAGAATTTCCGCCTTGCGCCCTTCACCCAGCGAACGCTTTTCCGCCGCAATCCGTTTCCGCTCCGAAATCATCCGGGCATAAACTTTTTCCCGCACCGAGTCAATATAATTCACGCGCTTGAACATCACGTCAATCAGCTCGATGCCGTATTTAAGCGCATCCTTGGAGGCTTGCGCCAGCACCATTTCGCTGATTTTATCACGGCCTTTCTGTGGCGGCTTGGTCAGGTCGCTGGAGGAAGTCTCCGCTGCGTAGCCTTGATTCCAATCTGAAGAGCGAATGATCTCGATCAGATCGTTCTGATTGACCAAATCGCGCACCGCACCGTTGATGATGTCGTCAAGCAGAGTCTGAGCACGGGCCTCGCTGCCTGCGGCCTGAAGAAAGACCAGCGCATTCTTGATCCGCCAGCGAGCGGTGTTGTCCATATAAATGAACGTTTTATCGTTGGTCGGAATCTGGTTCGGCTTGCCGTCCCAGATCAGAATTCGTTTTTCAAATAGGCGCACCCGCTGGAGAAAGGGCATTTTGATTTTCAGGCCCGCCGCTGTCACCGGCTCGCCTACCGGCGCACCGAACTGAGTGATCACTGCCTGCTTTCCTTCCGGGAGGATGTAAAATCCGTCCAGCACCATGAGAATGCCGACTGCCGCCAGCAGCAGGTACAGTCCCTTCAGAACGTGGGGTTGTGGCATGGACTGGCTCATTTGCTCTGGTTCTCCTGCGGAAGGGTAAGGGGGGCAGATGGCGGCAAAGCGGTTCGCTCTGCGCCGTTGAGGTTAAGGAAGGGCAGCACGGGTTTGTCCATGATATAGACCTGCTTCACCTGCGGCAGAATGCTCTGCATGGTTTCCAAATACATGCGCTGCCGAGTGACTTCCTTGGCCTTCCCGTACTCAGCGGCAATGGCCGTGAAGCGGACGGTTTCGCCTTTCGCATCGTTGAGACGCTGCACCGCGTAGCCATGCGCTTCCTCAATAAGCTGCTTGGCCGAACCACGCGCTTTGGGAATGACCCGGTTATACTGTTCCTCAGCCTCGTTGACCAGCCGTTTCATATCCTGATCAGCCTCGTTGACCTCGTTGAAGGCGGGCTTAACCTCGTCTGTCGGGGTGATGTCCAGCATCTGGAGGGTGACAATGCTGATCCCGGTCTCCAGTTTATTGAGGTCACGCTGCAATTCCTGACGAGCCATGTCTGCCAGCATGATCCGGTTGCCGAGGACGTAATCAAAGTCCAAGTTGCCGACAATGCGCCGGATCACCGTTTCCGAGTTGTCGCGCACCGCCTGCGGCACATCGCTGACTTTGAAAAGATAATTGACCGGATCGCTGATCTTATATTGGACAATCCACGCGACATCAATCACGTTTTTGTCGCCAGTCAGCATCAATGACTCATCGTCTGAGCTTTTCTTGTCAAAGACGGCGGACTCGCCCGGCATCCGAGTGCGGAAGCCAAATTCTTCCTTGCGCACTGTCTCGACATTCACCCGTTCCATGTCCTCAAGAAAAGGCATTTTGAAGTTGAGACCTGGCTCGGCGGTACGACTGTATCTGCCGAAACGAAGGACAATGCCCTTCTCCCCAGCCTCAATGGTATAAAAACAGGAGAAAAATCCGCGCAGCAGCAGGGCTGCGACCACCACCGCCGCAATCTTGCTGGCGGCGGAGAGAAAATTGCGGCCGCTGTCTTCCTGCTGCTGTCCGCCGCTGGCCCCCTGCGCGCTCTGTCCGTCAAAGAAATCACGAATTTTTTGAATCAGCTCGGCCAGTAGCTCTTCCGGCCCGGCCGGTTTCTTCTTCTTGCCCCAAGGGGGCGTTGTGTTCATGGGCATGACATGCCTTGCGGAGTGTATGATGTTGATGGAATATGTTCCCGCCTATTTAAAACCTTGCGGGCCTGTCTTACAAGTGTTTTCGGAACATCGACAGCCGACGGAGGACAATCAGAACCGCAGCAGCAGTGAAACGGCATGATTCCAAAGCCAAATTCTCTCGCAGTGAAACAGCATATGCGAGAGGGTTGTGGACACCACAATTGCAGCCTTGAAAAAATATGATTTACGTGGCAAGGTGAGTTAGGTTTCAGGGCCTAACAAAACGTCATGGCCCGTCAAAGAAGATACAAAGGCCAGCATCGATGCCCGCAAGAAAAAGCGCAGAGCGTTTTCCGGAACACACTGTTCTCACTGACCTCTTCAGCCGCACCATCTCCTATTTGCGGCTTTCGCTCACCGACCGCTGCAACCTGCGCTGCATCTATTGCCGCCCCGACGGCGGCGAGCAGGAAAAGCTCGGTCACGCGGACATGCTCACCTATGAGGAGCTGCTACGGGTGGTGCGGGCGGCGGTCAGCCTTGGCATGAACAAGCTGCGCCTGACCGGCGGCGAGCCGCTGGTGCGCAAGGGCATCATGGATTTCGCCAGACAGCTGGGTGAGATTAAAGGGCTGCGCGACATCCGCATTACCACCAACGGCGTTTTACTGGAGCAATACGCGGAAGGGCTGCGGGCCGCCGGAATCAACAAGATCAATATCAGCTTGGACACGCTGAAACCGGAGCGGTTCGCCCAGATCACCGGCGCAGATTGCTTTCAGCAAGTTTGGCGCGGAATTGAGCAGGCGCGGGCTGCTGGGTTCAGCCCGGTGAAGCTGAACATGGTGGTGATGCGCGGGGTGAACGACGACGAGCTGGCGGATTTTGCCTGTCTCTCTCGCGACACTAATTTGCACGTGCGCTTCATCGAGTTCATGCCCATCGGCTCCCGCTCGCGCTGGAACCGGGACACCTACCTTTGCTCTGACCAGATCAAGCAGCGAATCAGTCACTTGGGTAAGCTGATTCCGGTGCCGCGCAGCGAGACCGACGGCCCGGCCAGCATGTTCCGCGTCGGGTCTGACGCAAAGGGGAAACTCGGCTTCATCAGCCCGATCAGCCACCATTTCTGCGATCGCTGCAACCGTCTCCGCCTGACTTCTGAAGGCAGACTCCGCGCCTGTCTGCTGCATGATGCGGAAACAGACCTCCGCGCTGTCCTCCGCCAAGACGGCTGCACGGATGAAGAGATCCGCGAAACGCTGCTGGCCGTAGTTCGCAGTAAGCCGCAAGGGCACAGAATGGAAGAACGGCTGCGCGAGCAGGAAGGTGGCTGCCACGGGCGGATGTCGAGGATTGGGGGGTGAAAAAAAATATAATACATGCGGGGTAACATGGATTTTTCAAAATGTTATAGGTCACAACTTGGGTCTATATAAAATGATCTTCACCTGCGGCATCCTCACGCTCAGCGACAAAGGTTCACGCGGCGAGCGGGTGGACACTTCTGGCCCGCTGCTGCGCGAGCTGCTGACCGCGCAGGGCTTCAGGGTAACAGCATACAAAATATTGCCTGACCAAGAAGAACAGATTGCGGCGACCCTGATTGCCTGGGCGGATGAGGAAAGGCTGGATTTGATTGTGACCACGGGCGGTACCGGAGTGTCGCCTAGTGACCGTACCCCGGAGGCGACTCGCCGGGTGATTGAGAAGGATATCCCCGGAATCCCGGAGGCCATGCGCTTGGCCAGTCTGGCGAAAACCGGCCAAGCAGTGTGGTCACGCGGCCTTGCCGGAATACGCGGCCAGACGTTGATCATCAACCTGCCTGGCAGCGCAAGAGCAGCCAAGGAAAATCTGGAAGCCGTGCTGCCGGTGCTGGCGCACGGCATTGAGAAGATTCAGGGCAGCACGGCGGACTGCGGCGGCTGAATCAGGCAGCCAAGCTGCTGATCACCACCTGCGCTTCATCCTCTTTGGCAGGCTTGATCTCGCCGATCAAATACGGCTGCTCGCCCATCGCCGTGAACTGCTGCATGGCGGCTTCCGCATCCGCTTCGTTCACCACCACCATCAGGCCAATGCCCATGTTGAAGGTGCGGTGCATCTCTTCTGCCGAAACCTTGCCTTTTTCTTGCAAAAAGCTGAAGATGGGCGGCACGGGCCAGCTTGCCTTGTCAATCACTGCCTTGCAGCCTTTGGGCAGCACTCGGGGAATGTTGTCGTAGAAGCCGCCGCCAGTGTTATGCACCATCGCGTTGATCTTGACGTTGCGCAGCACACGCAGCACGCTTTCCACATAAATCTTAGTCGGCTTGAGCAGTGCCTCGCCCAAGGTGCAGCCCAGCTCCGGCACTTGATCTGCGACGTTCAGCTTCAACTCGTCAAAGACGATCTTACGCACCAAGGAATACCCGTTGGAATGCAGGCCGCTTGAGGCCAAGCCGATGATTTTGTTTCCCACCCGGACATTTGTGCCGTCAATGATCGCGTCCCGGTCGCAGATGCCGACGGTGAAGCCAGCCAGATCGTAGTCTCCAGGCTGATACATGCCCGGCATCTCGGCGGTCTCGCCGCCGATCAGCGAGCAGCCTGCCTGCTTGCAGCCATCGGCAATGCCTTTGATCACGTCAGTGGCCACGTCCAAGTCGAGCGAAGACGAAGCAAAGTAATCAAGAAAGAAGAGCGGCTTGGCTCCGCAGACGATCACGTCGTTGACGCACATCGCCACCAAGTCAATGCCGATCGTGTCGTGTTTGTTGCAGAGATGGGCGATCTTGAGCTTAGTGCCCACGCCGTCGGTGGAGGCCACCAGCACCGGATCTTTCAGGTTGGCGTTGCCGATGCTGAACAGGCCGGAAAAGCCGCCGATGTCGTCAATCACCGCCCGGCCATGCGTGGCGCGGACGAGCTTCTTAATACGGTCAACAAAGGCGTTGCCCTTGTCAATGTCAACCCCGGCCTCGCTGTAGCGAGAGGCGGGTGCGGGTGCGGGTGCTGTAGTCATGTGCGTGCGTGAATGCTGAGTCAAAGTTGGAGGAGATGCCAGCTGAAGGCCAGTCAACATTACTTTTTTAGGAAGGCTTGTCAATATCTTTTGATCAAGGATTGCGCACCGCCGCGTCTTTTGGTAGGCTTGCGGCATGAAAACTCTGATCACCCTGATCGGCTTGGTGCTGATCATCGAAGGACTTCCGTATGTGGCCTCGCCGGAAGCGATGCAGGCTTGGCTGCGGCAGCTATCCGAAGCCGAGCCAGACACGCTGCGGATGATGGGATTGACCGCGCTGGCTATTGGCCTGCTGCTTTGCTTTCTTGCCCGACGGACCGGATTGTTCGGCTGACATTCACCTTTTCGCTCCTGCGCATCCTATGTCTTCCTTCCGCTCGCCAAGCCCGCTGACCGTCCTCCTTATTCTGGCTGTAGGTTATCTTGCCTATAACACGCTACATCCCGCGTCGGGTAACCTTGACCGTAACGCTGAATCCCGTCCGGTGGTGCCAAGAAGCGACCTTGGCGCAGACGAGCAAAACACCATCAACGTGTTCAAGGAGGTGTCGCCGTCGGTGGTCTATATTACCTCCATCGAGGTGCGGCGCAATTTCTTCAGCCTGAACCTGTACGAGGTGCCGCAAGGAACAGGCTCAGGCTTCATCTGGGACAAAGAAGGCCGCATCGTCACCAATTATCACGTTATTTCCGATGCGAACCGGATAGAGGTCACGTTGGCCGATCACAGCACCTGGAAGGCGGCTCTGGTAGGCGCAGCTCCAGACCGTGATTTGGCTGTCCTGCACATCTCTGCACCTGCGGCCAAACTCCGCCCAATCATGATCGGCGAGTCGGAGAATTTGCAGGTCGGGCAAAAGGTGCTGGCCATCGGTAATCCTTTTGGTCTTGACCAAACCCTGACCACTGGTGTGGTCAGCGCACTCGGTCGGGAGATTCAGTCGGTGACCAACCGCACCATCCACAACGTCATTCAGACCGATGCAGCCATCAATCCCGGCAACTCCGGCGGCCCGCTTTTGGACAGCGCAGGCAGACTGATTGGGATCAACACCATGATCTACAGCCCGTCCGGGGCCAATGCGGGCGTGGGCTTTGCCGTGCCAGTGCATGAGGTCAACCGGGCAGTGCCGCAGATTATCCGCCACGGCAAGCTGTTCCGGCCTGGCTTGGGCCTGAGCTTCGCCAATCAGCGGATTATGCGCGAGCTGGAGTTGGAAGGCGTGCTGGTGTTGAACGTGGAGCCGGGTTCGTCTGCGGACAAGGCAGGCATCCGGGGCACACAGCAGGTGCGTGGCGGTTTAATCCTTGGCGACATCATCCTTGCGGTGAACACGGTGAAGGTGCGGGATTACAACCAGCTGCGGGATGAGCTGGAAAAGCACGAAGTGGGCGAGACCGTGACCCTGACTTTGCTGCGGGAGAATGCGCAGGTGGATGTTGCGGTGGTGCTGGAGGCGATGTAGGAGCAATTGCGTCAGCTTGCTGAACCTGTCCGAGTGGAGCAGTTGGCATGGTGTTTGAGCGGGAGAATGATGGGACTCATTACTGTAGAGGGAAATTCTTTCCCTAATTTTGCTGTTGATGGATGTTTGATAATGTTTGTCGTCATTAATAAGGAATAATAAAAATGAATGTAATAGCAGATGAGCTAGCAGAGTTAAAGAAAGAGCACGCTAATATCAAGAAAGAAATTGAAAACGAGGCGCGTTCTTGGAACGTAGACCGGGCTGACCTTATTGCACTGCACAATAAAGAAGATATCCTCAAAAAAAACCTGTCGGAACTAAACTACAGCTTGGTTATTGTTGATAAGTTGATCGAGAAAAACATTCCTGGGTGTCGCCATTTTCTTCTTGAAAGAAAGAAGTTGATCCTGGATAGAATCCAAGAGCTATCTTCTAATGAGAAGATAGGGAATCTTCAAGAATTGGTTGACCAACTTTCAGGAGGTGAGATTAAAGACAAGTTATTAAGTGAACTTACTGTACTAAGAGAGGACGCAGCTAAATACAACCAAGAGATGAAAAAAATTGCGACCACTGAAGCAGCAATAAAACTTGAGCAGCATCGCATTGACGGTCTTGAGCGCAAATCAAAAATCTGGCTATCCTTCCTTCAGCGCGAATCTGCTGCTTCCATCATCGGCGGGATTGTCCTTCTCATGCTCACAGTTGCCTTGATCAGCGGCATGATCTTCGGCAGAGAATCGCAAATCCTCAGCAACGGCTTTCTGGTCATTCTCGGTTATTTCTTCGGCCAATCTTCCTCGAAGAACAATCAGGACAGAGAGTAGATTCAGAAAGGTAACCTTTTGAATTCAAGCGAGTTGCCGTTTCGCAGTGTAAACCGCATATGCTTCCGTGCAGTTTGGTTGCCAAACTTGATTGAGAAAATAGCCGTTGGACAGCACTGGAGGCAATGTGAGCAGCAAACAACGGGCGGGCACATTCTGAAGAACAGTCTTTCCATCCGCTCCCTGTTGGAGCAGGCCTGTGAGCAGGGGCAAATTCGGCGGCTGGATGCGCACCTTGCCTTCTTTCTCGAACGCCAGACGCAAGGCCACCGCCAGAATCCTGAGCTGTTGCTGGCCGCAGCCCTTGCCAGCGCTGCGGCCAGCGGCGGCCATGTCTGTTGGCCACTGACGGAACGCATTGCCCTTCCGGTCAGCCTGCCGCCGGAGCTGCTGCCCGAACCTACCGCATGGCGGCGCAGCTTGCTCCGAAGCGGTGTGGTTGGCCAGCCCGGCGACATCGCCCCCCTGATTCTCGATCAGCGCAACCGCCTCTATTTGCGCCGTCTCCATGCCTGCGAAGAGCTGGCTGCCCGTGAACTCCTCCGGCGGGCCGGACAGAGCAGCCCAGTGGACGCGCAGGCCGCCCGCCCTTTGCTGAAACGGCTCTTTCCGAACACAAACGATGCGCCCGACCGCCAGCAGACCGCAGCGGCCATGGCCCTACTCAAACCCCTGCTGGTGATTTCCGGCGGGCCGGGTACCGGCAAGACGTACACCGTGGCTCGGATACTCGCGCTGCTGCACGCTCTGCACACAGGGCCGAAACCGCTGCGCATCGGCTTGGCTGCGCCCACAGGCAAGGCGGCTGCCCGGTTGGATGAGTCTATCCGCGCCGCCCGCCATGATCTCCCGGACGGCTTGGGTCGCACTGTGCCGGAGCAGGCCCAGACCCTGCACCGCCTGCTTGGGGCGCGGCCTAACAAGGAAAACTTCCTCTATGACCGTGACAATCCCCTGCATGTGGACGTGCTGGTCGTGGATGAAGCATCAATGATCGATCTGGCCCTGATGGCGGCCCTACTGGAGGCACTGCCGCCGCAGGCGCGGCTTATCCTGCTCGGCGACCGCAGCCAGCTTGCTTCAGTGGAGGCAGGCAGCCTTTTTGCCGACCTTTGCGGCAGCAGCGAAGCAGCGTGGTCGCCCCAGCTCTGCGCGGCGTTGAGCCAGCTCACTGGGCAGACGGCCTCAGCCGGACAGGGCGGGCCAATGGCCGACTCCTGCATTCTTCTCCGCACTGGCCACCGTTTCCGCAGCGACAGCGGCATCGGCAGTTTAGCAGCGGCGGTGAACAGCGGCGTGCAGGAGCAGGTTGACAATGTGCTGAAAGCAGGCTGCGCTGATCTCGACATCACGCACTGCACCGGCCGCGAGCGGGAGGCTTGGCTGCGGAAACAGCTTCTGCGCGGCTTTGAGGGCATGGCCGGGGCGAGAACGCTGGAGGAAGGATTTGCGGCGATGGAATGTTTCCGCCTGCTCTGTGCTGTCCACAAGGGGGCGAACGGTACCGAGGCAGTCAACAGGCTGGCTGCGGATGTGCTGCGGCAGGCCGGACTGATCAGCAGCCGTGACACAGACTGGCATCAGGGTAGGCCGATCATCATTCTCCGCAATCACTACGATCTCCAACTCTTCAACGGCGACACTGGCCTGCTTTGGCGCGACCGGAGCGGACAGCTAAAAGCTTGGTTTCGGCGGCCTGACGGCACACTGCATCCGGTCACGCCCTCGCTGCTACCGGAGCATGAAACGGCCTATGCTGTCACCGTGCATAAAGCGCAGGGGTCGGAGTTTGACCACGTCCTGCTGCTTCTGCCAGAGGAAGAGAGCCGTGTTCTCAGCCGCGAGCTGCTTTACACCGGCATCACCCGCGCTAAAAGCAGGCTCATCCTCTGCGCTGACCAGGAGACGCTGGCTGCGGCAGTGCGGATGCGCACCCAGCGGCATTCCGGGCTGGGGGAAAAGCTGCATGGGGGAGCTGTCAACTGATTTTCCTCACACGCCGCGCTGCGCTCCCGGCCAGATTTGGGTGTGCAGCTGCAATTGCAGGCGCACTGGCAGCCGTTCCTGCAAGATCAGCTCCGCCAGCCGTTGCGGTGCTGCTTTGCCAATTACTGGCGAAAAAAGCACCGGTGCCAGAGCATTCAGCTCGTGCTGACGGACAATGCGCACCGCCCACGCCGCGTCCTCTTCCGAGCTAAGGACAAATTTGATTTCATCCCGGCTGCCTGCCGCCTTGCGCTGCCGGAGCAGCTCGATATTGCCCCAGTCATTCCGCTCCTCCATGCCTGAGTCCGGGCACTTGATATCCAAAATCACCCCGGCAGCCGCAGGCACCTGCGCAATGCTCAGGCTGCCGCTGGTCTCTATAAGCACCTCCCTTCCTTGCGCCAGCAGCGCATCCATGAGCGGATACACCGCCTCTTGCAGCAGCGGCTCGCCACCAGTGATTTCCGCCAGCACACCGGGATAACGCTCCAGCCACGAGCAGACCTCGGCCATGCGCAGCAGCCGACCTTCCTCATCCCAAGTATAGCGCGAATCGCAGTAAACGCAGCGCAGATTGCAGCCGCAGAGGCGGACAAAAGCACAGGGCAGCCCAGCGCGGGTGGATTCGCCCTGAATGGAATAAAACAGCTCTGAGACCCGCAGCGTGTCCGTCATTCGCCGTAATAAATCACGCCGCTAGAGTCGGTTTCCCGCACTTCGACCGAATGAAGATGATATCGCTCGGTGGTCAGTGTCGCCTTGAGCTGCTCAAAGAGAAATTGGGCAATATGCTCGGAGGAGGGATTGCGGTCTTGGAAGGCAGGATGCTCGTTCAGGTCACGGTGATCCAGCGCATCAACCACCGCGTTCACCTGCTGCTTCAGTACCTTGAAGTCAAGGCCCATGCCGAGCTTGTCGAGCTGCTGGGCGCGGACAGTTACTTTGACCTTCCAGTTGTGACCGTGGGGCCGCTCGCAGTTGCCGGGGTACTCACGCAGATGATGGCCGCCAGAGAAGTGGGTTTTAATGAAGATGTCAAACATGATTTATCCTTAATGAATGCAGAGGGTATGTTGTTGCGTTACTTTTAAAAGGTCGTAAAGTGATTATTTTCCCACCAGCACAAACGGTGCCCAGTCCTGCGGCGGCTTTTTGTCGCGGATGAATTGCAGGCGGGTTTCATGCAATGCCTCAGCCGGGCTGATGTTCTCCTTGGAACTGAGCCATTTGTCGTAAAAGGTCTCCATGAAGTCCCGCGATGATTTGTCGCCGACTGGAGTGAGCGTCATCAGCACAGACTTTGCCCCGGCAGTGCGGAAGGCGCGGACTAAGCCGTACACGCCTTCGGAGTAATCCACCACGCCTTTGCCGGTGTCGCAGGCGGAGAGCGAGACCAGCTCTGTGCCGTGCAGGTTGAGGCCCAGCACTTCGAGGCTGTAGAGCAGGCCGTCGTCGCCGTGTTTATCCACGCGGCCTTGCAGTCCGTTGTTGGCTCCGGCAAGGGCGAGGCCGGAAAGCAACAGCGGAGCCTCTTCCGCCAGCTTGCTTTTCTCGTCTTGAGCAAGATAAAAGCCGTGCGTGGAGAGATGAAGGATGCGCGGCGGCTGCTTCAGGTGTTTCAGGTTGTATTCGCTGGCATTTTCTCCCGAAAGTACCTGAGCGTCCTCTTTGACGTTATCGGTGAAGATTGTCTGAATGGTCTTCACCTCGCCTTCGCTTTCCGGCAAATCGGGGATGCCTTGCGCCAGTTCGCGCACGGCCCGTTGCTGATAGGCGGCGAGCGTTGAAGCTGGCTCCGCTGTGCCTGCGGGCATGGAGCCATATTTTACGCCGCCGATCGCCACCAATCCTTTGCCGGACACGCCGCTCTTGTCTTGCAACAGGTCGCGGCCCGTTTGTAATTGATTGATCTGCTGCCGTTCGACCAGAAAGCGGCCATCGGGCAGGCGGAGAGAGGCAAAGGAAAGGAGGTTCAGCGGGCCGTCCGGGGCGATGTAGAGTTGCTTCAGATTGTTAATCTGTTCATCAAATGGGAAGAGAACCTTCTTGTATATCTCTGTGGTCTCCGCGTCTGCTTTTTTCTCCAACACTTTGATCAGTTCGCGCAAGCCAGCAGCGTCTGGCGGCTGTTCTTTTTGGAGCTTCTGGCTGAAGTAAAGACTCTTATTTTTTAGTTGAAAGAAATTCCTCAGAAGATTAGCAACCTCTTCCTGCGATCCAAGATCGCGGAAGATGACTTTCTTCTTGACATATGAATCGGTAGAAATAAGAAAAGCTATAAAACGAATATTCTGGTTGCTCTGATTTTTGTCAGAGATAATCTTTTTTATATTCGTAAGGTCTGCAATATTGACAATCCGGTATTCTATTAAGCCACTGTTTGGAGGCAAGGCAGCCTGCACTCTGTCAAGCGTCACGTTTTCTACTTCAAGGCTTGTCCTGAAGTTTCTGGCAAAATTTATCAAGGCCTTCTCGTTTTGATTGAATCGGCTGATCAGGCCTTTTTTGGCCTGCGGTGTCGTAAACTGTGTTTTTAGCTCCACAGCTTCAGGCGTATTACTGAGAGTCAGCATCTGGCTCTGAACTTTTCTTTCTTCCGCATAGAGCTGTTTCCATCGCAGCGTAACTTCAGCGGCGTATCGCTGGTATTCTTCTCCCGGATGCTGATTGGCTAAGGAAAAAACAACCTGCTGAAAAGAATCTATTGATCCAAGATACTGTATCCGCTGCTTCTCGCTGGAGCTGTTGTAAAGTTCTTGAAAGGAACGAGACAGGAGGCGGTGTTCAAGTTCTTGCAGCAGGCGTAGAGCCATCGCGGGACGGTTTGTGTTGACTAAAAGAATAATATAATTGCCCAGAATACCGATTGTGTCAGGATGGTTTATCCCTATCTTGTTTTCAAAACAAGGGAGTGCTTCTTTATATAGCGGCTCCGCTTCGCTGTAACGACCTTGAACGAGATAAAAAAATGCTAAATTATTCAGAGAGATTAGTGTTTCTACATGTTCTTTGCCAAGCGCTTTTTTTTTGAGCAGAAGCACTTCCTTGTCAAGTTGCTCCGCTTCGCCGTAACGGCCTTCAGCGTTATACAATGCAGCAAGATTTCCTTGATACGTCAAAGTTATTAAGTGGTCATCACCTAATATTTCCTTGTTAAGCTTGATAGCTTCCTTATACAGAGGCTCCGCCTCGTGATAATACCCTTGCTTATAATATGATATGGCTAAATTGTTCATAGATTGCAAAGTCTCAGGATGGTTATCCCCAAGTATCTTTTTTCTGAACTGGAGCACCTGCTTCAAAAGTGGCTCCGCCTCATTATAGCGGAGTTGATCTTGATACAGCATGGCCAAATTGTTGATGGATGTCAGGGTGTCTGCGTGCTCCTCGCCCAGTACCTTTTCCCTGAGCTGGAGAGCTTGTTTAAACAGCGGTTCCGCTTTGCTGTAGCGGCCTTGGGCTTGATGCAGCAAAGCTAAAGAGTTTATTGATTCCAAAGTATCAGGATGTTTCTCACCTAAAATCTCTCCGCGAAGCTGTAATGCTTTAATACATAATGGCTCTGCCTCGCTGTAATTTCCAAGCATTCTATACAGGACAGAAAGATCAGCCATTGATTCAAGTGTATCTTTATGTCTATTTCCAAGGAGTTCTTTGCGAAACTGGAAAACTTTTTTTGCCAACGCCTCTGCTTTTTTGTGATGCCCTTGATACAAATAAAGCCCAGCGATATGGCTCTCCGCCACCAACGTGTCAGGATGTTTTTCTCCCAGATATTCAAGCGCATATCTATACGCTTGTTCAGCAAGGATGGCACCTTGCTGTAAATCCCCTTTCTTGAATGCAGCAGTAGTTTTGTTGTTAAGCTCTTGTACGTATTCATCTACATTTTCCTGACACCAAACAGGCCGCACCATCCCGCTAATCAGCAGCACAACAACCAGCGCAATTCTTGCAATATGCTTCATTTCATATTCCTCATTATGTAGTCAGTTTCCTTTCGCAGCATCTCGCCTGATTTTCCTTGCATCTCATCCGGGATGCCCGTTGATGAGGTCAATCCGCTTTCTTCAGCAGTTCAAAGGCATGAAGAAATTCTTCCGGCTCATGTATCGGAATTAGGCTGTTCTTGAAATCAGACGCATTGCGCGTGACGATATGCTGCACGCCAGCAAGAAGGGCGGCTTCATGCAGAACAGCATCCTCGAAGTCACGGAATTGCGCGGCAACAGCATTTTCAAGCACCAGCTTGTTGACCGGAGCAACACTGAGCAGAGAAAGCAGCGATTGAACATGGAGGGAGGCCATCTTCGCGCCATGTATTTTTGCGGCAAGATAGTAAATGGTTGTTATTGTGGTCGCGCAGGCGAATCCTGCAATCTCTCCCTGCTCCGCTTTGGCCAGCAGAAGCGATGCGGCGGCTGAGAACGGCTTTCTGTCCAGCAGCACGTCCAGAATGACATTGGTGTCAAAGAGTACCTTCATAAATGCTTCGCTTCCAGATATTTTTTATAATCTTCCGCTGTCGCGCCGCTTCCTTTCAGAACACCTTTCAGCGATTGGACAGTCGGCGGCAGCTGAGATGTCTGCTCCAGTTGCTCATCATGCCGGAGCAGCTCAAAGAAATCCGCAACAAGGCGGGAAAGAGACTTCCCTGTTTTCGCGGAATACTCTTTTGCCGAATCAATCAGGTGCTTTTCCATGTTTAAGGTCAGTCTCGCATTCACAGTTTTCCTCCTGTCTTCTGTTTTATTACCGGCATTCATCCGTCGTCTGATACAAAGGCCGCAGCCGCACTGCCGCTACATCACTGTTCGGGACAATGTCTGTTGGAATCCCGCTGCTGACCTTATCTGGCCGGAAAAGATATAGCTGCTCCTTGCCGCGCAGCAGCAGCCTGTAGCATCCATTGGCCCACGCCTCGCCCAGCTTGTTCTTTTCATCCTTCAGCCAGACCTCAACCCTCGGATACGAAAGAAAATCGCCGCGCTGCTCCCGCGCAAAGTCAGACTGGCCCGTCCCTGCGCCAAGCCGGTAAAAGACAATGAACAGGAGGAGCAAGCCAATTGGCCCGCCTATCTGCGCAACAGCCCGCAGCCAAGAGCGCAGCTCCGTTTTCTGCTGCCAGCACCACTGAAACAACAGCGGCAACCCGAAAGCGCAGAGCAGACAGAGCGACACCACGCACCAGCGGGCCTTGCAGACCCAGAAGCCGTAGAGGAGAAAATATTCGCGCTCAATCTCCAAGCCGATCAGACCAAGATGAAAGCACTGGAAATAGTGATAGGCATACGACCAGCCCGCCGTGTAGAGCAAGGCCACAGAAACGCCGGTGATCGCGCCGAGGTCAATCAGCTTGGCGCAAGGAAAGGAGTCATCGCTGCGGGGCATGACTTCCTTCCTTAAAAATTCAGACTGGGCATGGTCATGTTTCTTGGCACGTCAAAACGTTCCTGCTCTTCAGCGCATATCTTGTTATTGCCAGCAAGCCGCTTCCATTCCTTGCCCGGAGTAAACGGAACTGGTTGCTTGTCCTTATCAAAGCAGACATGACTTTTTTTCATGCCGCCTTGTCTGCTGAGTTCATCGCAGGCCCGTATCCTGCCGTCTTTATGCTGGAAGCAGACTTTTTCTGCATTGATTATCTCCCATTCCGCGCTTGGAGTGAACGGCTTATCGTCACAAGAGATTGTTGTTTGTATTTTTCCTATACTCTTTTTGCAATACAACTTCACGGTATTGTCTTTCTTATTTCTGAAGGAAATCTCCTTCACTTCCCCCTGCGCCGCTGCCGCTGCAAGTAGCAGGGCGGCAAAGGCTGCGACTGTTTTGACGGTTCCCATCATCACCTCGTTCATGGAGTAATACATCAAAGCGGCACGCTCATTTCTGGCCGCTTTTTTCACCAAATGCGCCCGATGCAGCAAAAAGCTGCTTGCGTCCTTTCCCGGCAAGATGGTAAACAAAGCCGAAATCCGCATCGCGCTGTCCTCAATGCAGTTTTGCGAGGCCCATTATACCCTTTCGCCTGCTCCGCTGGGAGACAAATATTATGGCTGCTGTTGCCCCGTTCCGCGCTCTGCGCTACAACTCCGCCAAAATTGAGCGGCTGGAGGATGTGTTCACTCCGCCCTATGACATCATCTCTGCTGGCGACGGCGAGAAGCTGCGCCAGAAGAATCCGTATTCCATGATCAATCTTGACCTGCGCAACACCTCGCAGGGTGAGACCGAGGATGATGGCCGGTATCAGCAGGCCCGCGACCGCTTCGCCGCATGGCAGGATGAGTCCGTTCTCATCCGCGACGCGCAGCCCGCCATGTATTTGTACAACATCGAGTATCAGCACCCCAACGGCAGGCGGCTGACCCGCAAAGGCCTTGTTTGCCTGGTCGGGCTGGCGGAGTTCAGCGAGGGCATTGTTCGTCCGCACGAGAAGACCTTTGCTGGAGTGATCGGCGACCGCCTCAAGCTGATGGAAACCTGCGAGGCGCAGTTCAGCAAGATTTTCTCCATCTACTCCGACCCGCAGCAGGAGGTGATTCGCACCTTGGAGCAGGCCCAGGAGGATGCTCCAGTGTTGCAAACCAAGGACGGCAGCGGCAACACCCACAGCCTCTGGCGGGTGACAGACGCTGCGGCCATTGCCACGGTGCGGCAGTTTTTTGCGGACAGGCCGGTGTACATTGCCGACGGCCATCACCGCTACACCACCGCCCTGGAGTATCGCCGTCGTGCTTTAGCTGCGAACCCTGCTCTCCCTGCCGATCATCCGAGCCAGTTTATCATGATGTACCTCTGCGGCTGCGAGGATCCCGGCCTGTCTGTCCTGCCCACGCACCG
Source organism: Desulfobulbaceae bacterium UBA5173 (assembly GCA_002413355.1). GTDB lineage: Bacteria > Desulfobacterota > Desulfobulbia > Desulfobulbales > Desulfobulbaceae > Electronema. The sequence continues at coordinate 5,068 of DHWV01000037.1, read as the reverse complement.
TCTTGTGCGCTGGCCCGGTGCGATGAGCGCGGACGCGCTGGCGGAGCGGATGCAGTCCTGCCTGCGGGTGGAGGAAGTAACCAGTGGCAGCCGGGAAAGTTTGATGGCGGAGACGCTCAACCGGATGGATGAGGCTGCCAAAGATAGCAGCCTGCCCGCGTTCGGGGTCTATCATGCCGGTGAAAACCGCGCTTTCCTGCTCGCGGCGACGCAGGCGACCTTTACCGCCAGCCCGGCCTTAGCTGACAAGCCAGAGGTGCTGCGCACGTTGGACGTGGTGCTGCTGTCCGAGGTGCTGATCAACCATTGCCTTGGCCTCAGCCACGAGCAGTGCGCCAAGGACAAGCTGATCAGCTACCTGAGCGACCCAGACGAAGCCTTTGACGCAGCGGTCAAGGAAAGCGTGGTTGAGGACGGGCACACGCCGCTGCTGCTCCTGCTCAATCCGACCAAAGTGGAACAGGTGCTGCGGGTGGCAGACAGCGGCAACATCATGCCGCACAAATCTACCTTCTTTTATCCGAAGATTCTCACTGGGTTGCTGATCAGAAAGCTGGATGAGGCAGTGTGTGGCTGAGGTTCTGCTGGAGGACGGGGATTTACTTCCGCAGCAGCAGCTGATACACCCGGGTCATGTTCACGCTGCTGATGCCTGCCGCTGCGGTCTGATCGCAGGCATCACCGATATTGTCATGATCAGCATCCTTCTGATCACGGTTCGGCACATTCAGCAGCAGATCACAGTATTGCACTACGCCGTGCGCCGGGATGCTCAGGCCGCCGGTGAACGCGGCGGTCTTCAGGCCCAGCTCGCGCGCAACAGCCAATGCCTTCACCACATTGGGCGAGGTGCCGGAAGTCGTAATGCCAAGGGCGGGCGGTTGAGCAGGAAACGGTTGACGAACTCCGCCGCCACATGCTGGGCATCTGCCGCGCTGCCGCCGTTGCCGAAGATAAGCAGTTTGCCGCCGCTGCGGAAGGTTGCGACTATCTGTTCCGCCAGCTCAATGAGTTTGCTTGTGGATTCAGCGGCGAAGGCATCTTTAGCCCGCTTGGATTCGGCAAGGCTGGTCTGAATTAAGGCTGCTGCGTCCATGTTTGTTCACCTGTTAACGTTGCGGAGGCTAGGTCTCACTTCGTCTCATCAATCATCTGGAGAATCTTCGCCTCAACCTCGCTGGCGATCTGCGCCAAGGCTGGTTCCTGTGAAAGCATGGCAAGCATCTCCGCTGGCCTGATCGTGCCAATCTTGGTTGCGCCGTTCTCTGTGAAGACAGAAATGCGGCAGGGCAGGGCCATGTTCAGGCGCATGTCGGCAGAGAGCACCTTGCCTGCCTGCACTGGGTTGCAGACTTCAAAGATTTTGCAGTTCTGCTCAAAGGCAATGCCCTTGCTGCGGAGCGTGCTGCCCAAGTCGTGGACATGCAGCACACCAAAACCATGACGTTTGACTGCCGCTTCAAGGTCTGCGGCGGCTTGGTCGAATGGTTTGTTTGTTTCGGCTATATAATATATGGAATAACGCACCTAAATTCTTATAGATATCTGTATCAGTTGTCCATAGCAACCATTGCTGAAGACTCTGTCTTTCTATAGTTGCTATGCAGCCACTCTCCAATTAAATGCTCGGAGACCTTGTCGGAGTTTGCCATCCCTGAATAGTAAATACTGAGCTGCATCTTCAGTGCATCTTTAGCTATAGGATCGGAAATGGATTCACACATACTCTTGGAGTCTGTGTGCTGTCGGTCCTGACGCAGCTTGTCGAAGAAATCAGCCATCGACTTTTGGGCATGACGGGACTGAACAAAGAACAAGGCAGATACAGCGTCAATTATGGTACCCGCAAGCATCTGAATCAAAGTCGTTGTATCTTGTTTGCCTGAGAACATGAACGCCGCAACGAGTATAACTAGGAATCCAATGACGGCAAAAACCAAGCTGAACCAAAAACTTGTTTTGGACTGCGCGAGAACCTCGCCGTAATACTTAGCGAGTTGTTCGGTTTCAAATGGCAATCCCTCTTGCGAGGCTGCCTGTATTGATTCCATGAGTTCTTGGCTCTCACGTCGGTCTTTAGCACTTGCTCTAAAAGTAATATTGCCAAACCGCACCTCTGTAATTACTCCTGATCGAACTGCCGCAAATATCACGATAAGAGCAGATACGACCGAGATACTAATTATCCCAATCTGTATAGCATTATAGAAATCCGAAAGCATTATTATCCTCCTCACACCAAAGGGACGGAACAATCCCCGCCCCTTTTTCCCAGCCAGCCTTTACGCCAACTGCTTCAATATCTCCGCCGACACTTCCTTAATCCCCTTGGAGCCGTCCACCGAGATCACCTTGGCCTTGCCGTTCTGCTTGAAGTAGTTCACTGCGGCCATGGTGCCGGTCTTGTCGTCATAGTAGATGTCATGCCGCTTGCCGATGGCCGCCTCGTCCTGATCATCGGCGCGGGCACTCAGCTCGCCGCCGCAGACCCGGCAGACTAACCTGCCGTCCTTCTCCGCCGGCTTGATCGCCTCGAAGGCAATATGGTTCGGATGATTGTTGTCGTTGGCGCAGAGACGGCGGCCCATGATCCGCTCTTTGGCGATCTGCCGCTCCAGCGTGATCTCCACCACATAATCAAGGGCCATGCCGGACTCAGTCAGGGCCTTGTCCAAGGCCTTGGCCTGCTCCAGCGAGCGCGGGAAGCCGTCCAGCAGCCAGCCTTTGTCCTTGGATTTGGCCAGCGTCTCCAGCACCATCGGCACAGTGATCTCATCCGGCACGAGGTCGCCCCGGTCAATGTAGGCTTTGGCCTTCTTGCCCAGCTCAGTGCCGCCTTTGATGTGCTCGCGGAAGATCGCGCCGGATTCGATGTGCGCCAGGCCGTACTTCTCTTTGACGATTGCGCCCTGGGTGCCTTTGCCGCTGCCGTTGGGTCCGAAGGTGAGGATGTTCATAGCTGACCTCTCAATAAGAAGGAAAAAGGATGTGAAGGGAGATGCCGCCTCCCTGATTGCGCAGAGCTGATACACCGCCAGACTATACCGCAGCCAAGCCACCAATGCCAGTAGAAATGCGGTGGCATCCTTTTGACAAGCAGGCGCAAAGAGGGTAATAACAGGGGCTGTATCCCCTTTCTCCCCCCAACCTGACGGAACTACTATGCACACAGTCAATATCGGGCTATTCGGCTTCGGCACCGTGGGCAGCGGTCTTGCTGAAGCCCTTTGCTCACAGCATGAGCGCATCCTGCGCCGCAGCGGCCTGTCCCTCAAGCTAACCAAGATCGCTGCCCGCTCGCTGCACAGCCTGCCGCCGCAGCTTGCAGGCACGGAGTTAGTGAACAACCCAGACGCGCTGATCAATGACCCCAGCATCCATATCTTCGTGGAGCTGATAGGCGGCATAGAGCCAGCGCGCAGCTACATCCTCAAGGCTATTGCTGCGGGCAAGCACGTGGTCACGGCCAACAAAGCCCTGCTCTCGCAGCATGGTAAGGAGCTATTCGCCGCTGCCGCTGCCAAGGGCGTGGAGCTGGGCTTTGAAGGCAGCGTGGGCGGTGGCATCCCGCTGATCAAGGCCCTCAAGGAAGGCTTGGTCGCCAACCGCATCCTGTCGCTGATGGGCATCCTCAACGGCACGGCCAACTACATCCTCACCCGCATGACCGAGGAGCGGCTGCCCTTTGCCGAGGCATTGCGTGAGGCGCAGCGGCTGGGCTTTGCTGAGGCAGACCCCACCTATGACGTAGAGGGCATCGACACCGCCCACAAGCTCGCTATCCTGATGACCATCGCCTACGGCATGAACATCAGCCCGCAGCAGATCGCCACCGAGGGCATCAGCGGCATTGAGCCGGTGGATATTGAGTTCGCCCGCGAGTTCGGCTGCCGAATCAAGCTGCTGGCCGTGAGCCGCGACATTGGCGGGGCCATCGAGGCGCGGGTGCATCCGACCATGGTGCCGACCGCGCACCTCCTCGCCTCAATCAGCGGGGCCAACAACGCGGCGGAGTTCTGCGGCGACCTCTGCGGCAGCATCATCCTCAGCGGCGCAGGCGCAGGCAGACTGCCCACCGGCTCCGCTGTGGCTGCGGACGTGATTGACATCGCCCGCAACATCGCCGCCGGAGCTGTCGGGCGGGTGCCTGCGCTCTCCTATCTGCCGGAGGAGATTGTTGACCGGCCCATTGCCCCGCTCTCGGCCCTGGCCTGCCCTTTCTATCTGCGCATCACCGCGCTCGACAAGCCGGGCGTGCTGGCCAAGATCGCGGCCATCCTCAGCGAACACGGCATCAGCATTGAGTCGGTGATTCAGAAAGGACGGCGCGAGAACGAGCCGGTGGCGGTGGTCATCCTCACCCACACGGCCAAGGAAGCGGCGGTGGCCGCCGCCCTGCAAGAGATTGACAGCTTAGACACAGTGGCCGCGCCCACAGTGCGGATACGGATGCTGGGGGAGGAGTAAGAGGCATCCATGCTGGAAGTGCAACAGGCGGCATACGCTGGCAACTATGCTGTGCATCTGGTGTTTTCAGCAACGGCAGGGCTGGCACAGCAGACTTGGAGCAGCTTGTCTGCAACGACAGGCGGCCCGTGTTCGCCCGACTGAGAGAGCAGGCAGCCTTCAGCAGCTTCAAGGTGGCGCACAGCGCGCTGGTCTGGATGAGTATCTGTACTACCTTGCCTTCAAGGATGAGCAGGACTTGCAGGAGCAGTTCAGGCAATGGGGCTACATCTCCTGACGATGCTGGGGGAGGGAAAGGCGGAGCTGTGCCTTTCTATGCTGTTCTATCACTTCAGCAGTAGCTGATACACCGGGGTAAGAACAGGTGCAGGAGTGGCAGCATCACAAGCATCACCTTTTCCATGCCCGTCCATGTCCACCTGAGCAGCATTGGCCACGTTCAGCACCGCCTCGAACAACATCAGTAGCCGTCCGACCACCACGGCCTCGGTGTCATGGACTCCGACGGCTTGGAACACCGTCGGTGCGGCAGGCGCGGATCAGCCACGCCTGACCTGAAGGACATCATTCTAGAGACTGTTAACGCTAATTGATCGACGTA
>DHWV01000078.1:6824-40426 GCA_002413355.1 Desulfobulbaceae bacterium UBA5173 | reverse complement strand
ACAATCGAGAATTTCCGAAAAAATATGGTATGTTGTCAATTGGAGTCCTGAACAAATCAGCGGTTGGTTAGCCGCAAACAGAAATCTTCAGATCAATCATGAACGAATTTATCAAGAAGAAAACGTTATGGCAGCAATGACCGGCGTGGTCAGAGCAGGAACCGAGTTTCGATAGATCATCGCCCCAGCATCGTTGAAGAACGTTATCGGATTGGTGATTTGGAGGTGGATACGGTGATCGGTCGTCGGGGAGGAGCTGTTCTTGTCACCTTGGCTGAACGGAAGTTATCGCTCTTACGTCGGATAAACGGGCAGATAGCGTCGGGTAGGCTCTTGTCCGATCCCTTCTTCCTCACCAAGACCACGTTCATACTCTGACCTGCGACAACGGCAAGGAATTTGCCTTTTATCAGGAGTTCTCGCAAGCATTCTTCAGGCAGACTGTTTCTTCGCACATCCGTATCAGGCGCGGGCTGAACGAAAATACTAACGGATTTATAAGGCAATACCTCCCAAAAGGAACGAACTTCGACATGCTGAACAAACAGGATTCACCGCTGTTATGGAAAAACTCAACACCAGACCGAGAAAATCTCTTGGCTTTAAAACACCAAAACAGTTATTTTTGGGAGACCACTTAACTGTTGCACTTGGAACTTGAATTCACAGATAATTATACACATCCGTCAGTTGCCTGTTGCTCATATTCAAGTGCATCATATATGATAGCTTGTGGCGTGCTGCATTATACCCAAACAGCGGCGGCTTGTATATTCTGGAAAAAGGCTTTCCGGGCGAAAAAAGACAATATTGCCAAATGCTGACTGAGTTCGCGGCGGCGTGAAAGCAGAGGAGTTTTTCGCCGGACTAACTGAAACAGGCATAAGGAATGAGCGGTCTGCACATGCCTGCCTGATGAGCAACTTCATTAATTTTTTCTTGCAACATGGCCCAGAATTCCAATATTGAGTGGACGCATGACACATTCAACCCGTGGTGGGGCTGCGTGAAAGTGTCTCCCGCGTGTGATCATTGCTACGCGGAACGATTCAGCAATCGTTGGGTGAAACCAACACTATGGGGAAGCAATGCTCCGCGCAGATTTTTTGGAGACAAGCACTGGCAGCAGCCGGTGCGATGGAACAAGGCAGCATTGAAAGCAGGTGAGCGGCGACGCGTTTTCTGCGCAAGCATGGCTGATGTGTTTGAAGACCGCTCTGATCTCGTATCATATCGCGCACGGCTTTTTGAAATCATCGCAGAGACATCGCAGCTTGACTGGCTTCTGCTCACAAAACGGCCTGAGAACATAACACGTATGCTTCCATGTCCGTTGCCGCGCAATGCATGGCTCGGAACCACCGCAGAAAATCAAGTCGCTTGGGACATTAGGCTGCCTTTGCTGCTTGCTGTTCCTGCGGCAGTGCGATTTGTCAGCGCGGAACCTCTGCTTGGCCCGATCACAATGAATGGGAATATTCCTGATTGGCTGATTGTCGGCGGGGAATGCGGACCGGGAGCAAGACCAATCGAATCTGCATGGGTTGAATCGCTTTGTGAGCAGTGCAGCCGCGACAAGGTGCCATTCTTTTTTAAACAATGGGGCGGTGTTCATAAAAAAAAGAAAGGCCGGGAGTTGGGTGGCAGGACATGGGATGCTATTCCTGTGGCAACCTCCATCAATCGCTGCCTTCCCTCCTCGCCTCTGGAATAGGCCTTCTCACAAAATTCCAATGGCGGAGATTTCATCGAATGGGATTGCGGCACTGCCCTCTTAGCTGATACGATGAAAGCTACATGGCGCAGCGGCAGCCACGCTGCGCAATCTCACGCCTCACCTGCCGGACAAGGAGCCTTTCATGGGCAAGCATTATTTGAACAAGCTGTTTGAGCCGCGCTCGGTTGCGGTGTTTGGTGCCAGCGACCGCGAATGCGCCGTTGGCCATCTGGTCTTTAAAAACATGATTGAAGGCGGCTTCAAGGGCGAGGTCTTTCCGATCAACCCCAAGCGCGAGGAAGTGCAGGGCCGCAAAGCCTATCCTGACCTAAAGAGCATCGGCCAGCCGATTGATCTGGCGGTGATCACCACCCCGGCGGGAACAGTGCCGGGCATTATCGAAGCCTGCGGCAAGCACGGCATCCGTTCGGCGGTGATTATTTCGGCAGGCTTCCGCGAGGTTGGCCCGCAGGGATTGAAGCTGGAGCAAGCAGTTTTAGAGAACGCCCGCCGCTATGGGCTGCGCTTTGTCGGGCCAAACTGCCTTGGCATCATGCGGCCTGATACTGGCCTAAACTGCACCTTCAATAAGGGCGGAGCAAGTCCGGGCAACATCGCCTTGGTCTCGCAGTCCGGCGCACTCTGCACCGCCATCCTTGACTGGGCGGCCGCCAACAAAATCGGCTTTTCCGCCGTGGTCTCCACTGGCATATCAGCGGATATTGATTTCGGTGACGTGCTCGATTATCTGGTCAACGACCCGAAGACCAAGAGTATCCTGCTCTATATCGAGGGCATTCATAACGCCCTCTCCTTCATGAGCGGCTTGCGGGCGGCGGCGCGCTTCAAGCCGGTGATCGCCCTCAAGGTCGGCCGTCACGCCAGTGGCTCCAAAGCGGCGATGTCACACACTGGCGCACTGGTCGGCGCGGACGATGTGTTCGAGAGTGCACTGCGCCGGGCGGGTGTGCTGCGCGGCCTGCGCATCGCCAACCTTTTCTCTGCCGCGTCCACGCTGACTTTTCCGATCAAAGCGAACGGCGAACGGCTGGCGATCATCACCAACGGCGGCGGGCCGGGCGTGATGGCCACTGACCGGGCCGCAGATCTTGGCCTGCCTTTGGCCGAGCTATCGAAAGAGACGATGAAGAAGCTGGACGAAGTACTGCCTGCCACATGGTCAAAAGGCAATCCAGTGGACATCATCGGCGATGCGACCCCGGAACGCTACGCCCAAGCTGTGGCCGCTTGCATGGATGATCCCGGCGTGGACGGCCTGCTCGTCCTGCTCACCCCGCAGGCCATGACCGACCCGGCAGGTGTGGCGCAGGCCATCGTCGCCCTTGGCAAGAGCAAAGGAAAACCGCTGCTGACCTGCTGGATGGGCGAAATCCAAGTGGCACCAGGCCGGAGCATCCTCCGCGACGCGAATATTCCCACCTTCAACACGCCAGAGACAGCGGTTGATGCCTTCTCGTATCTCGTCAATCACAGCCGCAACCAGAAGCTGCTCTTGGAAACGCCGGGGCCGATCTCACGGGACAAGGCACCTGATGTGGAAGGAGCGCGGCTGATCATTGAGAGCGTACTGGCCGAGGGCCGCAAGGTCTTGAGTGAGGTGGAGTCCAAGGCGGTTTTGCACGCCTTTCATATTCCGACTGCCAGCGCGAGCATTGTCCGTTCGCCTAATGAAGCCTTGGTGCAGGCGGAAAGCATCGGTTTCCCGGTGGCGTTGAAGATTAACTCGCCCGACATCACCCACAAATCGGACGCAGGCGGAGTGCGCCTCAACATCACTAACGCCCAGGCTGCCCGCAGTGCCTACAACGAGCTGGTGAATGCCGTGCAGAAGAACCGGCCAGAGGCCCGCATTGACGGCGTGACCATTGAGCCGATGCTCCGGCGGCCCAATGGCCGTGAGCTGCTGGTCGGCTTAGTCACGGATCCGGTCTTCGGGCCGGTGATCACCTTTGGCGCGGGTGGCATCTCGGTTGAAGTCATGGGCGACCGGGCCGTGACCCTGCCTCCGCTTAACCGCCGTCTGGTGCAGGATTTGATCGCCAGCACACGAATTTCCAAGCTGCTCGGCGCATTCCGCCATATGCCCAAGGCCAATATGGAGTCCTTGGAGCAGGTGCTGCTGCGGGTCTCAGAAATCGCCTGCGAGCTGCCGTTGGTCAAGGAGCTGGACATCAACCCGCTGATTGTGGATGAAAACGGAGCCATTGCTGTGGATGCCCGCATTGTGGTGAATTACCACGTGCAGACCGCCGACCGCTACAGTCACATGGCGATTTATCCCTATCCCTCACATCTCGTCACCAAGCGGCAGCTACCGGACGGCACCGACATGGTGATCCGGCCCATCCGCCCGGAGGATGTCGAGCTGGAGCAGAACTTTGTCCGCAATCTCTCTGAGCAGACCAAGTATTTCCGCTTCATGCAGTCGGTGAATGAACTTAGCCCGCAAATGCTCGCCCGCTTCACCCAGATTGACTACAACCGGGAAATGGCCCTGATCGCGGTGGTGCCTGATGGAACAGGCAAGGAAAAACAGATCGGCGTGGCCCGTTACAGCATCAACCCAGACGGCAGGAGCTGTGAGTTTGCCATTGTCGTGGCTGACGAGTGGCAGCGGCAGGGCATCGCCCATTTGCTTATGCAGCAGCTCATTGCCACGGCCCGCAACCACGGTTTGCAAATCATGGAGGGCGACGTGCTGTCCAATAACCATGAGATGCTCACCTTGGCAGAAAAGCTCGGCTTTATCGTCAGCACCGGCGAGGACGGCGGCGATGTCGCGCATGTGGTGCTGCGGATGTGAAGAAGGGATGCGGAAGAGGCTTGAGATAGCTTTTCCGCATTGACAATGCACAGGTCGCATGACCTAAAAAAAAATTTACAAATCCAGCAGAACCTGCTACCTTACAATATATTCTCGCATTGGCAGCGGGAGGAAATGGGCGGGGTCTGTTTTTCAATACAAGGAGAGAGAACGGCAATGAAACAAACAATCAGCACTGCATTGGGTTTGGCCTTTGCTTGCTTGGCAGGAGCGGCATGGGCAAGCGGCCCCGGCGGCATGGGTATGGGTGACAGCGCACCGGGCAGCATGGGTGTCAATCCTTTGGCCGGAGCATCGGGAGGCTTCACCATGCCGGTCAACCCAGCTTCGCTGGCTGCCACTTATGCGGGGTCCGGTATGGGTTCCGGCACTATGCCGGGCAATGCTGGGATGACAGGAGGAGGGGTAGGAATGCCTATGCTTGATCTGCGGCAGGTGGTCATGCAGGGCATCAGCTCGCTCCAGCAGCCGCAGCGCGACCAGCTGGGAATGAACATGGCCTACCAGAACCTCCAAGGCATGGCGAGTGGCTCTTCTCCTGTCAATCAGATCAGAAACAGCGTGCGCGATTCGATCATGACGAGCCGAGTCGCCAGCATTTCTCCTATGGGGCAAGGCACGTTTAGACCGATGATCATGCCCGGCGCGGTGCAGAGCATGATCAGCCAGATTCAGCCGTGGAATTTCCCGGCCCGTTTCCAGAGTGCCATGATGCCGGCCATGATTCCCGTCTTAAGCCCGCAGATCAAGCAGCAGCAGATGGCGTACATGCAGCAGGGGATCATGAACAATCCGAACTTCCCGAACGTGCCGCTGCCTGCGCCTGCGTTTTCTCCGTATAACAACGGAGGATATTACCAGCAACAACAGCAGGGCGGTTATTACCCGCAGCAGCAACAGCCGGGCGGCATGATGATGGGCGGGTACTCCATGCCCCCTGGTGGCATGGGCATGATGGGTGGAGGGTATGGAATGCCTCCCGGCGGTATGGGCATGATGGGTGGAGGAGGGTACTCCATGCCTCCTGGTGGCATGGGTGGATATTATCCGCAGCAACAGCAGGGCGGGTATTATTACGGTTACTGAAAAAAGAATTTTTTCAGATTGGAAAGCCGGAGATGCGAAGAGCGTCTCCGGCTTTTGCTGTTTCCACGACAAAGGAGAGAAGGGTGGAGCATAAAAGTGCCATCGTGATAGCCATGTTTGGTACCGCAGTTGAGCCTGCTCTCAAAGGCCTGCTGAACATCTGGAGCAAAATGACGGCACGCTACCCAGCAACACCGGTACGGATTGCCTTCACCTCCAACATCATCCGCAAAAAATGGCAAAAGCGGGCGGCAGATCCTGCCTACCGCAAGGCGCATCCTGAAATTCCTGCGGAAATTTTTGCCGTCAGAACTGTGCTGGCGACCATCGCTGATCTACAGGATCAAGGCTATGGAGCCATCGTCCTACAGCCCACACATATTGCTATGGGCGAGGAATTTCTTGACCTTGGCACCTATGTTGACAGCCTACTGGCCATGGGGACAGTCAAAAAGGCAAAATACAAGCCGTTTCACAAAATTGCCTTAGGCCGCCCTGCGCTTGGCACCTTCGGCCTCGCCCATCCCTACGCTGAAGATATTCGCTCCGCCGCCAACGCCTTGACTGCGGACGCGGAACTGGCCCGATCGGCCAAGGCCGCTTTAGTCTATATGGGGCACGGCAATGAACATTTTCCCTCCGCAGGCTCGTATGTCGAGCTGGCCTACCGAATGCGTGAGCTGCATCCTGATCTGCTGACGTTGATCGGCAATGTCGAGGGCTTTCCGGCCCTTGCCGATGTGATTGCCGAGTTGAAACGCTGTGGCGCGCAGAACGTCCTGCTCAAACCCTTCATGATTGTGGCTGGTGATCATGCTGTTAATGACATGGCCGGACCTGAGGACGATTCATGGAAAAGCGTGCTGGAGAAAAACGGTTTAACCGTGACGACGGTTGAAAGCGGTTTGGGTGAAATTGACGCATTTGCCGAGCTGTTTGTCCGCAATGCAGGCGAGGCCGCCGCTGATGCAGGCATCATCCTGCAAGAGCAATGAAACTCTTTCCATAGTGCGCACGAAATGCAAATGAATGTCATAGACCTGCCCATCAGCCGCGAACGGTTGGCCCGCACGTTCATCCGGCTTTGCGAAACCGACAGTCCTTCCGGCGAGGAAGGCCGCATGGCCGCTCTGGTGACGGAGCTGCTCTGCTCGCTTGGTGCGCCGCCGCCTTTTGAGGATGATTCCGCCGCCGCTACGGGATCGCAGTGCGGCAATCTGATTTTTCGCTTAGATGGCGGCTTGGAACGCGAGCCGCTGTTTTTCAACTGTCATCTTGACACAGTCGAGCCAGGGCGCGGCATCAAAATCGTCCGCCAAGGCGACCTATTCACCAGCAGCGGCGAGACCATCCTCGGCAGCGACGATAAAGCCGGAATTGCGGCGTTAATCGAGGCATGGCAAGTGATCCGGGAAAACAATCTGCCACACGCGCCGCTGGAGTTTGTCTTCACCACCTGCGAGGAAATCGGCCTACTGGGAGCAAAGTCGCTCAACCCGGCGCATCTGCGAGCAAAAATGGGCTATGCGTTGGACACCAGCGGCTTTGGCCGAGTGATTATCGGTGCGCCTGCCTCGAACCGCCTGAGCATCACCGTCAAGGGGACAGCGGCACACGCGGGTCTGCACCCAGAGCAGGGCATCAATGCCATCCTGCTTGCCGCCAAGGCCTTGGCTATAGCACCTTGCGGCAGGATCGATGACGAAACCACGGTCAATTTGGGCACGATTCAAGGCGGCGCGGCCACTAATATCGTGCCGGAGCAGGTGCTGATTGAAGGCGAGGTGCGCAGTCATTCGATGAAAAAATTGGTGCGGCTGACGCGCGAGGTGGAAACAGCTTTCCGCAAAACCATCAGCGACTGGCGCGACCCTTCAGGCAAAGCCAAGGGAATTCCAGCACTGGATTTTCAAGCGGAACTAGATTTTTCCGCAATGAAATTGGGATTGAATGATGCGGTGATTGGCCGTATTGCTGCCGCAGCGGCCAGCATCGGCATGAATTTGAGCTATGAAATTGCAGGCGGCGGCAGTGATGCCAACATTTTCAATGGCTGCGGTCTGCCGACAGCAATTGTCGCCACTGGCATGACCAACGTGCATTCCACAGCAGAACAGGTGAGCTTGGAGGATATGACACAGCTTGTCCGCCTTATTCTGGCGTTAGCTGTGATCTGAAGTTGCAAACAGCAAGGCTTCTGCAAGCCGCCGACCAAGCGGCTTGCGAAGGAGCCAGACAGTGTTTCAGAAGGAATATCTGAACGCGGCGTTGATGGAGCTGCTTTTCATGTCGTCAAGCCGGAGCATACTGTGATCTGCACCCAGCTCGATATCGGAAAGGCGCATATACTCGTAGCCCAAGTCAACAGCCATGTTAGCGGCGATGTCATACGCCACGCCCGCGCCGACCTTGTAAGCAAAGGTGGTCTCGCTGTCGTCAGCACCATTCTGAAAGTTGATTTCAGCCTTGCCTGCGCCGAGACCAGCCATGCCATAGATTGAGAGAGGCTCGCATCTTGGGCCAACATACATACCGAACGCAGAAACTGGGACGTGATAGAACCCGTTGAACATCAAGGTCTTCACGGTCATATTGTCCAAGCCTTTAGCTGTAAAGTCCGCACTCTGTGTCGCCAGCTCGGTCTCGGCCCGAAAGTTGCCGATTTTCCGTCCGCCTGCGATACCGAGGCCGTAGCCGGTGTCAGTGTCCGCCTTGAAGCCGTACTCAACCTTGTCCGCATCCATTGAACCGCTCCAGATCATCCGAGCCACGCCTTTCACATACCACGGATTGTACTCAGCGTTTTTGCGGCTTTTGAGCGATTTGATCTCGTTGTCATGCTGGTCAAGCCGGACGGCATTGGCTTTGATCTGCTCATCCTGCTGGGCCTGTCCAGCCTCCAGCGCATTGATATGCTGATCCTGACGGCCTTGATCCGCCTGTAGCGCATTGATTTGCTCGTCCTGCCGAGCTTGGCTGGAGTTCAGTCCGTCAATCTGATTCTGACAATCGCCGGAACAGCCTTCTGATGCTGGCCCCTTGGGCGGCGCATATTTGGAGCCGGCAAAGCTGTAGCCTGCTGCGGCGAACAGCAGAACAGATGCTGCGGCTGCGCTCATTATCTTTTTCATATTCTCCCCTTTATGGTGTTGTTCCGTCATGGCCTAACCGCTTCAGCGTCCATCTCTTGTCAGTAATGATAGCGGCGGAAGGAAGGAAAAGCAAGAGAAAACGTGCCAGTGCAATTTTTTGCATCAAGCGGTTTTCTTCTTGATTGCGCTAACTATTTTCCGGTGCAGGTAGCGCAGCTCAGGGCCTTGCTTTGCGATGCCGCCCGAACTGAAAACAATTTTTAATACTTCAGCTAAACAGCTCCGATTCCCGGAACAGGCGCGCCTGCTTGTCTTTCGCTGACAAGGCCGGTTCACCCGCCAGTGGCCAAGTGATGTTCAAGTCTGGGTCATTCCAGATGATGGCCCGCTCATGCTCTGGGGCGTAGTAATTCGTGGTCAGATAAAGGAATTCCGCGCTCTCGGACAGCACGAGGAAGCCGTGAGCAAAGCCTTCCGGCACCCAAAGCAGTCGCTTGTTCTCCGCTGAGAGCATTTCGCCTGCCCATTGGCCGAAGGTGGGCGAGCTGCGCCGAATATCCACGGCCACATCAAAGACCTCGCCTTGCACCACCCGCACTAATTTGCCCTGCGGCTGCTGAATTTGATAATGCAGGCCGCGCAGGACGTTCTTTGCCGAACGCGAGTGATTGTGCTGGACAAAGACCGTGTTCAGGCCAGTGAGCTGCTGCCATTGCCGCTGGCTGAAGCTCTCGAAGAAGAAGCCGCGCTCGTCGCCAAAGACCTTGGGTTCAATCAGCAGCACATCAGGAATGCTGGTCGGCTGCACCTTCATGCTCGTTCTCCGTACATCTTTTCATAATAAGCCTGATAGGAGCCGTCAGTCACTGCCGCCGTCCAGTCGCGGTTGTGCAGATACCAGTCCACTGTTTTCTCAATGCCCTGCTCAAAGGTAACTTTCGGCAGCCAGCCAAGCTCGTTAGCAATCTTGCTTGCATCAATCGCGTAGCGGCGGTCGTGGCCGAGGCGGTCTTTGACAAAGCTGATCAGCGAGCGGCGCGGCTGCCCCGAAGGCAGCAGACCGGCTTTCGCGTCCAGCAAATCGCAGAGCAGCTCCACCACGTGCAGGTTGGTCTTCTCGTTGTGCCCGCCGATGTTGTACGACTCGCCGAGCCGCCCCTCCTCAATCACCCTGACAATCGCCTCGCAGTGATCCTGCACGTACAGCCAGTCGCGGACGTTGCCGCCATCGCCATAGACCGGCAGCGGCCTGCCGTGCAGCCCGTTGTTGAGGATCAGCGGAATCAGCTTTTCCGGGAACTGATACGGCCCGTAGTTGTTCGAGCAGTTGGTGATCAGGACGGGCAGGCCGTAGGTGTGAAAGTACGCCCGCGCCAGATGATCGGATGAGGCTTTGGAGGCCGAGTAGGGCGAGCGCGGATCGTAGGCAGTCTCCTCGGTGAAAAAGCCGGTCGCGCCGAGCGAGCCAAAGACCTCGTCCGTGCTGACATGGAGGAAGCGGCAGCCGTCTTTGCCTACCCAGTGCTTTTTCGCCGCCTCCAGCAGGGTGAAGGTGCCAACCACGTTGGTCTGAATGAACTCCGCCGGGCCGGTGATAGAGCGGTCAACATGCGACTCAGCGGCGAAATGGGCCACAGTGTCAATCTGATGCTCGCGGAACAACTGATCCAGCAGCACGCTGTCGCAGATGTCGCCCTTGATGAAGGTATAGTTCGGATGACCGCTGAGATCAGCAAGGCTCTGCAAGTTGCCCGCGTAGGTCAGCTTGTCGAGATTGATCACCCGCCAGTCTGCCTTCGTCGTCAGCAGCAAACGGACAAAGTTCACGCCGATGAAGCCGCAGCCGCCAGTGACCAGCACTGTTTTCGCCATGTTCGTGTCGTGGAAAGGGTTGAAGAAAGCTGGGTGGGCAGCAGTATAAAGGAGAGTCGCGCGGCTGTCAACGCAGCAGGAGCAGGAGGGAGAGCGACAGGCCGTGGCCGTTGCGATCTTACAAACTTGTTCTGCTTGCAGCGCATGTTGCGACAACAATGGAAAGCATAGCCCTTCCAGCGTGACACCCTCCCAGCATATCACGGCCAAGGAAGGCTGCAATCTTCAGTGCAAAGAGGCATTACGCCGAATTTGTCCAACTTGGCACCAATCTTGAATACACCCTGTCTGGACGATGCCGTTTTTGTCACAGCGAGGGACGCAGCCAAGCAGGCCATGAATTCACCTGAGATTATTGACACCACCCTGCGGGAAGGGGCGCAGGCACCGGGCGTATGCTTCACGGCAGCGGCCCGCCTGCGCATTGTTGCCGGGCTGGCGCAGGTCGGCGTGGACGAGATTGAGCTGGGCGCGGCCTCGCCGCTGCATGACTGGCTGCCGGAATTAGTCAAGGAAGCCCGCGCTTTGACTGCCGCATCTTGCCGTCTCGCGCTCTGGTGCCGCTGCAAGGATGAGGACATCGCCTTTGCCGCTGCCTGCCAGCCCGATGTGCTTTCGCTTTCTATCCCGGTGTCTGACCGCCACATCCGCGAGCGCATCGGCAAAGACCGCAGCTGGGTGCGCGAGACGCTGCGCCGTTCTATCGAGCTGGCCGTGTCGCTCGGCATTCCATACATTTCTGTCGGGCTGGAGGATGCCTCGCGGGCCGAGCTTGCCTTTGTCTGCGCAATGGCAACAACCGCCGCGCAGCACGGTGCATCTCGCCTCCGCTTGGCAGACACCGTGGGTATTTGCTCGCCAGGCAGCATGGCCGGGCTGGTGCAGGCTGTGCACGGCGCGGTCGGGCTGACAGTCGGCGTGCATTGCCACAACGACTTCGGCATGGCCACGGCGAATTCCATTGCCGCACTGGAGGCCGGAGCCAGCAGCCTGGACGCGGCGGCACTGGGCTTGGGCGAGCGGGCAGGCTGCTGCCGTCTGGAGGAAGCGGTCGGCTATCTCGCCTTAGTGCAGGGCCATCGCCGCTACACGCCTGAGCATCTGCCTGCGCTCTGCCGCGCTGTGGCCGAAGCAGCCGGGCGCGAGATTGCCGCCAGCCATCCTTTGGTTGGCGCGGACATCTTCACCTGCGAGAGCGGCCTGCATCAGCACGGTCTTGCCATCAATCCAGCCACCTACGAGCCGTATCCGCCGGAACGGGTTGGCGGCACGCGCACCCTCCGCTTTGGCGGCAAGACTGGCTTCCGGGCTGTGGCTCTGCATTTGGCCAAGCACGGCCTGCATCTGGAGGAAGGCGAGATCAGACGGCTGGTCAGTCAGCTCCGGGCAGGATCCGGCATGTTCAGCGAGGGCGAGCTGCTGCGTTTCGCCGCCGCAGGGAGCAACGGCTGACATCACCAGTGTGTAGCCACGCTCGACACCAGTGAGGAGACGCTGACATCACTGGTGTGCAGACACTCTGGACACTGGTGAGGAGACGCTGACATCACCAGTGAGGAGACGCGCTGGACACTGGTGTCGGCGATGTCTCGACACTGGTATCGGGGCAGCCTCAATACCAGTGTCGGCAAGGTAGGGGCTGTTCGCGAACAGCCCCTACGGAATCACCCAGATGAATGGCATCCTGACAACTATGAACAACGACAACTGCATCTTTCCCAGCTCCCGCTTCACCACGGAAGCCCTTGAAGTCAAGGCACTGCACCGGATCGTCAAGCTGATTGACTCCGCCGTGCATCTCGACACCGTGCTCGCCGCCATCCTCAAGGTGCTGCACGACACCCTGCGCATGGAGCGGGCCACCCTCGCCTTGCTCGATGAAGGCGGGGAGCGGCTGAGCATCCGCGCCTCCTATGGCCTGACGGTCGAGGAGGAGCAGCGCGGGGTCTATCGCCTCGACGAGGGCATCTGCGGCAAGATCTTCAGCACCGCCTCGCCCTTTATTGTCCCGGATGTGAGCAGCGAGCCGCTTTTCCTCAACCGCACCGGCGCGCGCCCGATGTTGAGCAAAACCAAGCTGGCCTTCATTGGCGTGCCCGTGCTGCTCGGCGAAAAGCCGGTCGGCGTGCTCAGTGTGGACCGGCTCTTTGGCATGGAGGTCTCGCTGGAGGAGGATGTCCGCTTCCTGACCGTGCTGGCCACGCTCATCGCCCAGTTCCTCAGCCTCAATCAGGCCATCCGCCGCGACCGCCAGCAGTTAGTGCAGGAGAACCTTAGCCTGAAAGCGCAGCTGCACGAACGGCACCGCAAGCACCGGATTATCGGCCATTGCAAGGCCATGCAGGAGGTTTTCTGGAGCATTGAGCGGGTCGCGCCGAGTCAGGCCACAGTGCTGCTGCTGGGGGATTCCGGCACAGGCAAGGAGATGGCCGCGCAGGCCATCCACGAGGCCAGCCCGCGCCGCGACCGCCCCTTTGTCAAGATCAACTGCGCCGCTTTGCCGGAATCGCTGCTGGAGAGCGAGCTGTTTGGCCATGAGAAGGGCGCGTTTACCGGTGCGGGCGGTACGCGCATCGGCCGCTTTGAAATGGCGGACAAGGGCAGTCTCTTCCTCGACGAGATCGGCGAGATGCCTTTGCTCCTTCAGTCCAAGCTGCTGCGGGTCTTGCAGGAGCAGCAGTTTGAGCGGCTTGGCTCCAACCGGACGATCAGCGTGGATGTGCGGATCATCGCCGCCACCAATGTCAGCCTTGAACGGGCCGTGGCTGCGGGCAACTTCCGAAACGATCTGTATTACCGCCTGAACGTGGTGCCGATTATCCTGCCTTCCTTACGAGAGAGGAAAGACGATATCCCTGTCTTGGTTGATCACTTCCTGAAGGTTAGCAACGAGCGCAACAAGAAAGCCCTGCGCATGAGCCGCGACTTCCTCGACGCGATGACTGCCTACGACTGGCCCGGCAACGTGCGCGAGCTGCAAAACCTGATCGAGCGGCTGGTGATTCTCTCCGCCGGTGACCTGCTGCGACTGGACGATCTGCCCGACTGCTTCTTTGCCCCCAAACCAGTGCCGCTGCCGTCCACAGCGCAGGCGTTTTCTGCGAATGTAGCCCCGCCGCAGCGGCGGAAGTCATTGGAGGATCTTGAGCGCGAGCAGGTGGAAGCAGCCTTGCTCCGGCACGGCTGGGTGCAGGCGCGGGCGGCCCGCGAGCTGGGCTTAACGCAACGGCAGATCGGCTATAAGATCCAGAAGTTCAAGCTAATCAGGCCGGAGTTTGCGCGGTAGCACTGGGCAGGGCGGCTGTTGTCAGCTCACGGGTGTACGGATGCTGCGGCGCAGCTAAGAGCTGTTGGGTTTCTCCCAACTCAACCAGCTCACCGCCGTGCATCACGCCGGTTCGTGTGGCCAGAAAGGAGACCGCACGGATGTCATGCGAGATGAAGAGGATGGCCATGCCTTGCTGTTGCAGGACGCGCAGCAGCTCCAGCACATGCAGCGTGGCAGCGGCATCAAGGCCGGTGGTGGGTTCGTCAGCGATCAACAGTTCCGGGCGCAGGCCAAGGGCGATGGCGATCAGCGCGCGCTGCTGCATTCCGCCGCTGAGTTGAAACGGATAGGAGCTGATCAAATCGCCGCGCAGTCCGACCCGCTCCAGCAGTGCGCCCGCCTCGCGCAAGGCAGCTTTGGCGGAGAGCCGGTGCGCCTGTTGCAAGGCTTCGGCAATCTGGCGGCCCACAGTCATGTACGGGTTGAGGGCGGCAGCGGCACTCTGAAACATCATGAAGATGTGTCTGCCGCGCTTGCGGGCGAGCTGCTTGTGGCTGCCGGGATGCAGCGTTTCTCCGGCAAAGCGGATTGTGCCGCCGCTGATGCGCAGGGGCGGTGCCAGCAGGCCGCAGAGGGCGTAAGCAAGCAGGGTCTTGCCGCTGCCGCTCGCACCGAGCAGCCCGAAGACTTCGCCACGCTCCACGCTAAAGCTGACATTGCGGACGATCTCCCGCCCGTTCAGGCCGATGCTCAGGTTCTCGACTTCAAGCAGCATGGACAGGCCGTATCTGGAAGTAATCCTTCAGCCCCTCGCCGAGCAGATTGAATGCCAGCACGGTGACGCTGGCAGTCAAACCCGGCGCAATAGCTAACCACGGGGCAGAGGCTATATGCAGCATGGACTCGCGCAGCATCGCTCCCCATTCCGGCTGCGGCGGCTGCACACCAAGGCCCAGATAGCTGAGACTGGAGATGACCACCACCATCCGGCCCGCGCTGAGGGAAATGCTGACCAAGAGCGGCGGCAGGATTTGCGGCAGAATGTACTGGCGCAGCAGGCAGAAACGGCTGAGGCCCATCGCCCGGCCTTGGCGGACAAAGTCTTTCTCCTTGGCATCAGCGGCCATGCCCCGGACAAACTTCGCCCACCACGCCCAGCCTGCCAGTCCTGCGCCGAGGATCAGGCTGCGCAGCGACGGCCCCAGCACGGCAGTCAGGGCCAAGGCGAGAATGAGGAAGGGAAAGGCGAGCACCACGTCGCAGAGGCCCATCAGGAGCTGGTCAACGCGCCGCGCTCCTAATCCGGCAAGAAAACCGGCAGGCAGGCCGATGCTCAGAGCGAGCGTCACTGCTGCGAGCGCCGCCAGCAAAGAGTGCCGCGCCCCGCAGATGACCCGCGACAGCACGCAGCGGCCAAGCTGATCGGTGCCAAGGAGATACGCCGCAGAAGGCGGGGCAAGGCGGTGTTCGAGATCAACTGCCAGCGGGTCATGCGGAGCAAGCGGCCCGCCAGCAAGACAGAGCAGCAGCAGAAAGACCGAAAGCGCGGCTCCGGCAAGCAGCATTGCGTTGAGCCGCCTCACTTGTCCGTTTGCTTGGAGAATGCAGCCCAGCGGACGGCAAGCAGAGTCGGGTGCAGCTCCGGTGTCTGCACATTCTTCTGCGCAGCCAGCAGAAAGGGCAGCTCGGCTATCGGGATGAAGAGCATGTCCTGATTGATGATTTCGCGCAGGGCCAGCGCGGTGTTCTTGCGCAGCTCGTCATCGCTCTGCGCTTGCCGCGCCTTGGCAATGAACCCGGCAAAGGCGGCATTTCCAGCGGCAGTGCGGAGCTGCTTCGGATAGAACCCTTCCTGATGAAAGAGCAGATGCGGCAGAAAGGTCAAGTCCGCGCTATTGAGATTGCCGCGCTCCAGCCAGAGATCGCCTTTACCTTCCTTCATCAGCGAATGGTACAAGCCTGCGTCGTTGATCTTCTGAATCGCAACCTCAATGCCTGCTGCCTGAAGCTGGGCTTGCAGCAGTTCAGGCAGCATTCCGTGCGCATTGGCATTGGGAAAACCGGAGACTAAGGACAGCTGCACCTTCTTTCCTTGCAGAAGCTCCTTCACCTTGAGCGGATCATACGCAACGTCAGCAATCAGTTCCGCGTCTGCGCCAAGAAATGAGGGAGCAAGCATAGTCTGCCGGGTTTCTCCCAGATCATGCCAGAGTGCTTTGCTGATTGCTTTGCGGTCAATGCTGGCGGAGATGGCACGACGAATATCCTTGTCTGCCAGCGGCCCGTGCAGTGAGAGCATTAGGCCGACATAGCTACCCACCGGTGACTTGTGTAGGACAACACTGCCGTTGGCCTGCACATCCGGCAGCACCTCCCACGGCAGATCAGCAAGAACATCCGCCTCTCCTGCTTGAAAGGCCATCATCCGCGCCGAGTTGTCCGGCAGAAAGCGGAAGATGATGCCTGCGCTCTTTGCTTTTTCGCCCCAGTAGTCCTCGTTTCTCCCCACTTCAAGCAGCTGGTCTTTCTCATGCCGGACAAACTTGAACGGGCCAGTGCCAATGGTCGCGTTGTCTGCCTTGACAATGCCGAGATAGGGATGCGAGAGAATATAGGGGAGAAGCAGGTTCTCTTCTGGCGTGGTGATGTCCAGAACAAATTCGGCAACCTCGCTGATCTTCTCATACTGAAAGAGCATGGTGCCGCTTTCCGCCTGCTTCTCGAAGGAACGGCGCACCGCAGCGGCATTGAGCAGGCTGCCGTCATGAAAGCGCACTCCTTTGCGAAAATTGAACCGCCATGTTTTATTGCCTTGATACGACCATGATTCAGCCAGACAGGGAAGCAGGCGGAAATGCGGATCAAATGTGGTCAATGATTCAAAGATATTGGCGTTGAGCGGATATTTGCCGATATTTGTCCTTGGCCCGGAGGTGATGTACTCATCCTTGCCCAGCGCGACGGTCAATTTGCTTTCTCCAGCATGAGCGGCGGCAGCAAGCAGCAGCGCGGCCAGCACCAGCAGCAGCATCTTCTTCAATAGTCTCTCCTTAATTCAATCACCGCCGCTGGAACATCCTCTTCCGCGCTCCAGCAGTCAGTGTGTTCCTGATGCAGTTCCTGCCGGAGAAATTCCAGCAGCAGAGGATGCTGCTCCGGGCGGACGGCAAACAGCCGCTGGCAGCGTTTGAGCCATTGCGCTTCAGTGAAGTGCTTGGTTGTTCTGACAAAGAACAGCTCGACCGAGGCGGGGATTTGCAGGAAAGTCAGCACATCCATGAGCAACGACAGCGGCGGGAAAAGATACGGCTTGGGTGCTGCCAGCATCTCTTGCAACCGTCGGTCAAAATGCCACATGCCTTCATTGCCGACATGGGTGAGCAGCACCTTGGATTTGGCTGACGCAAGCATTTTCCGCAGTGCCTGCTCGATCTCATAAAAGACATACAGACAGCCGCCAGCAATCACCGC
Source organism: Desulfobulbaceae bacterium UBA5173 (assembly GCA_002413355.1). Taxonomy (GTDB): domain Bacteria; phylum Desulfobacterota; class Desulfobulbia; order Desulfobulbales; family Desulfobulbaceae; genus Electronema. The sequence goes on along the minus strand of DHWV01000078.1, from coordinate 23,075 downwards.
ATCTGCTGGCGGCAGCAGCGTCTCCTCCCATTTTTGCTGAAAGACAGAAACATTGCGGAGTTGCCGCTGTGCTATGTGCGACCGCAGAACCTCAGCCATTGCCGGAGACGGCTCAATAGCTGCAATCTCCTGCAAATGCTTGGCTAACGGCAGAGTGAGCGTGCCGATGCCCGCGCCGATCTCAATCGCGCTGGCCGCGCCGTTCAAGCGGGGCAGCAGACGGGCCAGCACAGCCTGCTGCTGATGCTGCGGATAAACGATCTGGTCGTACTGATGCGCGATCTCCCGCCAGCAGGACTCCTCGCCGTCCGCCTTCACCGCCTGATAATACAGGCTCTTGTCCTGAAAGGCGCGCCACGCCTGAAGGGGGTTCATCGTTCCTCCCGTCTTTGTTGTTCCCTTCTTCCTTCTTCTTGGTCAATCTCGCAGGCAGCTCTGCGCCAAAGACATAGGTGCCTATCTGTCAGAGAGATAGGTTCCTATCTACAGGAGACATAGGCTCCTATCGCTCTAAGACTTAGGCTCCTATGTGTGCAGCTCTGAAGCAGCAAGCACGGTCTCCTCAGTCTGCGTTTCCGTGGGGATGACCAGTGAGGCCAGGAAAAGTGCCGACTCCTCAACGCCGTCCACGCCGATCAGCGCATTGACGGCATCGTCGTAGAAGTCCGGCAGAATGCTGAGTTTGAGCTGCAAAGCCGCCGCTGCCGCTGTCATCCGCTCCATCAGCCTGCCTGCTTCAAACAGCATGTGGCGGTAGCCGCGCTCGCCGTGCTTCAGGCGCATCCGGGTCAGCACGCCGCTGACAATGAGCAGCGCGGCAGGATGCTCCGGCATCTGCTGACCGAGCGGCGTGACTGGCGCGGCAGATGCGGCAGGAAAGGTTTCCAGCCGCCGCGTCCGCTTGTTGTAATGATGCAGTCCCGGCGCGATGCCCTTGACGGCATGAACCTGCGCATACACTTCCAATGAGATGATCTCCGCCGGTGACTGAAGCAGGGCGGCAAGACAGGCAGCGTCCGGCGAGCTGCAAGGATGCGCCGCAGGTTCAGGCAAATCCTGCTGCGGCAGAGAGAGATATTCTTTGAACGGTGCCTGCATCCATTTGGCAATGGCTGGATGCTCGCTCACCGGCTGCTGCTGATACCGCCACTGCCGGAACTGATACGGACTGAGTTTAGTTGTAGCATGGAACAGCTCACTGGGGCTGTCTTCAGGCAGACTGAGCCGCACATTTACGCTCGGCATGATTGAATCTCCTTGAGAAAAGATACACTCCGCAGATGAAGACCAGCGTCCCGCCCAGCAGAAAGGCTGGATGCACAGGCAGCACGCCGGTCGCAAAGCCTGCCAGCCCGTAGGCCAGCGGCATCATGGTGTTGGAAATCGCGCTGATCAGGGCGAATACTCGGCCTCTGCGCTGATCAGCCACGGTCTTCTGAATAAACACTCTGGCATTGGTGCTGAACATTCCCCAGCCAAAGCCGACGCAGACAAAGGCGGCCAGCACCAAGTCGAGCCGGTGCAGAAAAAAGACTGATGCAAAGAAAAAGCCGACTATGCAGATGCCGCCGCCGATGACTTTCTCCCACTGATGGATTTCCTTCTTGATCACCAAGCTGACTGAGGCGAGAAACGCGCCTGCGAAGATCGCGCTGAAGAGCAGGCCCAGCTCTTTCGGGCCGCCGTTGAGGATGTCTTTGTTCAGGAATGGGATGTAGATTTCCATGAAACTGACCGCGAAGTTCAGCACGGCAAAGGTGATGGCGATGTCTCGCAGCGCAGGGCTACTCATCAGATAGCGGATGCCCTCGTGAAAACCAGTTTTGCCCGTTGCTTTGTCAGTCTGCCGCACACGCAGCGGCAGCGCAGCCAAGGCACCGATCAGAAACGACACCGCGTTGAGGTGGAAGATGAGCGAGGGAGCCAGAAAGGACAGCGCGGCACCCGCCAGTGCTGGCCCGGCCATGCCTGCCAGCTGGCTTGCGCTTTCGTTGACTGAGTTGGCCCTGAGCAAATCCTCGCGGCGGACAAGCAGCGGCAGCAGGGCATTGACCGAAGGCTGAAAAAAGGTGTTGCCAACAGCAGTGAGGACGGTCAGGAGCAGAAGCAGCGGGAAATTGAACTGCTCCGCACTGGCCAGCGCAGCGATGCCGAAAGCGGCGGCGGCCCGGAGCAGATCAGCAGCGACCAGCACCCATTTCCGGTTCAGCCGGTCAATCAGCTCACCTGCTTTGGGCGCGAGCAGTACCACCGGCAGCGAGGAGGCGAGCATCAGCTGCCCCATCGCCATGCCGGAGCCGGTCTTGCTGACCACGTACCACATCAGAGCGATGTAGTGCAGCTTGTCGCCGATTTTGGACAGCGACTGTCCGCCCCAGAACAGCCAGAAGCGGCGGTTGCGCAGCAGCGAAGGCGGCTCCATCAATTTAGCCGAACGGATGAGGTCTGAGGTTGAGTTCATCTTCAACCAGAGCCTTGAAGCCCATCCGCTGCGGGGCCTCATACAACCGCTTGCCGCCGAGATAAGGCAGCTCGAACTCGCGGTACAGCCGCACGGTCTGCGGCATAATCACCCGCACCACATGCAGGCCAGCGTCGGCGAGATCAGGCGTGGTCAGATCAGCGACGTAAACATCGAGTCCGGCCTGCTTGCAGTTGGTCAGCAGCGCGTCCAAAGAGACCGCCGGTTCCGAGCCGTCCACGCGCCGCTTCAGGCCGGAGGTGAAGAAGCCGCGCAGCTCGCTGTCCAAAGGCAGGTGCTGGTATGGCTCCAGATGAAACTTGGGCGGCTTCCTGTTTCTGGGAATGGATTGCAGCAGCTCGCGCACCTGCACGGTCTCCAGCAGGGCTTTGAGGGCGGCCTGCTGCGGGTCGGGCTTGGTCGAGGAGCCGGTGGAGATGACCGTGCGGCCCTTGTCCACCATCATGGCGAAGACCGTGTGCAGGCCGAGATCGCTCGGAGCTTGACAGAGGAAATACTCAAAACCGGAGCGGGCGAAACGCTGGGCAAAGACCTCGCTGAACCAGCAGTCCGGGCTGAAGCTGAGTTCAGCGCAGGGAATATTGTGCAGCCAAGTAAGCATCACCGCCTCGCGCTCAATGATCTCGCAGATGCTGCCCATCACAGCGGTGTCGAAATCAAAGGAGCAGGACAGGCCGGTGGAAATCTGCGAGGAAATCTGCGTCTCGCCTGCCATGTATTTGTAGGGCAGGAAGACATAGGAGGCGGGCAGCCAGACCTCAGCCTTGCCGCCGGTCAGCGAAATGCTCTTGGCCCAGCCGATGGGCGTGTCCTCAGTGAAGCGGTTGAGATACGGATGCTGCTGATACTGCTGCTCTGAATAGAGGCCGAAGTCGGAAGGATGCGCGGCCCGCAGCCCACGCGCGGTCATTTCCTTCCATGTGGCGAGGATAACATCCTTGTCGCGGTCATACAGTCCGGCGGCGTAGCGTTCCAAGCACTCGCCAATCGCGGCGGTGCGGGCATGAAAGCGGGTGATACCGAGACCGGTACTGACCTTGCCGCACTGCTGAAAGTGAAACTGTGTCACGTCGCAAACTTCCGAGACATAGTTGAAGATGTCTGGTGCGTCTGGCTCACGGGTCAGCTCATAGAGATTCTTGACTATGCCCAGCCGGGAGCTGACAAATTCATCGAGAAGGTGTTCCTGTCCGCGCTGCCACGGCGCAATCTGCAAATGGCTCATCATGGCATTCACCCGGAGAATGGCTGAATGGCGGATATCTGCTCGCCGCTGGCCGAGCAGGACGGGCAGCGCGGTATCCGGTGCAGCACATCGCGGCGGGAGATGCCGGTAACGCAGTCGATGATGATCTGCGCCTTGTAGGTGAGCGGCGGGCTGAGTGCGGAAAAATGCCGGATGATCTCCATCGCAGCCATTGCGGCCAGCATATCAATGAAAGGCGGCAGAAACTCCAAGCTCTCCTTGAATGGTGCCTTCATCGCGCAGGCAAGCACTGCTTGGTCGGTTTCAGGATGGAAAGAATCAGCAAGCAGCCGCTTGGTCAGGCAGGTGTGACAGCCGGTCTCTTTGGGAATGAAAAGCGGGCCGAGCCAGCCGTCTCTGCCGTCAGCCTGCACCAGCAGCCAAGGCAGATTGGCAGTCAGGGCCGCTTTATTGATGAGATCGCAGAGATCAGGTCGAGGCATGTCGGTGCAGACCACCGCCATATCCGCCTTGCGCAGCTGCTGGAGCAAAGGCCAGGTGTCAGCTTGGCTGCTGTCTATTTCCGTAATGTGTTCCATGCCGGAATCGCGCAGATTGGCGGCAATTTTGCTGCTAAGACGGCCATAGCCTGCAAGCACGATGCGGCGTTGCGTCAGCGTGGCCCGCACTGCCGCCTCTTCACTGTTGAGAAAGCCTTCTTTCTCAAAGAGCTGAAGCAGCTCCGCCGCGCTTTCTTTGAATTCCGCAGGCATTTGGCTGATGATTTTTTCCCGCGTGCAAGCACCGTTTAGCTTGGGCAGCAGGCAATCTACTATTTTCCCTATATTCTCCGCTGCTAAGGAAAGCGATTTGTCTGCGGATTTCAGCAGAATCTTATTCTCCTGCACCGGAATCTGCCGACAACGGCACAGTTTCAGAACATTTTCTTGCATAGCAATCTTCACTCGGATAGAATGAGGGCAGAAGTGAGAATGTCTGCCCGAAAGGACAGACTCCTGCTGTTCGCTGCGGGGGCAGTGTCAGCAGGTGCAGGATGTGGCGTTACGCAAAGACTCGGGCTTGAGAACTTCTGCTGAAACAGCCAGTGCTGCTCATCTCTTACAAACGGGAGTCTGCCTTTCGGCCGACTCCCGTTCTTTATTTCAGATCAACAACCTGAAACGATTACTCGCCGCCGTGGCAGCAGGCTGCGGGGGCAGCCTGATACGCGCCACCGTGGCAACATGCGCACGGTGCGGCTTGGTAGGCACCGCCATGGCAACATGCGCAAGGGGCAGCCTGATAGGCTCCGCCGTGGCAGCATGCGCAAGGAGCAGCGTTGTAGGAGGCCTCGGGCTTGAGAACTTCTGCTTGAATAGCCATTTCAATCACCTCATGTGAATTGAAGGGTTGTGAAAGACGGCCTGCGAAATTGCAGACCGCCGTTGGGAACTTCAGACGCGCAGCGGCGGCTTCATTGACTCCTTGCCGTCGGCAGGGAGTCAGTATCTGCCCAAGGGGGGCCGCTGCATTCATCAGCAAATATACCAAGATGCTGTTGCCCGGACAATAGGCTGCCCGCCTCATTTTCACAGGCAAACTGCCCATGCTCTCAGGCGTAACTCTCCCTTCCGGCCCAATCAGAATGAATACTTGATGCTGCCGAAGACAGACATGCCGTCCGAAGGGAAGGCCACTGGTCCGGGAGCATAAAGTCCGCCGTCAACTTCGCCGTATTCAGCATAGGTCTTGTCAAACAGGTTGTTGACCGCCAAGCTCAATTGCCAGTTCTCCGCACCTTGGAACAGCGTGCCGAGACCGAGGACATATTTCGCATCAACCACCACGTAGTCGTCCAGCTTGAGCGTGTTGGCGTTGTCGATGAATTTTTCGCCCACATAACGGAGCGAGCCGCTGATATGGCCGTACTGCGGATTCTTCCAGCCAAGGGTTGCGCCGAAGATGTTTTCCGGCACTAAAGGTACCCGCTTACCGTCATAGGAAACAGCTTTGTCCGCCGTAGTGGACGAGGTGGTGAAATTGGTGAACTCGGCATTGAGGTAGGTGTAGTCTGCCGAGCTGTAAAAGCCGCAGGGGAGCTGCTTTGTCAGACTGACCTCAACGCCTTTGGATTTCGCCTCGCCCGCGTTCTCATACAGATACCGCTCCTTCTGGATGATTTTGTCTTCCGTGACGACTTGGAAGGCGGCCACGCTGTACTCAAGTGCTTGGGCCAGCACACCCCGGAAACCTGCCTCAACGCTTTCCTCTTTTTCCGGCTCCACATTGCTTTTCAGCTGAAAGGCTGACCGGGCCAGATTGACCGAACGGATACCCTGCGAGTAATTGCTGAAAAAGGACAGCTCTGGCGAAACGGTGTAGGTCAGGCCGAAACGCGGACTCCACTTGTCGTGCGAATTGTCAAAGCTGGCTGCCGGACTGAGCTTGTTGACAAAATCGGTGTCAATCTGGTCATGGCGTAGACCGACGTTGAGCATCAGCCTGTCAGTGGGTGCCAGCTCGTCCTGAACAAAGAAACCGGTGATCTGCTCCTGAACTTTCGCCTGACTGAGGAGCTTGGAACCATGCAAGTCATCCATGTACATGGACGGTTCATTGTTCAGGTCACGGTATTCAGTGCCGAGCAGGAGCGAATTCTTCATTCCGTTGATCAGGGAAAGATGCTCATAATCGGCCTCGCCAGTCCAGACATTGTAGTTGTCGCCCTTGAAATAGAAGCCATAGTCTTCTGTTTCCCAGTCGTTGTTCCGGTACGAGCCTTTCAGCTTGACGAGGTTGCTGCTGTCAAGATGCCAGTTCAGCGTTGCGCCGGTGGAACTGGTGGTGGAACTGCCTTCGCGGTCTGGCTGTAGCGACTTGGTTGGATCGTTTTTGTAGGTCGCCAAGGGCAGGCCGCCGGGGAAAGCATAGTCGCCATCTACAATGTTGGCGAAGAGATCAAACTCCACTTGATCAGACAGATAGCCGATGCGCGGGGTAAAGGCGTTCTGTTGCCGCCAGTTATTGTCCCGATAGCCGTCTGTATCCAAGCCCCGGTAATTGAGACCATAGGACAAGCCGCTTTCCAGCAGGCCGCCGACATTAGCTGACACTTCTTTGCGGTCAAAGGAGCCGTAGCCAAACGAGGCCCCGCCTTCTAAGGGCTTAGTCGGCTTCTTCGTGATGATGTTAATAACACCACCGACTGCTGCCGGGCCGTAGAGCACCGAGGCCGGAGTCTTGATCACCTCGATTCGTTCAATCGAATCCAGCGGAATGTTGGACACAGAGATATAGTTGCTGGGATCATTCATCTCAATCCCGTCCATCATCAGCAACATGCCCCGCGAAGACGGCTGAATGCCGCGCGCACTCGCATAGAATGAGGCCTTACTGCTCCCCATGCCGTTCAGCACCAAGCCAGGCACATGCCGAAGCAGGTCCATGGTATCGGTCGGCTGCGTTTTTTCAATGTCCTGCCCGCTCACCACTGCCACGTTAGTGGAAATGTCCTTCACCTCGCGCTCAGTCTTGGTCGCGGTGACCACAACTTCGTCTAAGACATAGACGTTCTGTTGCTCCTGCGCCAAGGCAGGCCCAGCCAGCAGCACAGCCAAAGCCGAGGCTGAAATTTTCACTCTCTTCATCTCTCTTTTCCCTTTGTTGAAGATGGGTGCCAAGCAGTTCAATGCTTGTGCGAATGTTTATCCTGTTCATGCTCAACATGACTGTGCTCATGAGGCCCGTGCCCGCCGGAGTGCTCATTCTCATGAACATTGCCTGTGCTGTCATGGTCATGCGAGTGGGTATGCTCATGTTTGTGCGTATGAGCATGTTGATGTTCGTGTTCGTGTGTTTTTTTCATTGTGCTCTCCTGTTGATTGTTATGAATGAATCATTGAGCCGACGCAACGCCTCTTCGAGGCGCAAGCAGCGAGTGAATGCCCTCCATCACTGCGCCAGCCACGATAAAAAAGAATGTCATCGTCAACACTACGCCTTGAATCACGGGCATATCTCGCTGGAGGACAGCGTCAGCCGCCAGCTTGCCTAAGCCGGGCAGGGAAAAGACGGACTCCACCACCACTGCCCCGCCTAAAAGATGCCCCAGTAGCATTCCCCAGACAGGAAGCATCGGCAGCATAGCCGCCCGCAGCACATGTCGGCAGAAGACGTGGTGCATCAGCAGCCCCTTGGCGTGGGCAAAGAGGACGTAATCTTGGCTCAACGCCTCCACGATGCTGGCCCGCAACACTCGGCCTTCCGCTGTCGCTGCGGACAAACCCAAGGCTATCACCGGCAGGATGTACGCTGTCCAGTCATTGCTGCCAACAACCGGCAGCCAGCGCAGCTTGAGGGCGAAAATCAACAGCAGCATCAGGCCAAGCCAATAGTCTGGAACTGAAACGGCGAGAATGGTACCAGCGCGGTGGCAGCGATCGGGCAAACGATCTTGAAAAAGAGCAGCCACTGTTCCGCCCAGCAGCGAAGCGGCCATGACGAACAGGAAGGTGAGCAAGGCCAAAGTCAGCGTCACTGGCAGGCGGCTGAGAATTTCCTTGCTCACCGGCTCGCCGCTGCGGAAGGAATGGCCAAAATCCAGCACCACGGCGTGACTCAGCCAGCGCGCATAGCGCAAGGGCAGCCGCACATCTAAGCCCAGCTCCTGCCGGAGGGCGGCAAGTTGCTCTGCCGATGCGTTCTGCTGCGGATTGAGCAGCAGCTCTGCTGCGTCACCTGGCACCAGCTCCAGCAGGACAAAGGTCAGCAGAGAAACACCGAGCAGTGTTGCGGTCAGGCGAAAAAGGGAATGCGCTGCACGTCGGCACTTCTGCGTGTTCATCCATCGTTTTCGAGTAAAGTAAGCGGAGTAGAGCTGAAGCAGCATAAAGTGACTCTAACGATGCGATAGTGCAAAGTATGTTACTCTGGCTGTAGATATTTTGATCCATGCAATTTTTTTGCGAATCAAAAGGGCTACCTTCTATATAGTAAAAGGGAGGTATTTTGATTCACAAAACCTATGCTGTTTGTCAGGCAAAAGGCCTGCTGTTTGTCAGACGGTATAGCGAGGGGACGTGTTCATGATGTTCCCCTCTCCGCCTTGCGCTCGTCTGTGCTGCTGCGGCACGAGGCCTTAGGCGTGAGATTTATCGCTCCGCTCGAATTGACGGAGACGATGCTTCAAATGATGTTGCCTTGGCTATAAGCGGAAAAAAACAGCAGCCGCAGCAAGGAGGAGAGAACTTGCTGCGGTTGCCGAGATGTTGCGCCTGAGGACGCTTCGGCACCTTGGGGCACCGACATTCTTCCATGTGTTCAAAGCTGACTCGAAAGAATAGGAAAAAGTGTCTTCTGGCAGCAGGGGTTGCCGATAAAGCGGGGGTAGCACAACTTGCCTGCTGAGGCAAGCAGGCCGGGCCAGCCGGAGAGAGGAGGCTGGCCAGCCTTTATCTTTATTCAGCTCCTGCTTGAGGAACAGCAAACCATTTTCTCGCTTCCCGTGCAATGAGGCGGACAGCTCATTTTCATAGGCCTGATGCCAGGAATCCAATCAATCCGCCTGCCTTTTGAACAGAAGCGGCCACGTTTCCACTCCACCGCATAGATCATGCCATAAACGAGCTTGACCACGCCCGCATTGCCGGGAGCTGTTCCCAGAAAAATGAGGCGGCCGCCTCATTGTCCGGGCACCACAGATAGAGTCTATTAGAGGCAGTTGACAGTTTTGCTTTCCGCTATGGCAGCAGCAGGCTCTGCCACACAAGGCCTGTGAGCCGTCTCCTTTTAGACAAATCTGCTCAACCGGACACTCCTCCTTCGGTTGAGCAGATTTTAACCAAGAGGAAAAAAATTATTTCTTCATTCACGCGCAGAAGTCATGATGCAGCAGGTAACAGCAGCAATGTGGGATTTGATGGACAAAGGCGGAATGGTCATGTGGCCGCTGCTCGCTTGTTCCATTGTCGCGTTGACCGTGATCATCGAGCGCAGCCTGTTCTGGTTGGGCATTATGCGGCGGTCTGAGAGACATCTCCGGGATGAAGTACTGGGCATGGCCCAGCAGAACGGCGACTGGACACAGATTTTGGAGACCATCAAAGACTGCGAGGATTATGTCATCGTGGTGCTGAAGGAGGGCATTCTCCACCGGGACTACGACATGAGCATGGCCATGGAGTCGGAAGCGCAGCACCTCATGAAAAAAATGGCGCAATTCATGACAGTGCCAGATACCATCATCACCGTGGCCCCGATGCTTGGTATTCTCGGTACAGTGACCGGCATCATGTCGGCCTTTAATGTTCTGAGCGGCAGTGGCATTGCGGATCCAAAGCTGGTAACAGGAGGCATTGCCGAAGCACTTATCACCACAGTTGCGGGTCTGATTATCTCCATTACTACAGTCTTTCCGTACAACCACTTCAAAAACAGAATTGAGCAGGCTGGTCATCTGATGGAAAAATATGCAACCAAGCTGGAGATGATCCGGCAGAAACAGGAAATACGGCGATGAAGCTCCGCACAAAGAGCATCCCGCCCATCCGCTTGGAGATGACTCCACTGATGGATATTGTTTTTCTGCTGCTGGTATTTTTCATCTATTCGATGATGTCCATGGCAGTGCATCACGGCAAGCAGGTTGAGTTGCCGCAGTCAGGCAGTGCCGCCGCGCTGGAATTGCAGGAGGCGATCAGCATCACCATTCAGTCCAGCAAGGATGGCGTGCGGATATCGGTTGATGATGAGGCTTCATTTGCTGATCTCAACCAGCTCCAGCAGATACTGGAAAAGAAAAAGGCGGAAGTCAAAGACGGCAAGGAGCCTGACGTGCAGCTCTTTGCTGACAAAAGCGTTGACTATCAGGAATTGTTCCGCGTGTTGGACATCATCAGCAAAGCCAGACTGAGCCGCATTTCCTTGCAGGCCGTGCGGCAGGAGCCGTGAACGAGGCGATGCAGCGGCTGCTGCCAGCAAGCCTGCTAACACTGGCTTTGCACGGTGTGCTGCTGTCCTTGCAGCTCACCAGCCGGATTTCGCCAAAAGCGGAACTGCCTGTGCCGCTGCCCGTGCGAAAGGTTGTAGTGAGCCTGAAACAGCCGTCACCAGCTCCTCCGCAGAAAAAAATTGTCAAGGAGCTGCCACCTCCACCGAAGATAACACCGGTTGAACGCCAGCCACTGGAAACATTGCCCCCGGAACAGCATAGAATCGTCAAACCGCACCGGCAGCCGCCTGCAATCAAACCAGTCCAGCGGAACCCTTTGGAAACACTTCCGCCTGCGCAAAGCAAAATTGCCCGTGCGCTCCCTCCTCCACCTGCCATGATTCCTGCGGCACTCCCGCAGCCGCTTGCTCCGCTGCCACCTGCGCAGGAAAGAATTTTCCGTCAGCTCCCCCGGTTGCCTGCGGACGTGACAGCAACGCAGCCAGTTCCGAAACCCTTGGCCATGCTGCCACCTATGTCTGCGTCAGAGGAGAATGACGTACTGGAAGAGCAGGAGGTTGTCGCAGAGAGTTCTGTTGCGGACAGTCAACCTGTAGAGGAAATTATTGAGGAGACTGCTCCAGTTGAGGAAGCGGTCTGGAGCGAGCCTCGGACTATTCGCTCCGAACGGCGCATTCTTCAGCAGCCTGCTGAAGATTATGTTCCGTATGTCCAACAAGCGACTCCGCAACGTCGGCAGCAGGCTGTCAGCAGCAGTTCAGGCGACCAGGAAGCAGCACCGCTCTACGCCAGCAATCCGCCGCCAAACTACCCGATACAGGCACGGCGGCGCGGTCTGCAAGGCGTGGTTATGCTTGAAGCCCTAATTGACACCAGCGGCGGAGTGGCTGATCTTCGCCTCTCCTCCAGCAGCGGCCACAGCATCCTTGATCAGGCCGCTTTGGAGGCGGTGCGCGGCTGGCGGTTCACGCCCGGCACGGTCAGCGGCCGCCGGAAGCAGATGTGGGTTAACGTGCCAGTACGCTTTGCGTTAAACTGATATCTCTTCTCTCCCCCCGCTTCATCATCCAGTATAATATCTGTGTCTAATCTGTCGAAATCGTGGCTAAAATTACCGAAAAAGCCACATTCCTTGCAGGAAAATTTTGTTTTCTCATTGTGAGCAGAGCTATTCTTCGTAACGGTAGCATCCTGTTTTCACATGATTAACAACTCTGCTGAAAATTTCCAGCGGCGGAAAACGCTGTCCGCTACGTCTTATGGACTACCGGCGGCTTTATGGCGGCAAGGGGAAAAATGTTTCTGCGGGCCTGTGCCCTTGCTGTGGAAAATGCCGTTATCCAGAGCATGATTGAGGTATGACGAGCTTGGACGAGTTTACAGTTTGCGCAGCACAGGGGGAATGTCGGCAAAGTTGAATGCAATATATTGAAATAATGAATACTTTTTATGTGGCGCGATGAAAGTCAGCGTTCAGGAGGGGTTCAGATGCCGCTGACGCGCAAAGGGGTGAAAATCCGGGTTCCAAACGCGAAGAGCTTGGCAGCGGCAAATCGCTCTGAATCGTTTTTGACGGCTGATGCAGTTTTCAGGTAAAAGAGAAGGCAGCACTTCTTCTGTTCATTTGCCTACCGTTAGGAATCTTCTGTCATGATGCTTTGGGAAGCCGTCAAGCACACCTTGGCCGCCGCGTTGCCTGCCAGCGAGCACAGCCTGTGGATCAGTCCGCTCGTCTGCGTGCGCGAGAACAGCCAAGTGCTGGAGATTGCCTGCCCGGACCGCTTCTTCTGCGCTTGGGTCAAAGACCGTTACCTGAAGCTGATCGAGGCCAGCCTGAGCAGTCTGAGCAGCACGCCGCCTGCGGTTTCGCTAACTGTCTCTGCTGCCATGCCTGTGCCGCAGCCGGAGACCAACGGCTCTGGCCAGCTCCGCCTGCCGGGCATGGCCAAATTGAAGAACACAGTGCGTTCGCTGCATCCCGGCTATACCTTTGAGCAGTTTATGGTCGGCGACTCCAACCTGATGGCCCGCGCCGCCTGCCGGGCCATCGCCGATGCGGATCCGGCTTTCGGCAGCAGCCTCTTTCTCACGTCCAGCACAGGTCTGGGGAAAAGCCATCTCACGCAAGCGGTGGTTCATCAGGTCATGCGCAGCGCGCCGCAGACTCGCCTGCACTACCTTACCGCCCAGCAATTCTCCGCCGAAATGGTGAGGAATATCCGCGAGAACACGATGGAGCAGTTCTCCAGCCGCTTCATTCAAGGCTGCGACCTGCTGCTGGTGGAGGATGTCCATACTCTGAGCGGTAAGACCAAGACGCAGGAGGAGCTGAACAACATCCTCGATTATCTGATCAAGTCAGGCAAACGGGTCATTCTCACCTCTGCGGTTGGCCCGCGTGCGCTGAACGGCGTGGATGAGGACTTCCGCTCTCGCATGACCTCCGGTTTAGTCACGGACATTAAAGCCCCGGAGTACAGCACCAGAGCCTCGATCATCCGCTGCAAGGCCGCCGCCAGCTCTCTGCCGCTGGCCGACGAGCACGTGCATCTGCTGGCCGAGCATCTTCAGGGCGATATCCGCCGGATTGAAAGCGCAGTGCTGGGCCTGCGGGCCAAAGCCAGCCTCTGCAACGCCGCCCCCGACAGCGAGATGGTGCGCGAGGTGCTGGAAGGGCTGTGCAATCTTGACCTCGGCGGTAGCCGCCGTCTCAGCGGCGAAACCATCCGAGAAGTGGTCAGCAGTCAGTTTCGGGTCTCCATTGATGACTTAGTCTCCCGATCGCGCAAGCAGACAGTCTCCTTTCCCCGACAGATCGGCATGTATCTGACCCGCAAGTACACCGAAGAGTCGCTCTCCAACATTGGCGGCCTCTACAACCGCGATCACTCCACCGTGCTGTATGCGATCAAAACGGTCAGCCGCGACATCGTCCAGAAAAGCAGCGTCCGTCAGCAGGTGGAGATGCTGGCAGACAAGCTCGAAGGCGGGAAGTAGGCTGCAACCCCTCTACCGCTGATCCATTTGCGCAGACTACGCCTCTCTTTTATTTCACATTTTGCCCCGGCTCGTCCGGCACCTCCTCTGTTTCACCTCCCGCCTGCTTGACCAAAGCTTTCTTGACTTTTTTTGACAACACCTCGTCACTGAGCAAAGCCTGCATCAGCTTGTCGTCAAAGTGAGTTTGATTCTGCATCTGGGAAAAATTGCGCAGCTTCCAGATCAGCCAGACCAGCGACAGCACCAGCGCAGCAAGCATGACAGCAAACACCAGCCACATCAAACCGCCCATCATCCGCCTCCAAAGCTATTTATTTGGGAATATTCGTTATTATGAGATTTTATTATAACGTATCACGATGATCTTGTACAGCGTCAAAGGCGAGAAAGAGAGTGGGTAAAAAATATCCAGCCAAACTAAAATATGGGTAAAAAATATCCAAAAATAATGAAATGAGAAACGTTCTCATTGTCAAAGACAAAAAATAAAAAAATATTACTTATGAATAATATCAAAATGATAGATATAAAAACGTGTGCCACGCAGTTCCTGTTAAATAAATTTTCTAAAAAAACTGGCACAGTTCTGGCATGAAGAAGGGGCAAGATTTCCGCTGAGGAGTTTTTATCCACCGCGCTATATTGTACATTTGCAAAACACCGCAGGACAGCAAATCGTTGTTCTGTGCCAAATATTCTTTCAGGAGGAGAGAGCATCGTGACCCAGCAGGCCGCATCAAAAAAAATGTTTTATCTGATGACCGCAGCTATGACCCTGTTCTGCTCGGAGGTTTCAGCAAACGCTTCCGCAGAGGATGTCCATGAGCTGTCAGACATCTGCATGTATTCCCAGAGGGTACTCAAGGATTACGCGCTGATTGGCATGAATGTGACGTATCACGATCCAAAGAAGGATCTTGAGGCGAACATCAAAACTGTGGACAAGTACTTCAAGGATATTGAAGGCCATAAGCTGAATGACAAGCTGAAGGCTGAAGTGGTTGAGGTGGAAAAGTCATGGAACGCGATCAAGCCGGAATTTAATGCGGCCCCGGACAAAGCCAAGATGAGCGAGCTGCGCAAAAAAGTGGAGGCATACACCACTCGCTGCGAGCAGGTTTCCGAGGATTTGGCTAAAGATACCGGCATCAAGGGCGAGCATGACGTGGTGCTGGTCGCCGAGCTGGGCATGGAATCGCAGCGGATGGCCGCCCTGTATCTGATGAAGGCGTGGGGCGTTGCTGATAGCAATTATGAGCAAGAAGTGGGGCAGACTGTTGATCAGACGGAGAAGATATATCAGGATCTGCTGGCTGCTGACGAAAAGTTGGTCGCTAAAGAGGTCAAAGACAAGCTGAAATCAACCGAAAATGATTTCATTGCCTTTGGCGTAATGGCGAAAAGCACTTCCGGCCGCTTTATGCCCATGCAGGCCGAGAAAAGTGCCAGCAAGATATTTGAAGCTGTCCGCTCCATCCTGACGATGGAAGAAAAGCTGGTCGAGGCAGTTTCAGGATATTTTCGCCCAGTGGCCGATGAAAGGAAGGCCATTGAGGCAGTCAACGAACTCACTGAAGCATTGCATGTTGAGGAGCATGTGAAATCATGAAAACCGCACAGAGAGCAGCATGTGCAGCGGCAGCGTTCTGCGCCCTGCACACCGGCAGCGCATCGGCAAGTGTGAACCAGCACGATCTGGACATGCTGAAGACCGCAAAAAATGTGGAGATATGCAGCCAGAAGATTGCCAAGGCATACTTCTACAAGCAGCTCGACATCCGGGCTGATCAAGCGAACAGCGATATGAAGGAAAGCCTGAGCCAGCTCAAGGCCAGCATCACCAAGCTCCAAGATGGCAGCGGCGACAGTAAGGAAGAGAAAAATCTCGGCAAATTCCTTGCTTACACGCACGGCGAGTTGGACAGCATGATGAGCAAGCCCTACAATAAGGAAGCGGGCGCGCTGATGATTGACTACAGCGAGTCCCTGCTGGAAGGCGCGAACAGCTTGGCCGGAAAGCACAAGGGCAAGGGCGAAGAGGCGGGAATGCTGGGCGAGGTTGAGCAGCTGCTCTTCCTGCTGGAGCGGGTCAACAAATACTACATCGCCCACAAGGCTGGCTTTAAAGACTATAATAACGTGGTACAACTCGAAAAAGCGGTGAAGGATTTCGAGAGCGGGTTGGCCAAGGTCAATAGCTACAACGGCTATCCTGAGAGTACGCAGGCCAGCGTCAAAAACATCAACCAGTTCTGGCCGGTTGCCAAGGAGTTCTATCTTGGCGTGCAGGAAAACGCCCTGCCGGTGATCGTCCTTGCTTCAACGGACAAGTTGGAGCAGGAAGTTAAGACGCTCGAACGCTTCCACAATCAAGAAGCGTCAAAGAACTGATCTCTTGTTCTTTTCTCAGCAGCGCAAAGGCTCTGTCGGGCAACCGACGGAGCCTTTTGTTTTTTCAGATCAGCGCAGCCGTCTCAAGTACTGCGTTGCGGATGTTTTCGGAATCATCTCAAAGCTGAAATGCCATATTGTTTTTCGCGATGAATTCAAGTATATTTTTTCGGCGAACCCTGCTTGGTCACTCATAAAATCTTTCGCAACTTTTCTTTTCGCCGCCCGCCATGCCGCCAGATT
>DHWV01000078.1:0-6573 GCA_002413355.1 Desulfobulbaceae bacterium UBA5173 | reverse complement strand
CCCCGCCATGCCGCCAGATTCCTCGCTCACCCGTTTCGCTTGGCTGTCCATTGCCGCCGCCATTATCACCATTGCTCTGAAGTCTGCCGCGTATCTGCTAACAGGTTCAGTCGGCCTTCTTTCCGATGCGGTGGAATCGCTGGTCAATCTCGCCGGGGCGTTGATGGCCTTGGCGATGCTGACGATAGCGGCGCGGCCAGCCGATGAAGATCATGCTTACGGCCACAGCAAGGCAGAATATTTTTCCAGCGGTGTCGAGGGAATCCTGATCTTAGTCGCGGCGGTGAGCATCGGCGTGGCCGCTGTCCAGCGGCTCTTTGCCCCCAAGCCGCTGGAGCAGATTGGCATTGGCCTGCTGGTGTCGGTCGCCGCCTCACTGGTGAATCTCTTTACCGCGCTTTTTTTATTGAAGGCCAGCAAACGCTATCATTCGATCACGCTTGAGGCCAATGCCCAGCACTTGCTGACGGATGTCTGGACATCAGCAGGCGTGCTTGTCGGTGTCGGCGCAGTCGCGGTGACTGGTTGGCAGCAGCTTGACCCTCTTGTTGCCATTCTTGTCGCCTGCAACATCATCTGGGCTGGAGTCGGCATTGTGCGCAGCTCGGTGCTGGGCCTGATGGACACTGCGCTGCCCGCCGGAGAGCTGGCTGCCATTCAGCGGGTGTTGGAGCAGCACAGCCAGCAGACCGTCGGCATCCAATACCACGCCCTCCGCACACGCCGGGCAGGGATGCGCCGCTTTGTCTCGGTGCATGTGCTGGTTCCTGGCGCATGGACGGTGCATCAGGGCCATGCACTGGTCGAGCGGATTGAAGCCGACCTCCGCCAGGCCGTGCCAAACACTACGGCTTTCACCCATTTGGAATCGCTGAATGATCCGGCTTCCTGGCATGACATGGCACTGGATCAGGCTTCAGCGGAATGAGCCGTGCCGCTGATTTGCGGCATTGCATCAGTGTTGTTGACGCAGCGGGCCGCAGGAGATAAAATAAAGGTGTCTTCAGCAGTTGGATGAAACCATCCCCCAAAAAAGCATTCATCTGCTGCCACAAAATAACTTGGGGGCAAGAGGGAAGAAAGATGAAGAACACACTGAGCGCAGCAGTACTGGGTGCCGCAGCGGCTTTCATGGCTTTTACGGGAGCAGTTCATGCTGACACGCTGTTAGGCAAAAATTATGTCGGCGGCTCGCTGGGCATGATCACGTTCGGCGAAGATGATATGGACGTATTTGATGATGCTACCAGCCTGAACGCCTTCGGCAACCTTAACCTGAATTCCAATGTTGACCTGCACTTGGGCTTGGGCTATATGTGGACTGACGGTAATTACGAGGGGATCTCCTTGGATGCGAACTCCTTGCAAGGCAAGGCTGATTTGGTTTACTTCTTCAGGCCGGAAAGACGCTGCAATCCGTATCTCAAGGCAGGTCTCGCCGTTGTCAGATCTGAAGCTGAAACCGCTCTCTTGGGCGTGAAGGTCAGCGAAGACGACACCAACGTTGGTTTTGGTGCAGGCGGCGGCGTAGAGTTTGAAGCCACCAAGGAAATCCTTCTCCGCGCTGGACTGGATTATTTCAATGTTGACAGCGACGACAGCGTCAATCTGTCCGGCAAAGCGGGCTATTGGTTCAATCCGCAGATTCTTGGCTTTGTCGGCGGTTCATATGACTTTGAGTCTGAGGACAAAGTTGGCGAAGTTGGCATGGTCTTCAAGCTGTAGCAACAGTGCTGCACTAAGCGGCATGTCGAAAGGTTGCCTCCGGGCAGCCTTTTTTGTTTGTTCACATCAAGGAAACGCTGTGTATTCAGCCTGAATAATGAACACCTTTCTCTCACGGCCCAAACGCAAGGAAATAACGACAACACAACTTGCAATCGCTGCATCGCTTTTCTGGGTGATATGTTGCAATGCAGCCTTTTTTCGCCATGTTGTTCAAGTTTATCCCGTCTCATGGAAGAATATTTGGTTCTTGCTATCGCTGGCGGTAGGCATGACGGCCCTCATGACCTGCGTCATCGCTGCAATCTCATCCCGGTACACAATAAAATTTTTTTTAATTCTGCTGTTCCTGGTATCGTCAATGACCGCATATTTTATGGATAACTTTGACATTGTCATCGATAAGGCAATGATCAGAAGCATCGTTGATACATCGCAAGCTGAAGTGACAGATCTGGTCAGTTTGAAGATGGTCGGATATTTTCTCTTCCTTGGTGTTTTGCCAAGCCTGTTTGTGTACAAGGCAAACATTTCGTCATGCAGTTTTAGGAGAAGAGTTATAACGAAAATGATAGCTGTGTACTCTTCCATTCTTATACTTCTCTTGATCGTTGTATCTTTCAGTAAATTTTATACATCATTTTTTAGAGAGAACGAATCGCTACGATATTATGCCAATCCTGAGTATTATATATATTCATCCAGTAAATATCTTAAAGAAAAATTTAGCGATTCAGATTCATCGATATATCCGATCGGCGTTGACGCAAAAATAGTCAGCAGTAAAGACAGGAAGAAGAAAGTGATCATTTTGGTTGTTGGCGAGGCGGCACGGGCAGATCATTTTTCCCTGAACGGCTATGCAAAAGAGACCAATCCGCTTCTTAAACAGGAGGATGTCATTAATTTTAGTCAGATGTATTCTTGCGGCACATCAACGGCTTACTCGATTCCCTGTATGTTTTCTTCTTTCACCAGATCAGAATACAGCGAGAAAAAAGGAAAGCACAATGAAAATGTCTTGGATATCCTGCATCATACCGGCGCGATAGAGATCTTATGGAGGGATAACAACTCCGATTCAAAAGGAGTGGCGGCCCGTGTGGCATATGAAGATTACCAGAAGCCAGAAAATAATCCCGTCTGCGGTGACGGCGAATGCAGAGATGAAGGGATGTTGAGCGGGCTTGATCGTTACATTGAGGAACATAAAGAAAAAGACATTTTGATTGTTCTGCATCAGATGGGAAATCACGGACCTGCTTATTATAAAAGATACCCAAAAGAGTTCGAGGTGTTCAATCCGATATGCGCCACCAATCAGCTTGAAGAGTGCAGCAATGAGGAGATCGTCAATACCTACGACAACGCGCTTCGCTACACCGATTATTTTTTATCGCGGGTGATCAGCCTGCTGAAAAAAGAAGATCAACAGAGGGAAACAGCGATGATCTATATCAGCGATCACGGTGAAAGTTTAGGTGAAAACGGTTTGTATCTTCATGGTCTGCCGTATACTATTTCTCCTGAATCGCAAAGGCATATAGGAGCTGTGATGTGGCTTGGAGAAGGAATGAGCAGGAATCTTGATCTTGGGAAGATTAGATCGAAAAAAAATGAGCAATACAGTCATGATAACCTATTTCATACACTGCTCGGCATTTTTGATGTGCAGACGAAAGAGTACAGAAAAGATATGGATATGCTGCATGATTGACCGTTGTTTGATCATCAACAAAAAAGGAGAAGCACCATGTATGAAATCACACAAAGCATAGGGTGGGCGATTGTCTTCATGGCCGTAGGCGGAATTGGAGGAATTGCTTTGGTCGTTGCAGCATCTGCGCTCCTGCCAAAGCTACTGAACCGCATCACACCGCACATTGATGAAGAAAAGGAAATTGTACGCGGCAATGTGGCTGTGGCGCAGTATTTCGGGCGGGTGGTGGCGGCGGGCATCATCGGCACCAGCATCGTCATTGCCGCCGCTGTGCTGGGCGGCATTCTGGCGGCGGCCTGTTTTTAACCATTCCTCGCGTGGATTTCGGTATGAAGACATGGCTGGCGGTTGTGTCGTTTCTTTGCGGATTCGCCTGCTTGATGGGGCATAATGTGGCGTTTGCCCGTGGCGGAGGCGGCTGTTTCGAGCAGGGCACGCCGGTGCTCACGCCGCAGGGCAATGTTGCCATTGAGCAGCTCCGGGTTGGCGATATGGTGAGTGGCGGCGGCAAGGTTGTGGCGACATATCAGGTGCAGCCGACTGAATACCTTGAAATTCCGGGCGGCATCCATGTCACGCCGGAGCATCCCTTCCAAACCGCACCAGGCATCTTCCAAACCGCCGAGCGTGTCTTCCCGAACGCGCCGCGTGTGTTAGCCGCCAAGCCGGCTTACAACATCATGGTCAGCCCCGGCGGCGTTTACAGCGTCGGTACGTATCTTGTCCACAACAAAGGCTGCTTCCTGCCGGATACACCCATCCTCCGCGCAGACCGCACCTCCACAGCCATCAGCCAAGTGCGTGTCGGCGACCGTCTGCTGGCCTTTGACAGCGACAGTAAGGTGGTCGAAACCACAGTGCGCAGCGTCATCACCCGCGAGGCGGACGAATATCTGACCGTGCGCACCAACCAAGCTGAGCTGCGCGTCACCCGCGAACATCCCTTTTATATCGGTGAAGGAACGTTCAAAACACTGGAGGCCTTGCATGTCGGCGACAAGGTTTTCGCCTTTGACGGAAACGGCCTGACCGCACAGACGATCAGCGCGATTGAACCTGTGCCGGGCACAATCACGGTCTATAACCTACAAACCGATGCGCCGAACACCTACTTTGCCGCTGGCATCGCTGTTCATAACAAAGGCGGCGGCGGGGGAGGGCATAGCAGCGGAAGCAGTTTTCATCACAGCAGCAGTCGCAGTTCCAGTGGCAACCATTATTACAACAACAGTCACAGCGGAAGCGACAATGATGATGTCTGCGGCATAATCTGTCTCATTCTTATCATCCTTGTGATCGTCATCCTCATTGTTGTCGCAATTCAGAAAAACAAACAGCAACAGACAGAGAATCTTGACTTTTGCTACGGTCGCAGGACGATTGACATTAAGGTAGCAAAGACGCAGAAGGTGCTTGATTTTCTCGTCCGGCGCGGCGATGATTCTTGCGCTCCTGATCGGTTGAAGCAGCAGGCCAAAGAGGTCTTTGTTAAGCTCCAGTACTGCTGGCAGGCCCGCAGCTACAATGAAATGCAGAAATTGCTGATACCGGATCTCTATGCGGATCACTGCAAGCAGCTCAACGGTCTGCGCCGCAACCATGAGATCAACTGCATTGAAGGGCTGGATGTACAGCAGGTTGATATCGTTCATGTCCGCTGCCCGGCTGCGGAGAACCAACGGGAGTTCACCGCGCTGATCACGGCCAGCGCGGTGGATTATTACATTGATGACCAGACGCGGAATTTTCTGCGTGGAGACAAATGGAAGGCGCGGTTTCAGGAATTCTGGATCTTTCAGCGGCAGGATGGGCAGTGGCTGCTGCGGGAGATTGAACAGACCCGTGAGTCTGACAAGCTGAAGGAGGAGAACTTTGTCGAGCAGCTCAACGCCCAGGAACTCAGGCAACTTTATGCCGGGACTGGCAAGGCGGAGGACAAGGCTGGGGTGCAAGAGGAAGAGCTGAAAGCAAGCCGCATTGAACGACTGCTCGATTCACTGGCAAAAACTGATGGGCTATGGGATATGACGGCAATGCGGGCCCGCGCCCGGCAGGTGCTTATTGCTGTTGTGTCCGCCAGAGAGTCAGGCTTTTCTGAGCTGGTGCCGGAAGATATGATGGTGCCTGCGGCAGCGGCGGCTCTGCGGCAGCATCTTGCCCAGATGCAGGAGTCAGGGCTTTCCATCGAATACCGCAACCTGTGTGTGCGCAAGGTGCAGATAGCGCATGTGCACAACTGTGCTGACAACAGTAAAGATGAGTTCACAGCACGCATCAGCGTCCATGCGCAGATCATCACCCGCCGGGGCAATGACATTGCGAGGAAAGACGAGCATGTGCTGCCATTTGTCGAGTATTGGACTTTTGGCCGACACGAAAACAGGTGGAAGCTGAAGGAAGTTCTGCCGGAAGCGTCCGGGAAGCAGCTTGAGGCCGCAGAAAACGTGGATGAAGACAATGTGCTGCGGCAGGTTCAATGGCAGTACCGTCAATCTGCTGCAACGTGCAGGTCGGTCATTGAGAGGTGATGCAAAAGTATCGCGCATCACCTCTCAATTTTCCCGAAACCAGCAATCAATACATCACCTCTTCCGCACCGCATTCGCGTGCGCAGGAAAGCCCTCATACTCCGCAAAGGTCTGCGCCACATCCTTCAGGCTGTCGTAGCCCTGCTTGGACATATAGCCGATGGACGAGCGTTTGAGGAAGTCAAAGACTGAAAGCCAGTTTATACGCTTGATCCTGTCAATCTTTATGCAAATGCGTAACCCATAGTATAATGCAAGTTTTTATAAATCAGAAAAAACGAAGGCACTTGTAGAAAAATTTTCTTGCAGACTACTTTTTCTGCCACCTTATTCCCCTGATTTGAACCCGATGGAAAAATTTTTGGCTTTCATGAAGGCGAAAATTAAAAAATCGCTGACGGCATCAAAAGATTGAGTGTTTGTGTCGAGACGTTTAAACTATTTAAAAACTTAAATACTATAACAGCCAGAAAAAAAGGCGGCAGCAGTTAACGCGGCGGTCATGATCTCGCCGTGCTCATTGTACTCTGCGGGGTATCGCGCCAGCCCTCGAAAATTTAAAAATAATCGCATAAACAATAAATTACCCCGCCCCAAGGG
>DHWV01000101.1 GCA_002413355.1 Desulfobulbaceae bacterium UBA5173 | reverse complement strand
GTCAAGTTTATCCGAAAGCGTATCGAATCAGCATTCAGCGTGATAGCGCAAAGATTTCCAGCGCATATTCATGCTGTCACCTCGCATGGCTTTGAATTGAAGGTTTTTCTTTTCATCTTGGCTTACGGCATTGAAAAAACAATGATGTAGGTCACAACTTGGGTTAATTTAAATCCGTAGTAGTGCATTTCTCTAGCGGCGCAGTATCCAAAATCAGCATCTGTCGGAAAACAACGGTCTCTTCTGTCTCTGGTGAGTACACAAACAGGCAGTGGAAATGTATCAATTGCCTGAACAGGATCATTGAGTTGTCAAGATATCCTTGTTAAGCGGCCGTTTTGATCTGCCATAAGTTTGCAGCTTGGCGAGTAAACAAAGACCAGCCAGCAAGTTTCGGAAAAAAGTGCAGATAATGCGTGTGGAATTATGCAAAGATGTCTTTGTCACATTCGAGTTTGAAATACTCACCGCAGATTTCTATGGTGATAATTTCCTTATCTGTCAAGGCAGGCTCAAAGCCGCCGCGACGCAGCCGACATTGCTGCCTGATGACACCGTATTGCTCGCAACCAAGCAGAAAAACAGCGATAATAAAACTGTCTCGATCCATTGGCGCACTCCTTGTGAATAGGGCTTAGATACCGCTATTCTACAGGATGCGCTCAATGGATCGAGCATCTTCTTTAAGAGTTGCACATTAGGTAGGGACAATCCTTCCGTAACAAGGCGTTCACATGCTGCGATGGCAGATTGCCCCGATCCGATGCTATTTCTTTTTTCTCGCCTTGTTCAGCAGATCAGCAAAGGTGCCCATTGACTGGGGCGCAGCGTCTTGTGGCGGCGGAGTCCAGTTTTTGTCCTCCTCAGCTTTCGGCACATAGTCCTCCGGCACCAAAGAAATACGCTGCTGGGCTTTGTCCACGCTGTCAATTTTCACCGTCACCTGCTGACCAACGGACAGCACTTCGCGGGGATGGTTGATGCGGCGGCCTGCGCCGAGCTTGGAGATATGCAGTAAGCCGTCAATGCCCGCCTCCAGCGCAATGAATGCGCCAAATGCGGTCAAGCGCGAGACCGTGCCGGTGTGAACGCTGGCTGGTGCATATTTTTCCTCGACCCGATCCCACGGATTTTCCAAGGTGTCGCGCAGGCTGAGGGAAATGCGCTCTTTGGCCCAGTCGATTTTTTTCACCACAACCGCCACTCCTTGGCCGACACTGAGGACATCCTCAACTCGTTCGGTCTGTCCCCAAGCCAGTTCAGAGATCGGAATCAGGCCGTCCGCACCGCCGAGATCAACAAAGGCCCCGAATTCACGGATCGAGCTGACCGTGCCTTCCACGCGGTCGCCCTCGTGCAGGTTCTCGCGTAACTGGGCTTTGCGCTGCTCGCGCTCCTCTTCAAGGACGGCGCGGGCAGAGAGAATGATATTGCGGCCTTTTTTGCCGAATTCGATAATTTTGAAGATCAGTTCCTGATTCAGCCAAGCATCCGCCGACTCAATCCGGTGCAGGCCCATCTGGGAATAGGGGCAAAAGGCGCGATGCCCGGCTACCGTGACTTGAAAGCCGCCCTTGATCTCTGCCGTCACTTTGCCGGTGACGGGAATGCCTGCCGCAAACGCCTGTTCCAGCTCCTCGCTGCCTGCGTTGCCGGAGCCGACGCGGGTGGTGAAAACCAGTTCGCCGCCGCGCCGGGCCAAAAAGAAGACCGTGACCTTGTCGCCGGTACTGACGATCAGCTCGCCGTTTTCGTTGCGGCATTCGGCTGCATTAAGGATGCCTTCGCTTTTGCCGCCGAGGTCAAGAAAGATGTTCTCGCCGCTAATGTCGGCAATAACAGCCTCTATCTTGTCGCCGGGACGGAGCTGTTGACCAGTGACGGTTTTTTCTTGGAACAGGTCTGCAAAGGATTCTTGGGTCATGGTGGTAATTCTTGTTGAATGAAGCAAAGCTAAAAAATAACAATTCTCGTTTTATTTATTCTGACCAATCTTGTTTTGCAAGGCTTCTCGTTTTTCTTGAAATTTTCTTCTGGTACTAGTTAAGTCAGCGGATAGCAAAATATATCTCGCTTGTGTGAGGCATATCCCTGCTGATAAAAATAAAAGCCATGCTGAGAAAATATTAGAATATTTTCTCAGCATCCCGGCGAACTGATATGCGTTTGCTATAAAAAAAACAGAAAAAGATACGCAACAAAAAGCTATCGATAATAGAATGATAAAAAAAGTTGACCGCAGCAACCTGACATTACCTTTGCTTATTTTTTCTATAAATATTTCATCAGAATCTATCTCCGCTATTTTCTTACTGATATTATTTTCTCTGAAACGCAAGTAATAAAAAAACAAATAACTTGCGACAAAAGATGTTGCAATGCTAACAATTAATTCATTCACGTTCATGATGACGAATTGCAAAATCTATTGCCTCACCACCTCAGTCCCCGGCGGCAGATTCAGCCGGACAAGCTCTTCGGCAACTTTGGCAGAACCGGCAGGCAGGGCATTGAATTTGATATTGCTGAATTCCAATTCAGTCAGCGTGTCAAAATGATCCTCCATAACCAGTTTCCTAATCATAGACTTGCTGTCAAACCAGCAATGCACTGCTTTGATCTGTCCGTGTGGTTTTTTCGGCACGAGCTGTACAATCTGCATATCCGAGCCGAGTGAATTGGCAGTAAATCGATTGTCAGCAGCTTTTAAGGAAAAATCATCCAGCAGGTTACGGTTACCTGCAAAAAAAGAATAGGTGATGTCAGATTCCAGCTCTGCCGCTGAGGAAACAATAAGCTGTTTATCCTTCTGCGTGTACATGGACAGCTTTTTCCCGTCATTGACAATAATTTGCACATCAGGCGCAGCATAGTTCCAGCGCATGATGCCCGGATGACTTGCCTCAAGTCGGTAAAAAATGCTGCTGCCTGCGCCGTGCCGGTCACGTGCGCCGCTGCTGGTGGTTTGGCGGAAATCAAAGCTAAAGCTGGTTAGGCTGCGGTAAAGTTGCTGGGTTTTTTCAACCTGCTGCCGCAGCTCAGTCTCAGAGGCGGCGCAAGTGTCGCGCAAATCGGCGGCCAGCAGAATAAAAATCAGAAGAGGGGCAAGGAAAAATGTACGGAACGCCGGATTAGACATCTACTTTTTCCAAATGAATAGGACGGCCAAATATCCGGTCAGCGAGCTGCTGCACCGGGCCGGTGGAGTCGGAAACAAAAAAGCGGCTCTGCTGCCCGCTCTCCGCCATATTTGAGCCGATTCGAGGATTTTTATCAAGGAATTCTTTCAGGTGTCGGGCCGCTTCCGCAGAGGAGTCAATCAGGCGCACCCGCTTGCCCATTCGGGACTGAATCAGTCTGCCAAGCAACGGATAATGGGTGCAACCGAGAATGAGCGTGTCAACCTGCTGCTGTTGCAGTGAGTGCAGGTAACGACGCAAAATCATTTTTGTTTCCCGTTTGTCCAGCCAGCCTTCTTCAACCAGAGGCACCAGCAGCGGACAGGCTTGGCTGGCAATCCGGCAGCCAGGGCGGATCGCCTCAAGCCGCTGTTCATAAACCTTGGAACGGACAGTTGCGCGTGTGCCAATGATGCCGATGCCGCCAGCCGCGCTGACCGCCGCCGCCTTTTCTGCTGTGGCTTCAACTACATCAATGATGGGCACCGAATACTCCCGCCGCAGTGTGCCGGAGGCGGTGGCCGCCGCCGAGTTACAGGCGATGACCACCAGTTCCGCTCCCTGACTGAGCAGGAAGTCGGTGTTGCGGCGGCAGCATTCGGTAATGACTTCAGGGCTTTTTGAGCCATACGGGCTGCGGGCGATGTCGCCAAAATAAACCAGCGGCAGATGAGGACAGAGATCCTCAACTGCCTTGGCCACGGTCATGCCGCCGACCCCGGAGTCAAAAATGCCGATCATGCAGATTTCTTCTTTTTACCTGCCCGCTCGGCGATGGATTTGCGCAGGTTCGGATGGATGCCGCGCTCCTTGCTGGCGGCCGAACGCTCGTCAGACAGAGTCTTGGCGCAAAGCGACTGACGGCTGGTGAAGCCGTATTTTTTCCGGTATTCACGTGCGGTCATGTTATGCGATTTCAGATGCTTGGTCAGCATCTTGAATGCTTGGCCGCACTCAAGGCAGACAATCTCATTTTTACGGATCGAACGCTTGGGGTCAACAGAAGGAGCGACTTCTTTTTCCTCCACGCCACCGCCGACCGCTTCGGCTTCTTGCAGGCCCTTAAGGGTCTGGTAGGTGTCATGCAGAGCTGCTTTGATTTCATCAGTGCTCATGCTGGAACCGTTGATCTGGGACTGGATGATCTCAGCGGTCATTTCGACTAATGTTTTACTCATGCTGCACTCCTTAGAAAATGGATGGTTGAATGGTCGGCTGCGGATGAAAAATGAACAGCTTCGCGGCTTGGCCTGCGGATGGAAAAGCACAGAAAAATAGCATCAGAACCAGATGGCATCTGTGTTCAGAAACATGGCTTCTTTTTTCATAAAGAATGCGGAGAAGCACCGCATCTTCGCTGTTTTTTTTTGCCGCTGCCGGAAGGGTGCTGAATCAGTCACCCACATGGCCTTGTGCTGCCCGCCTGTTGCTCGCGGCCGATGATATATCGATCAGATGGTATTTACCATATCTGATTTATTTTTTCATTGCAATACTATTACGCAAAAATAGAAAAATATTTCACATCCATCTGAGCTGATCTGCCATACGACAGAAGAAGAGTGCACATGAATTTCTGTAAAAAACAGGTGGATGAAGGGATGTGTCCTGCTTTGTCATGCAGTGCGGCCTGCGGCTGCCCGGAAGATTGCTGCCTGAAATGTCCGCTTTCCTTGTTGACAGGCTGACGGAGCAGCATTATCCTGTTCGCCAGCACGCAGATTGCGGCAATAATGTTAATCAGTTGACGATATAAATAAAAACGAGGTGCAAGATGCCTGTGTACGAGTACAAGTGTTCAGCCTGCAACAGGGTCTTTGAAATGCAGCAGAAGATCAGCGATCCGCCGTTGGCTGTCTGCGCCGAATGCGGTGGCGTGGTGAAAAAAATAGTTTCCGCCAGTGCCTTTCACCTGAAAGGCGGCGGCTGGTACGCAGACGGCTACAGCTCTGGCGGCGGCAAGACTGGAGAAAGCAAGACAGCACCTGCTTGCGGCGAAAGCGGGGGTTGCAAGGGCTGCTGTCCCTCTGCATCCTGACCTGAGCGATCCGCCGCCTGTTTTTTCCGCAGGCGGCGGACAAGTTTTTTAATTGACAGGATTTTGTCTCTGCTGGTACTCTGGAGTCATGCACAATGCTCATTGGCGGGTGACATTCCGCCTGATGTCGAAAATGATCTGCAAAGGAGTGGAAAAATGGCGGACGCAGCAGCTGCAGGCAGTTTCTTCACCAAAATTGTAACATGGCTTCAAAGCACCAATGTTCCAACGCAAATCAAAGATGTTGATGTTACTGGATTGTTCACCAATCCGTGGTTTCTGGTGCCTTTTGTTGCATTAGTCGGTTACATGATCTGGAAGCAGTCCTTCACCGAGCTGATTATTCTCGTAATTTTTGTCGCTGCCTGGTGGCTTTCAGGAACTGAGTATATGAAAACACTGGTGGTGCACGGCGAGCTACAGATCAATAAGGTGTTACCGGTGCTGGCTGGAGCGGCAGCCGTCCTCGGTTTCGTCATCTATCTTTTCTTTGGCCGATCATGACCGCGCTCTTTCTTTCTTTCTGAACTGGGGCTGTCAGCATGGACTACCGCAACGCGGTTTTTGTCGTCACTTCGGAGGATTCCTGTCCGATTTACAACATCGGCGAGGAGCTACAGGTGCAGGACGGGGCTGTCAGTGCCGATTTTGAAAAGCCGGTCTGTATGCTGCTCGTGCAGGAGCTGCACAAAGCCTTGATCAAAAAGCCAGGCGAGCAACGCTTCACGCAGATGTCCATGCAGCGGGCTTCGTTCAAGTGCCCCGGCTGCACCGGCTCGATGCGCTTTGAGTACAAAAAGGAGAAAGGTTTTTCCACGCTGCAGATGAACCTGCTGCGGATTGCCGACAAAAAAGCCCGGAAACGGCATGTGGAAGCCTTGTTCAAACACCTGCGGACGATGGAAGTTTTTGAGCTGCTGGAGGATCACGATCTCCTCGATTTGATTTCCATGCTCAAGCTCAAGCAGTTTGATCCGAACAAGGTGATCATCGCCGAAGGCACCAGAGGCACACATCTGTACATCATTCTTTCCGGCAAGGTGGCCATAATCAAGGGCGAAAAAGAAGTAGTCGCCGAGATTGGCCGGGGTGAGATATTCGGCGAAATGAGCCTGCTTTCTGGCGAACCGGCCGGCAGCTCGGTTTACTCACGCACGGTGGTCAAGTTTGGCACGATCAACGGCAAGGATCTGAAGTTCATCCTCAACCGCTACCCGGTGCTGCAGATTTTCTTCTACCGCCTCTTGGTCAACCGGGCGCAGATGAACATGGCCCGCGCAGGCAAGATCAGCTCCGGCATGAGCGGCGAGCTGATTTACATCAGCCCGGTGGAGCTGTTTCAGCTCATCAACTCCGGCGGCAAGTCGGGCAAAGTGGACCTCATTTTTCCCGACGGCCATGCGGTTATCCTCTTCAATGAGGGAGAGATCGTCTATGCCTCTTTCGGCGAGCTGGAGGGCAAGGAAGGGCTATTCGCAGTGATGGGCAAAAAGAAAGGCTCGTTTTCTTACAACACCCATCTGGCCGGAAAATATCACAAGCTCCAGCCGCTGGGCGGCTTTATGGGTTTGCTGATGGAAGGACTTCAGCATCTTGACGAGCAGCAGGCTGGATCGGCGGCCGCTTCCTCAGTAGATCCAGAATTTGAAATGGACGAAGACGAATAAGCCTCCCAGCGTTCCCCTTCTTGCATGGAATTCCGCAATGCCGTCTTTGTGGTGACAGAAGAATGCTCCTGCCCTCTGTATAACGTGGGGGAGGAGTTTGCCGTGCAGAATTCCGCCTTGCATGTTGATCGGGACAAGCCGATCTGCCTGCTTCTGGTGCGTGAGCTGCTCAAGGTGTTGGCTGACACTAAGCCGTTCGAGCAGCGGATCACCCGGCAGGGCGTGCAGAAAGCAAAATTTGAGTGCGGCGGCTGCACCGGCCTGATCCGCTTCGAGTATAAGAAGGAAAAAGCTTACTCCACGCTTCAGATGAACCTGCTCAGAGCGGCGGAGCAGCGGGCCAAGCAGCAGATCATTGCCCAGTTCTTCGGCATCCTCCGCGAGATGGAGCTGTTTGAGCCGTTAAGTGACTTTGATCTCCAAGACTTGGCACTGCTGATGAAGATGAAGGGCTATCCGCCCAACAAAATTGTCATCGAAGAAGGCGAGCGCGGCACAACCTTTTATGTGGTGCTGTCCGGCAAAGTGGCTGTGGTTAGAAAGGACAGCGAAATTATTGCTGAGATCGGGCCGGGCGGCATGTTCGGCGAAATGAGCCTGCTTTCCGGTGAGCTGACTTATCCTTCGGTGTATTCGCGCACCGCCTGCCAGCTGGCCACCCTTAACGCCAAAGATTTCAAGCATGTTCTCGCCAAATATCCAATTCTCCAGATTTTTTTCTACCGGGTGTTGGTTAGCCGCGCACAGGAGAACACCCTGCGGCAAGGTAAAATCAGCTCTGGAATGAGCGGCGACCTGACCGAGATCAACCCGGTGGATTTGTTTCAGATGATCAACTCCGGCGGCAAGTCCGGCCGAGTCAGTTTTGTCTTGCATGAAGGCGAGGGAGAGGCCTTGTTCAACGAAGGCGAAATTGTCGCCTGCCGTTGCAGCGGGTTGGAAGGAAAGGATGCCTTTTTTTCTCTCCTTGTCCAGCAGCGGGGCCGCTTTACCTACATCAAGGGCTTGACGGACGAGGAAAAGCGACTGCCAGTGCTGGGCGGCTTTATGGGCTTGGTCATGGAAGGGCTTCAGCGCATTGACGAACGAGAAGATATCGGCGACGAGGAATAGCCTCAGAGCTTGCGGAAAATCAGGC
Organism: Desulfobulbaceae bacterium UBA5173; assembly: GCA_002413355.1. GTDB lineage: Bacteria > Desulfobacterota > Desulfobulbia > Desulfobulbales > Desulfobulbaceae > Electronema. Next base: position 39,540 of record DHWV01000101.1, on the reverse strand, counting down.
AGGCGTTGGTGCCGCCGAAGCCGTAACTGCTGGACATTACGGTGCACAGATCGGCCTGGCAGGTCTCGCGGACGATATTCATATCCTCAGCCTCCGGCTCCAGTTCATCAATATTCGCAGTTGCGGCAATAAAATTATTCTGGAGCATCAGCAGGCTGTAGATCGCCTCATGCGCTCCTGCCGCGCCGAGCGAGTGGCCGGACAGGGATTTCGTTGAGCTGATTGGCGGGATGCGGCTGCCAAAAACTTGTCGCACCGCCCGCAGCTCCACCATATCGCCGACCGGCGTGGACGTGCCGTGGGCGTTGATGTAATCCACGCCGCTGCCCGCCATGTCCACGGCCATCTTCATGCAGCGAGCTGCGCCCTCGCCGGAAGGTGAAACCATGTCGTGGCCGTCGGCGGTCGCGCCATAGCCGACAATTTCCGCATAAACTGGCGCACCTCGGCGGCGGGCGTGCTCCAGCTCCTCAATCACCAGCACCCCTGCGCCGTTGGCGACAACAAAGCCGTCCCGGTCTCTATCCCAAGGCCGCGAAGCCTGCTCAGGCCGGTCATTGAATTTGATCGAAAGTGCACCCATCGCGTCGAACATCGCGGTCTGCGTCCAATGTTCTTCGTCGCTGCCACCCGCAAAAACGATGTCCTGTTTTCCCAAAATAATTTGCTCGTATGCCGCGCCAATGCAGTGTGCCCCGGTGGCGCAGGCCGAAGAAACAGAGTAGCACACGCCGAGGATTTTGAACGGCGCGGTCAGGCAGGCGGAGACGGTGCTGGCCATCGTCCTCGGCACCATAAAGGGGCTGAGGCGGCGCAGGCCCTTGCCGCGCACCGTGTCGGCAGTGGCGACCACATTTTCCGCCGAAGTGCCGCCGGAGCCGATGATCAGACCGGTGCGCGGCGAGGAGACCTCATCATCGCGCAGACCGCTGTCTTTAACCGCCTGCTGCAAGGCCAGACAGGCGTAGGCGGCGGCGTTGCCCATAAACCGGAGCGTTTTTTTATCAATCAGTTCCTCGCAGCGGACGCTGGTGAACGCGCCGATCTGCGCCCGCAGGCCCAGTTCCGCGTAAGGCGGCCAGAAGCGGATGCCCGATCTGCCTGTTTGCAGCGAGTCCAGCACTTCCCCTAAGCTGTCGCCCAGCGGCGAAACAATGCCCATGCCTGTGATGACCGCTCTCCGCATTCCTTCTTGCTGTTTTCCAGTTTTTTATGTATGAATGAAGCGCGGGCTGCGCCCGCACCCTAAGAAAAGCAGATTTTTCCAGAAAGAACAACCATTTTCTCTACAGATGCGGAAGTTGCCGGTTTAACTTTCCTTCCTGCGCGGAGTGCTGCCATGCTGAAAACTAAAGTCGCTGAAGCCCTTAACAGCCAGATCAATGCGGAACTGTATTCAAGCAGCCTGTATTTTTCGATGGAATCATATTTTCACTCGGTCAGTCTATCCGGTTTTGCGGCGTGGATGCGGGTGCAGGTACAGGAGGAGCTGTTGCACGCGATGAAATTGTATGATTTCATCGTCAGCCGGGGCGGCAGAGCGGTGCTGGAGGCGATTGCCAAGCCGGATGCGGACTGGGACAGCCCGTTGGCCGCCTTTGAGCACGTTCTGCGGCACGAAGAAGAAATTACAGCCCGGATCAACAGCTTGATGGAAATTGCTGCTGCCGAGCAGGATCATGCGACCAAAATTTTCCTCCAGTGGTTTGTCTCTGAGCAGGTTGAGGAGGAAGCCGCCGCAGGAGAAGTCCTCAGCAAACTGCGCCTGATCGGCAAAGATAGCTCCGGCCTTTTCCTGCTCGATGCCGAGCTGGGCAAGCGGATTTTCACGCCGCCGAGACAGCAGGCGGCATGAGCGCGCGTAAAATCAAGCAGCAGGTGCTTGACCTGCTTGATCAGGAGGACTTGGCCGAGATTCAGCGCGGTTTGGCTGTATTGGACGCGAAAGAGGCGGTCAACGCCCTTCTTGCAGCCATTTGCCGGAGCGAGGAGCGGCTGCGCTGGCACGCTGTGGCTGCGATGGGCTGGACTGTCGCCCGGCTGGCCGACGAGGAGATGGAGGAGGCGCGGATCATCATGCGCCGCCTGCTCTGGAGCCTGAATGAGGAGTCGGGCGGCATCGGCTGGGGCGCGCCGGAGGCGATGGCCGAGATTTTCTGCTGCCACAAAGGGCTGGCCGAGGAATATGTCCACATGCTCCTGTCTTACATGCGGCCCGACGGCAACCAGCCGCATCAGGACGGCAATTTTCTGGAGCACGAGACTTTGCAGCGCGGCCTGCTCTGGGCTGCCGGACGGCTGGCGCAGTGCCGCCGCGAGCTGGCCTTGGCCAAAGGCATGGCTGAGGATCTGCCGCAATATTTCGCTTCCCCGGATGGCGCGGTGCGCGGCTTGGCGGCGCGGGCAATTGGCCTGCTGGGCTGCTGCGCCAATCTTGCCAAACTGCATGAGCTAACAGCGGACAACGCGCCGCTACGGCTCTATGAAGACGGGCAGATCAGCACGGTGACTGTGGCGGAGCTGTCAGCGCAGGCTCTTGCGAGGCTGAAGGCATGAAGAGCATGTTTCCTCATGCCGCCTGCCTGCAAGTAGAAATCCAGCTGGGCGACATTCAGGCCAATCTTCGTCAATTCCAAGACATGCTGGCCGCACAGCAGTTCCCGGCGGACAGTCTTGTGGTTCTACCGGAAGTCTGGGCCAGCGGTTTTGACTGGCCCAACGCCGCCGCGCTGGCCGCACAGACTCCGGCAATTCTCGCCGAACTGCGCCGCACGGCAGCAGAGCGCAGACTCTGGTTTGCCGGTTCGCTTTTGGAGCCGCAGCACGAGGGCAAGCCCTGCAACACCCTCTTTCTCGTCGGGCCGGAGGGCGTGGCGGGCACATATCAGAAGCACCATCTGTTCCGTTTCTGGCAGGAGGAAGAATATTTGCAGGCCGGACAGGAGCCACTGGCTATCAGCTCGCCTTTCGGGCCAGTTGGAGCCTTGGTCTGCTACGATCTCCGTTTTCCCGACATCAGCCGCCGCCAAATTTTCGCAGGCAGCAGGCTGATCATCGTTTCCGCGCAATGGCCTTCATCCCGGCTGGCGCATTGGCGGCTGCTGGCGCAGGCGCGGGCGGTAGAAAATCAAGCGTTTGTTGTCGCCTGCAACGGCTGCGGCGCAGTCGGCGAGGGCAGGCTGGCCGGGCATTCATTGATCATCGCCCCAGACGGGCAGATTTTGGCCGAAGCAGGGGAGGGCGTGGGCTGCATTCAAGCCCCGCTGCGGGAGGCGGAGCTGGACAAACTGCGCTCCCGCTTCTGCACTGCTGGCGAGCGGCCTTGGCCCGGCTGGGACGCAAATAAAGTTATCGCGCTAGAGACGCTGCAAGAGCGGCTGACTTTGATCCGGCGGCAGGGCAGCAGAATTGTCTTTACCAACGGCTGCTTTGACCTCCTTCATGCCGGGCATGTCGATTATCTGGAGCAGGCCCGCGCCTGCGGCGACTGCCTTGTGGTCGGCCTGAACGCGGACAGCTCGGTGCGGCGGTTGAAAGGGCCGTCCCGCCCGGTGAACAGCGAGGCCGACCGGGCCAGAGTCTTGGCCGCGCTCGGCTGCGTGGATTTCATCACCATGTTTGCAGAAGACACACCGCAGCGGCTGATCACGACCCTGCTGCCGGATGTGCTGGTCAAGGGTGCGGACTGGCCGGAGGAGCAGATCGTCGGGGCTGCTGAAGTGAAGGCCGCTGGCGGCTCAGTGCGGCGGATCGTCTTTAGCAATCCAAGCTCCAGCACCGGAATCATCGAAAAAATCCGTCAGCAGGCAGCACAGTGCAAATAACCCCAAATTGTGTTTGACTGCCGCGCCGGACGATATATAATGATTGCCAACAGGACAAAGCAATACTGTCTGCTCTGTCCTCCGGGAGTTTTTTATGAAAGGCTTCAAATGAAGTTGGCTTGAAGACAAAAAAAACAAATCCAACAGCAAAAAAGGTGAACAAACATGAATTTGCAGATCAAACGAACCGTCATTCTCTTCAGTAGCCTGCTCTTTATCGCCAGTGTTCAGCAAGTTGCTTTTGCGGCAAAAAAAGCGGCTAAAAAGCCTTGTACCGATCTTGGCGCAATTGACCTGAACAGCTACTGCCAGAAAAAAATGGGCGGCAAGGCGGAGCTGAAGGGCAAATCATGGAAATGTGTGGCCCCGAAAGAGGCCAAAGGGGCCGCTGGCGGAGTCAACACCAAGTACAACACAGACATCTCCATGAACGATGCCTGCATTCAGCAGTACGGTGCCAAAGCCAAGGCTGAATCTGCCAATCCGAAAGATCCAAATACCTGGCGCTGTGTTGACTGCTCTGTTGTCCCTAAATAACTGAAGCGGGCTAAGCTAACTCCGGGGCAAGCCTCTTATGGGGCTGCCCTGTTTTTTTATCTGCTGCCGCCGAAGCCCCTGCCTTTGAGCTGCTTTTGCAGCTTCTCAATTCCCGAATAATTTAGCGGATCAATCCAGCCAGTCAGTCCGGCATCCTGAAGCGGCTTGTCTCCCGGCTTCAAGGCTTTCAGCGCGGCGGCCACCTGTGCGGCCAGCTTTTTGTCTGTATCCACTGTCCTCGCCAAAGGAAAGCCCGGATAGAGAACCGTCGAGCAGAGATAGGGAAAGTCGCGGTGGTGTTTTTCTTCGAGAATTTTCACATTATCCAACGAAATTTCTCCAGCGGCCTCAGCCTGTTCCAAAAGGCCGGTCGGCACGGTGCCTGCGTCAACCTGCCTGTCCAGCACCGCCTTGATCACTGCCAGCGGCGTTTCAAAGAATCGGAGGGTATGAACGAAGGTGTAGGCATCAAGGCCTGCATCGCTGAACTCCTTTTCCGCCATCTGCCAGCCAGCGAAAGACCAACGCCGGACTGCGCCGAACTTTTTGCCCTTTAAATTGGTCAGGCCGTTGATGCTGCTGTTGCCCGATGCGGTGAAGAGGACTGCGCCAATATGCTCAGTGCCGGTGCCGACACTATTCATCGTCAGCACCGCCTCCGCGCCGTATCTGGTTTTGGCGGCGGTGAACATGGCTGGGTCGGCAGTGAAAAAATTGACCCGACCTTCCTCGACCGCAGGCAGCACATCTTGCACCTTCAAAGGCAGCACTTCCACAGGCCGCCTCAGCTTTTCAGCAAGATATTCGCCCGTGGCCGCCCATTGCTGCTGTCCCTTGAACGGTCCGTTCCAGACGAGAAAACCAATAATGATTTTTTCGTCAGCCGCCTGAGCCAAGGCGGCGCACGCAAACACCAAGGCAGCCGCAGCCGCCAACATTTTTCCCTTCATCATTTTTTCCTCCGCAGCGGAGAATTCCTGCTCTCCGCAGTCTTTGCTTGAAAAACTGTGACTGTGGGCATATAATCCGCCGTCCGCCATGCTGCGCCGGACAGCGTGCTGCAACTTGATGGCATTAAAAGAATTATCGCACATGAGGCGGCAAAGTCAAGCTGCGGCTTCCGCCGTCGGCATCTGCGCCCCGCCAAAGGCAGAGGCGGCAAGGCCCGACGGATCCCCATCTCGCTTCAGAGGGAAAAACAGCAAGTTCGGCGCGGAGTTAAAGAAAGAATTTGATTTCACCCCCAAATGTGCTATCCTTGGTAATGGCAGACTGGAGAAGGCTCCAGTCTGCTGGCTGTCTCGGCGAGAACGGGACGTTTTCATCTATCCTATTGAATTTCCATGAGCATCAGACGGCCGGTCATTCATGTCTGATAAATCGAAAATCCTGATTGTTGACGACGATCTGTTTTTCGTCAACGATCTCTATGAGCTGCTGAAAATTTATGATCAGTTCGACGTGCGAACTGCCACCAGCCGTGGAGAGGAGTTGTTCCATCTGAGGCAGGAAAAAATCGCCGTGCTGGTGGTCAATCTTCATGCGGCTGGCGTGAACGGGCTGGAAGTGCTTTCACTGGTCTCCACTTCGTACCGCCATATTCAGTGCATTGTCATGACCAGCGGCGAGCATCCGGCCCTCAAGGCGGTGGCCAGCTGCCGTTGCAAAGATTCCATCCACCTTTTTCTCGCCAAGCCCTCCAATCTGGAGACCATCGGCTGCGCGATTTTGGAAAGCCTTCAACGGCTGGATGAGAACGAATATCAGCCCGGCATTTCTGTTGCCAAAATTGTCGCCTTTTTTGAGGCAGCCCGCAAAACGGCCAGAATTGCCGTTCGCTTCGGCACCAAGAAACACGGCTTACTGGATTTTGACAAGGGCGTGCTGATCAATGCAGTCTGTGAGAAAAAACAAGGAGTGGAGGCGGCACTGGAAATTTTCGACTGGCCGCCGCTTGGCTTCATCATCGAAGCGGAGACCTGCGAGGCAGGGCGCACAATCAGTCCGAATGAGCTGGAGACCATCCGCGTCACCTCACGCTTGAAGCAAGAATCAGCCAACAATCCCCGCCAAGAAAATCCAATGATGAAAGAGCAGAAGATAGGCCTGTTCATTGTGGACGACTCCAAGATGATGCGCAAGGTGATTGCCAGCATTTTCAAAGATGATCCCTTTGTGCGGGTGGTGGGTGAGGCTGAGAACGGCGAGGAGGCCCTCCAGCTCATTCCGCAGCTCAAGCCGGATGTGATCACGCTGGACGTGGAAATGCCGGTCATGGACGGTCTGAAGACGATCAAGCATCTGATGATTCAGGCCCCGACACCGACAGTGATGCTCAGTTCGATGACGCAAGACGGCGCAACCGTGACCTTTGACGCGCTCAAGTACGGAGCGGTTGATTTTGTCGCCAAGCCTTCGCGCAATGCGGATGTTGATCTCAACGAGCAAACTCGGGATATTGCCCGCAAAGTGCATCTTGCCGCCGAAGTAGAGCTTGAGGCAGTGCGTTATGTCCGGGCGGTGAGCAAGGACAAGCAGGCAAAATTTCCGTCCGGCGCACGCTGCGAGAAAATAGTGGCTATTGGCGCGGCAGAGGGGGGCTACGGCGCACTGCTCAAGCTCTTGCCCCATCTCTCCGCAGAGCATCCTGCCGCCTATTTGATCATGTTTTACGCTCCGTCCAAACACTTGGAATCTTTTGTCGACTATTTGGACCGCTTTTCTCCGCTGCGGATCAAACGGGCGGCAAACAATATTCCGATCGAGCCGGGCTGCTGCTATTTCGCTTCTGGCGAGGAATACCTGACCGTGCATGAGCGCGAGGATGGCTTAGTGCTGCATTTGTCCTCCGCACCCTTTGCCAGCCAGCGCGGCTCGATCAACATGATGTTTTTTTCGGTGGCTGAAGTGATGGGAGATGATGCCGTGGCGGTCATTCTTTCCGGCGTGGGCGAGGACGGCAGCGAGGGCATGGCGGAAATTCTCCGTGTGGGCGGCGCAGGCATTGTGCAGGATCCTGTCGGCTGCCTATACCGCGACATGCCGTGGTCAGTGTCCGCGCATTGCCGTGAGGCGGCGGTGTTGCCGGACGCGGAGATACCGGAGACCATTCAAGGAATTCTGGCGGCGTAGGGACGAACATGGATAACCAGATCAAATCGCGGCGGATAAAAATTGTTCCGATAGGCCGCTCTCAAGGGATCATGCTGCCAAAAACTGTTCTTCACCGTTACGGTTTTACAGATTCGCTGATTCTTGAAGAAACAGATTCTGGTCTTCTGTTGCGGAAACAGGAAAAATTGTCTTGGGCAGAAACCTACAAGGCCATGTCCAACGAACAGGAAGACTGGAGCGATTTTGATGCAGTGACAGGAGATGGGCTGAAGGAGAACGGTTGAGCGTGAAGCGGTATGAAATTTATTGCGCAGACCTTAATCCGACCATTGGCAGCGAAATATGCAAAATTCGGCCAGTTGTCATTGTCAGTCAAGACAGCATGAACAGGAATCTGGAAACGGTCGTTGTCTGTCCTTTGACTTCCAAACTGCATCCGGCATGGAGAACCAGATTGCAAATTCACTGCGCAGGCAGATTGGCGGAAATAGCCGTGGATCAGATACGGACAATCAGCAAAAGCCGCTTGAAGCAGAAAATCGACAGGCTGTCGGAAGAAGAGGCCGCAGAGCTGCGGAGACTGATCACAGCGATGTATGGCGAGCAGTCGTCAAACGGATGAAGACGCAAAAAACGTCCTTCCCCGCACGTCAGGCTTGCGGAAATTGAAAGATGTCAATATAAACAAAAGAACGAACGCTGCACAAAATTTTTACCAGGAGGGCAACGAAGACATGGGCATCATCCTTGGAGCGCGGCTGAACCCGGTTTCCTGCGGAAACCGCAACCAACGGGCTGAGGGCGGGCCGGTCGGCCAGCCCGAAATTACGGCATCGGCAAACAGACAGGAGGAGTGACAGGCATGAAGAGACAGCAACAGCAACGATTCACCACCAAAGGCTGGGGCCTTCGCGGAAAGCTGGTTCTGATCCTGCTTTTCGTCGGTACTGCGCCGTATCTGATCAACGTGTTCTTAGACTACTTCGCATCCTCGGCGGCCCTTGAGGACCGCGCTATCGCCCAGCTGGAATCTGTCCGCGAGCTGAAGAAAAACCAGGTGCTGGGCTACGTCAAGCAGCGGCAAAACGATACCCTGATGCTTTCCGAGATCGTCCAAGGTCTTCGCGCTGAGGCTATTAAAAAGCTGAAAGGCTTCGAGCGGAACAAGAAAGACGCTATCGAGCGCTTTCTCCGCAAGCGTTTCGCCGACGTGAACGGCTTGACCGGCAACCTTGGTACCATCTCCGCGTTGCAGGACTTTGTCCAAGCCTACAACGAGGAAGGCCGCAAAACCGGCGGCAGTATCTGGAACGGCCATAAAGAGAAATACGGGCCGATGTTTGAAAACTTCGTGGCCCAGCATGGGTATTATGACATCATGCTGGCTTCGGTTGACGGAGACATTGTTTTCTCTACCGCTGAAGAAGAGGACGTGGGCCAGAACATCGTCAAAGGCCCGCTGAAGGATTCTGGTGTTGGCCGTCTTTTCCCCAAGGCCCTGAAAGAAACATCCCTTGAGGATTATGCCGCTTATGCGCCGTCCGACAATGAGCAGGCCCTGTTCATCGGCGGCCCGGTCAAGGCGGAGGGTAAGATCATCGGCGAAATCATCATCCAACTGTCCTCAAAAGAGATTGACGACATCGTCCAGGAACGCGCTGGTCTGGAAAGCACGTTCGAGTCTTACATGGTCGGTGGCCAGCCGGGCAAAGGAAGCTACCGCTCCAACCGTATCGTCAAAGAGGGTAAGGTCGGCGAGCCGAAAACGGGCGAAAACGTTGACGAGGTTCTGGCCGGCAAGGAAGGCGTGCTCTATCAAGTTCACCCGGAAACAAAAGCGTTCGAGATCACCACATTTACCCCGCTCAACGTACTGGGCGTAAAATGGGGTCTGATCACAACCGGCAACTTGACCGAGGTTGTTGTGCCCAAATACGAGGGCGAGATGGACGACTTGATGACCAAGTACCAAAAAACCTCGAACTACTTTGACGTGTATCTGGTCTCACCGGACGGTTACTGCTACTACTCGGCTAAAAAGGGCCAAGACTTTCAGACCAACTTTTTCACCGGACAGTACAAGGACAGCAGTCTCGGCAAGCTGCTGAAAAAAGCGGCGGATAAACGGCAGGTTGTCATGTCCGACTATGCTGAATACGCCCCGGCGGAAAACAAGCCACTGTCCTTCATCGCCGCCCCGGTTTTGGAAGGCGAGGAAATTGTGTCGATTGTTGCCGTGCGCCTGACCAACGACGACTTGCAGAAATACATGGATGAGCGTACTGGTCTGGGTGACACCGGTGAGACCTTTCTCGTCGGCGAGGACTTAATTCCGCGCACCAACTCCAAGAAAGGGCTGAAGCTCTTCGAGGGCAAGCTGGATACCGACTTGGCCAAGGACGGCTTGAAGGAGGAAAAGGGTGCGCTGAAAGTCGGCACGAGAGACTATAAAGGCGACGAAATCATCGGCTCGTCCATTAAGCTCGGACTGAAAAAAGACTTGGGTGCTGACTTTGACTGGCTCATGATCGCCAAAATCGACCAGCATGAAGCACTTGCGGCGGTCTATCAGCTCCGTAACCGCGCTGTATTCATCGGTGTGGTGCTGATCGCAGGCATCGTTATCATGGCGTGGTTCATCGGAGGTCTTTTCTCCCGTCCTATTGTTTCCATCGCCGAAGTTGTTCGGCAGGTTGCTGCGGAGCGGGATCTGACCCTGAACGTGCCGGTTGAGACGGGTGACGAGATCGGACAGATGGCCGAGGAGTTCAACTCGATGCTCACCGAGCTGAACAAGTCGTTTAAAGAGGTTGAGCAGGTTTCGCAAACGGTTGCGACCAACGCCAAGGACGTGGCAGGCCGCGCTTCCGCTAACCGTGACCGTGCTGAGATCGAGGTGAAGCAGTCCGAGAAAACACGGGAGCTGCTGGAGACCATGGGCGCGACCGCAGGCCAAGTCGCCGAGGGCGCGAAAGCCCAGCAGGAATCTGCGCAGAAATCTCAGCGCACCATCGCCGAGCTGCTCCAGTCCATGAACACGGTAAGCAGCGCGGTTATCAAGCAGTCAAAAGAAGCTGAGACCGTTACCAACCGCGTGAGCGACATGGGCCAGACCGGCGCAATGGTTGTGGCCACGTCGAACGAGCAAGGTAAAATGGTTATGCAGGTGACGGCCTCGATGAACGAGATCACCGCCGCCGTGCGTAACATGGGTCAAGCGATTAACAACGCCACCAACCAAGGTCAGGAGTCGCTGAAAGCCGCCAACCAAGGCCGCGTCGCGGTTGAGAACACGGTTGCCGGTATGCGCGCCATCGCCGAGTCGTCAGGACAGATCTCGGAAATCATCAGCGTTATCACCGAAATCGCGGAGCAGACCAACTTGCTGGCTCTGAACGCCGCGATCGAGGCCGCCCGTGCTGGTGCGCACGGTAAGGGCTTCGCGGTCGTTGCCGACGAGGTTGGTAAGCTGGCCCAGCGTTCCTCTGAAGCTGCCAAGGAGATCACCCAGCTGATCAAAGACTCGACCGCCAAGGTTGAGGAGGGTGCGCGGTATTCTGAACAGCTCCAGAGCGCGCTCGCATTGATTGACGCGAGCGGTCGTAACAACATGAAGTCGATTGAGGAAATCGCGTCGGTTGCTCAGATTGTCGAGAAGGACATCCAAGGTGTCCAGCATCTGGTTCAGGAGCTGAACAGGATGGCCCAGCAGATCGCCACGATGGCCGGCGAGCAGGGCACCCGGCGTAAGGCCGCCGAGGATGCCCTCGCCGCGATGGTGCAGCAGTCTCAGATCATCAGCGCGCTGGTTGCCGAGGCCACTGTAGGCTCGACCACCATTGACGGTGAGATGCGCGAGATTGTGCGCCGCACCGAAGTACTGAACGAGCTGGTTGCCGCTCAGGGCCAGCGCTCTCAGAACGCGGTCAGAATCGCCCAGCAGTCGTTTGAAGGCGCGAGAAAGACCGTGGAGGGAGCCGGTACCGTTGTGTCGATCACCAACGAGCTGTCCGCCGCTTCCGCAAGGCTGCGGGAGCAGGTTGAGCAGTTCAAGCTCTAACCGCCTCCTGGCGGCTGCTCCGCGCCTGCGCTTCATTCATCGGGCGCGGAGCAGGCCGCTTTCACTGCAAACGCGGGACACCGCGCAACGAGGAGACCATTCATGCCAGAAGCATTTACATCCGAACAGCGGAGGTTTGCCGACCGGGAAGAAAAAGAGCAGCTCATGCAGCTGGTCGGCTTCACCATCGGCAAAGAGCAGTTCGGTGTGGACATACTCATGGTGCAGGAGATCATCCGTTCAGCCCCGATCACCTCGGTGCCCAACTCCCCGGAATTCATCGAGGGAGTCATCAACCTGCGCGGCAACATCATTCCAGTCATTGAGCTGCGCAAGCGCCTGAACCTGTACCGGAAGGAAAGTGCCGCCAAGGATGCGTGGATCCTGATCCTTGACATCGGCGGCCGCGTCACCGGCTTCATTGTCGATTCCGTGACCAAAGTTTTGAAAATTATGGAAAGCAGCATCGATCAGCCGCCGGACGTGGTCATGGCCGGACTGGCGAACCGCTACATCAAAGGAGTCTGCGACATCGGCGGCAGCCTCCTCATCCTGCTGGACTTCAACCGCATCCTGATGGCGGATGAGCTGCAGCAGCTCAGTTCAATCAGCGGAGAATAATTCAGATGAGCAAACGGGTTCTGGTTGTGGACGACTCCTCCATGATGCGCAAGATGATCGTCAAGCTGCTCCAGCCGCCGGGACACATTGTGGTGGGGCAGGCCAAAAACGGCATCGAGGCCATCGAGCTGTACAAGGAGCTGAAGCCGGACATCGTCACGATGGACATCACCATGCGCGATATGGACGGGCTGGCTGCGGCCAAAGAGATTCTGCGTTATGACAAGGGTGCTCACATCATCTTTCTCTCAAACCTTGACGAGGAGGTCTATCGGGCTGAGGTGGAGAAGCTTGGTGCGCGCGGCTTCGCCAGCAAGCACAAGGCCAAGGAGATCCTCGATATGATTGAGGAGGAGGAGCAGGGCGGAGGACAGAATCCCGCCGCTTGAGCGCAAGGCGGCGGGGCTGTCAGGGAGCAGGTCGGCAATGCGGGTATTGCCGCAGATAAGATATTCACCACGGATTTGTCGCCTATGTCAACCTCATCTCAGGAAGCGGAAGGCATGAGTCTGCACAGCAAGGCCTTGTCTTTTTTTGCGCTGACCGTTCTGCTGACCCTGCTGGCCGCCGTCTTCGCCCTGCGCGGCGGGCCGCCTGCCGCCGCTGCCGCCGTTTTGGCACTGCTGCTTTGCGCCGAAGCCGCCGCTCTGCTGGTTTTCCGCGCTCAGGTGCTGAAACCGCTTGCGGAAGTGCAGGGTGCCACTCGGCAGATGACCGACGGCCATTTGGATCATCTCAGCCGGATTCAGCGGAAAGATGAAATCGGGAGGCTGGGCGAGACGGTCAACGATCTGGCTGTCAACATGCAGGAAGTGCTGCTCTTTGTCTGGAATCACAGCCAAGAGAGCCGCGAGCTGCTGGAGCGGGCCGCACAGCGGGCTGATGCGCCGCCAGACTCGGAGCTGGCTGAAGATTTTGAGAAATTGCGGGAAGAAAATGAAAGTCTGAAAGACATTGTCACGTCATTCAGCTATTTTGAGATTAGACTGGAGCATGAGCGGATGCTGGCCGAATCGGACTGCGGCAAGGATGGACGCTGCTGCGGCGGGGGAGCGGCCTGCACATGTCCGACGGTTTGAAGAAACAAGGAAAGATGCGTCCGGCGGAAGGGCCGGGCCGGAATAGCTGCAACAACTTGACAGCCTGCTTGATCAGACTGCGCCAGGGTGACCAAATATGATAGACATGTCCATGCTTCCAGATTTTATCACTGAAGCGGAGGAGCATCTTGAGGAATTGGAAAACAGCCTGCTTCAGTTAGAGCAGGGGCAAGGCAGGGAAAACAAGGAGGTGATGGACGCGCTGTTCCGTTCCGTCCACACAATCAAAGGTGCGGCCCAGTTCGTCGGCATCGACCGGGTGGCTGGATTATCCCACAAATTGGAGAACCTGCTTGACCTGATCCGTAAAGGAAGCCAGCCGCTCACTCCGGCAGTCACAGATTTGCTGATTGAAGGCAAGGATCGCATCGCGCAGCTCATCAATGAGCTACAGCGTAATCAGGCCGAGGAAACTGAGGTTGATGATCTGCTGGCCCGAATCAAAAATATCGTCGAAGGCGGCGGCGAGGAAATTGCCGTTCCGCCCCAGGAAGACCCGCTTCCGCAGGCCTACGAGGAGCCGCGTAAAGGCACCTTGGCCGAGGAGAGCATGAGCGAGGAGCACGACGAGGAGCTGTACAGCATCTTTCTCCAGCAGCTCAAAGAAAATATTCCGTTTCTTTATGCCCAAACGGTCGAGCTGTCGCTTTCTGTAGACAAGCAGGATGTGCTCTATCGGTGCAGCGATTCGATCAAGAGTTTGAAATCCTCGGCCAACTACATGGGCTACGAGAAGCTGGCCAAGCACTACACCGACTGGCAGAAAGAAATCAGCGGGGCCGTGGAGCAGCTCTCCGTGGGCAAGATGCCGAACCTTGGCTTCATGCAGGATTATATTGATGAGATTATTCGCTCTTTCCCGCAAGCAATGGAAGGCTATTCACAGGAAGAAACAGAGCGGATAGCGAAAAATAAACAGCAAAACAACGAGATAGACGGCCTTTTCCCTGAAGATCCGCATGAAGAGGCGGAGCCAGAGGGTAATTCGGCGAGTGAGCTGGATAAGGCCTTGGGGTTCATTTTCGATGAGGAAGACGGCCCAGCAATGCCTCTTTCTCTCGCCGCAGGTGTTGTGGACGACGAAGAGGAGGAGGAACCTGAAGAGGAAGAATATCCTCCCGTGCAGATTGCAGGTGCTGCGGCCGCGCCTGTATCAGGACGCGAGCTTCCGCGTCTTGAATGCGAGCTGTTCGAGGATGAGCATGACCAAGAACTGGTTGCCATCTTTCTCAGAAAGCTCCAAAGCGAGCTTCGGTTCCTGCGCGAGCAGGAGGCTGCCCTGCCTGTCGCCGTTGACAAGCGCGAGGTGCAGGCCCTCCTCGAACGCTGCAGCGAGGCGGTTGGTCGGCTGGCATCGTCAGCGAATTACATGGAGTATCACAGCTTGGCTGGGTTCTGCGGAGAGTGGCGGCAGGCTCTGAAAGAAAGTGGCCCGGATGCTGTCGGAACTTTGCGCCGCTTCATCAATGAGCTGCTTCGAGTGTATCCGCAAGCAGCCGAAGGTGAGGCTGCTCTGCCGCTGCCAACTCCGCAACCCCCTGCTGCTCCGGCGGCGGCTTCTGAGGTTGTGGCCGCCGTCAGCGAGGCGGAGTTTGACAGCGCAGGCGGCATGATTGAATCCTTTCTCAGTCCGCCGCCTGCTGTGGAAGAAAAAATCGCTGCGCCGCCGAAACTGGATATCCCCGTGAGTACCACCGCGCCGGAACCTCCATCCGCAGCCGTTGAAGAAAAAGCGGAGAAGCAGAACGACGACAGCGCGCTGTTTGCCCGCCTGAGCAGTGCTTTAGATTTGTCCATCGCGCCGAGAAGCGAATCTTCTGAATATCAGATGGACAATGTGATCGAACGGATTATGGACACGTCCGAGCCGGAAGAGACGGTTCCGGTGCAAAAGCCTGTGGAAAAGGCCAGTCTTGCCCCTGTTGCGGCTGTCCCGCTGCTTGAGAAAGCAGCGAAGCCCGCACCAGAACCAGAGCCGCCTGCTCCGCCCAAGCAAGCTGTCGAACCGCTGCCGGAAGAGGCGGAGGTCATTGCTGCCGCAGAGGAGGAGCCGCTGCACGACGGTATGGAGGATGAGGATGCGCCGAAAAAAAATGAGGTCAAAAAGCTTACCGCCAAGAGCAGCATCCGAGTCGATGCGGAGAAGATTGATTATCTGATGAACCAAGTCGGAGAACTGGTCGTCAGCCGCGCTTATTTTGCCCAATTGGTCAACGAGATGCGCGGCCTTCAGCTTCTGCTCCAAGAGCGGGCCAGACTGACCAAGGCCGAATTGAAACCGCTGCACGAGTTCGCTTTCCGCCTGAGCGAGGCGGGCGTGCATCTGGGGCGCGTCTCCAACGAGCTGCAAGAAGGCGTGATGAAGATCAGGATGCTGCCCATTGATCAGCTCTTCAAACGCTATCCTCGCTTGGTGCGCGATCTCACCCATCGCACAGACAAGGATATACGCTTAGTCACAAAAGGCGAGGAAACCGAGCTGGACAAGATGGTCATTGAGTCCATCTCCGATCCACTTATCCACATTATCCGCAATGCGGTCGATCATGGCATCGAGACCGTGAGCGAACGAAAACGGCTCGGCAAACCAGGCCAAGCCACACTGACCTTGGAAGCCTACCACGAGAGCGATCATATCGTCGTGGAAATCACCGACGACGGCAGAGGCATTGATCCGAAGCGCATCAAAGCCAAGGCGTTGGAAAAGGGCATGTTTGACAAAGAGGAGCTGGATCGGATGTCCGAGATGGACATAATCCGCATCATCATGGAGCCGGGCTTCAGCACCGCCGAGAAAACCACTGAGACTTCAGGCCGGGGCGTGGGCATGGACGTGGTGCGCAAGAACGTCGAGCGGCTGAACGGCATGATTGAGATTAGCTCAAAAGTAGGGCAAGGTACCAAAATGCGGATTAAAATTCCGCTGACGATGGCCATCATCCAGGCCCTGATGGTGCGGGTGGGCAAAGAAAAGTTCACTGTTCCGCTGACCTCGGTTGAGGAAACCCTGCGCATTTTCCGTCATGAAATCTCTCAGATTGAGGGTGTGGATGTCATCTATATCCGTGACACCACCATGCCGATTTTCCGTCTGGGCAAGATTTACAGCATCGACCGCTCTGAAGAGGACGAGGACAAGATGTTCGTGGTCGTGGTCAGCACCGGCACCCAGGAAGTTGGGCTGGTTGTTGATGAACTGCTCGGCCAGGAAGAGGTGGTTATCAAGCCCTTGGCCGATTATCTGCGGTCTGGCAGCGGCTTCGGCGGGGCAACCATCCTCGGCGACGGCGGCATCTCCCTGATTCTCGACATTCCTGAGCTGGTGAAAATCGCCGGCGAGGATCAGGCCGAAAAGCAGGTGCGGCGGAGCCAGAGCTTCAAGCGCAAACGGCGGCGGGGCGGCGAGGAGGATCAGCCGCCGCAGGCCGTCGTCCACTGAGCGCGGCAGGGAACAATGAACATGGCCGGGCGGTGTTCCCGCCCCCTTATTTCCAGCACGGAGGCTTGAGCAGCGGGCATGGACAAAAAATACAAGGTTCTTGTGGTTGACGATGCCACCTTCATGACCAAGGCGATCAGCGATCTGCTGGAGTCGGACGAGGAGATCGAGGTGATCGGAGTGGCCCGCAACGGTTTGGAAGGGCTGAAAAAAATCAAGGAGTTGCACCCGGACGTAATCACCCTTGACATTGACATGCCGGTAATGGACGGCCTTCAGGCCATCCGGCACATCATGATCGAGGCTCCTGTGCCGATTGTCGTTCTCAGCTCCCTGTTTAGCGACGGTTCGATCACCTTTGAGGCACTCCGTCTTGGCGTGGTGGATTTCGTCGCCAAACCCTCCGGCGCGATCTCTAGCGACATTCACGTGGCCAAACAGCAGATTGTGGACCGGATCAAGCTGGCCACCGCAGTCAATTTTCAGAACATCCGCCGGGTCCGGGTCAAAAAGGACGGCCACGCCAAAACAGGCCAGCACAGTGGGGGGACACCCAGATCGCTGGTCGTTATCGGCACATCACTCACCGGGCCGAACTCCTTCATTCGCCTGATGACCCGACTGGAGCCTGGTCTGCCAGCAGCGGCGGTCATTCTGCTGGAAATCTCGCCGAAGATCCTGCCTGCCTTTGTCGAACGCTTCAATGAATTTGCCAGTTGGAAAATCGCCATCGCCGAAGACGGCAAGCTGCTGGAGCAGGGAGTCTGCTATATCCAGTCCAATGTGCTGTCAGTGACGGTTGATTTCAGTGAGTACGGCGATCCGTGGTTCAAGATCGGCGAGCCGACCGACAGTCCGCTCGACACGCTGTTCTTTTCCGCCGCCGAAACTTTCCGGGAAAAAACCGTGGGCGTGCTGCTCACTGGCTACGGCGATGACGGTTCAGAGGGATTTGCCCGGATTCAGGAGCGGGGCGGCCAAACGATCGCCCAGAGTGTGGAGAGCTGCGTCTATCCTAATCTGACCGACTCAGCCATTAAACGGAATCGGGTTGATATGGTGGTGGCCGAGAGCAGGCTGGCCGAGGCCATCGCCACCTTGGTGAAAAAATGATTCTGGCTGACGACAACAATCAGAGACAGCAGAGAAAAATCCTATGATCATCACATGCGAAAAATGTAGAACCAAATACAGGATTGCTGACGATATTCTGGACAAACCGGAGCTGAAAGTCCGGTGTCACAAATGCAGCCATCGTTTTGTCGTGCGCCGTGCCGCTGCGGCTGAGGACGCGTTTTTGCTTCAAGATGAACTGCACCCGGATTTCAGCCGGGTGATCGCCATCAGCAACCAAAAAGGCGGCGTGGCCAAAACCACCACCTGCCTCAATCTCGGCGCGGCCTTGGCCAAAATGGGCAAGCGGGTGCTGTTGATTGACTTTGACGTGCAGGCCAACCTGACCATACTGCTTGGTTTCAGAAAAACCAAATCCTTTTACGAAGTACTCACCGGGGGGGTGAAGCACATCGGCGAAGCGGTGCTGAAAACCAGATATCCCAATCTTTCCCTGCTGCCGTCAAGCAGCAAAATGGCCCTGCTGAAGAAAAAATACCTCTGTCAGCACAATTTTGAGTATCTGCTTCGCGACAAACTGAAGGCCATTCAGGACAGCTATGATCATGTGCTCATCGATACGCCGCCCTCAATAGAATTTTTCACCCTCAACGCGCTGGTGGCTGCTAATCTGGTCGTGGTTCCGTCCACTTGCGAATATCTTTCCATGCACGGGGTCAGTCAGATTCACGACATCATCAGCGTGCTGAAAAAGGACATTAACCGGGAAGTGGAGTGCAAGGTGCTGATCACGATGTACGATGCCAAAAATACATCGGAAAAAGTGATCTGCGACAAGCTGCGCCAGACCTACCGGGACAACCTGTTCAGAACGGTGATCGATAAAGACGACAAGATGCAGGAGTCGCACATTGTCAACGCGCCGATCAGCCATTATGACGAAAAAAGCCGGGCGGCGGTGCAGTACATGCAGCTGGCCGACGAAATTGCCGGTTGAACAGGCCGGATACTTTGCCCAATGGACAGCCAGACACATCCTACGTTCACGCATCGCCTTGCCCCTTTTCTCTCCTTCACCGTATTAGTGCTGATTTGGGAGGTGGCGGTGCGCTTTGCCAAATTGGACAGCCATGTGCTGCCCGGCCCCAGTCAAGTTTTTTTCAGCATGATTGAGCTGATCAAGGACGGCTCTATTTTCAAGCATACCGTCGCCAGTCTGTTTCGGGTCACCGCTGGATTTTATCTCGCTGCCGCGCTTGGCATTCCTTTGGGCATTGTTTTAGGACGGAGCCACATTGCGTCTCTGCTGTTCAGCCCGATCATCAACTTTCTCCGGCCTATCTCGCCGTTGGCGTGGATACCACTGGCCATGCTCTGGTTCGGAATTGGCGATAAGCCTGCTGTTTTTTTGATCTTTCTTGCCAGTTTTTTCCCCATCGTGGTGGCAACCATGGTGGCGGTGCAGTCGATCAATCCGACGTTTTTTCATGTCGCGGCCAACTTTAACTTCAGCCGGTTTGAAGTGATTCAAAAAATTGTCATTCCTGCCATTATTCCTGCCATTATCACCGCTCTTCGCCTGACCGTGACCATCGCGTGGATTGTGGTCGTGGCCGCTGAAATGATTGCGGTGCAGTCTGGGCTGGGCTATCTGATTCTGGATGCCCGCAACGGTCTGCGCCTCGACCAAGTCATGGACGGCATGATAGTCATCGGCCTGATCGGCATCCTGCTCGATTCGATCATGCGGCGATTGGGCCGGATTGATTCCGCCGCTTGGGGCATCCGCCAGCCATAGGAGAACTGCATGGGACACATAGTAATCAGCGGCCTGAACAAGGAGTTCGTCAACCGGCGCAAGAGCAGACGGGAAGATGACACAGCTCCCTTAGGCCACGTGGTGCCGGTGCTGGAGGACATCAATATCGAAATCGAGGACGGCGAGATGGTCTGCTTTCTCGGCCCGTCCGGCTGCGGTAAATCCACCCTGATGCGGATTGTCGCCGGTTTCGACAAACAAAGCTCCGGTTCGGTGATGATTGACAGCAAAGCAATCACCGGACCAAGCTCGGACAACATCTTTGTTTTCCAGCACAGCGGCCTGCTGCCATGGATGACGGTCGCGCAGAATGTGGAGCTGGGCATCCGCCACATGAAAGATGCCCACGAACGC
Source organism: Desulfobulbaceae bacterium UBA5173 (assembly GCA_002413355.1). Taxonomy (GTDB): domain Bacteria; phylum Desulfobacterota; class Desulfobulbia; order Desulfobulbales; family Desulfobulbaceae; genus Electronema. The sequence continues at coordinate 19,598 of DHWV01000101.1, read as the reverse complement.
TGCGGGAAAATTCAGGAATACATCGAGATGGTTGAGCTGGAAGGCTTTGAGGATCACTATCCTCATCAGCTTTCCGGCGGGATGCTGCGCCGGGCCGAGCTGGCCCGCGCCTTGGTAGTCAACCCAGATATTCTGATCATGGATGAGCCGTTCAGCGGCTTGGACTTCCTCACCCACATGAAGCTGCGCGAGGAGGTGGTCAACATGCACCAGTTTCTCGGCAAGACCATCCTGATTGTCACCCACGACATTGACGACGCGCTGGTCATGGGCGATCGGATCATCGTTTTCAGCCGCCGCCCTTCGCAGATCAAACTGAACCGCAAGCTCGACTTCCCGCATCCGCGCAATTTTTTTAAAAAGGATACCGAGCTGGCCAAACTCCGCGATGAGCTGTTCTTCATGCTGGGAGTGAATTATGCTGTCTGATCTCAAGCAGTCCAAAAGCTGGCGGCTGGCGGCTTGGGTGATCGGCTGGCTGCTGCTGATTTCCGGCCTGCATCTCTGGCTGAATTTTGATTATGGCAAGAAGCAGGTCTTCACCATGGGCTACATGCCGGTAATTACCAACATGGCCGCGCCGCTTCTCGATCACGTCAGCAAGGACAGCCGCGATGTATATTTTAAGGCCATGAAATTCAGCTCATTCGCAGAGATGGCCTCTGCCCTGCGCAGCGATAAAATTCAGGCAGCCTTCATCATCGCCCCGCTTTCTGTCGTTCTGCATCAGCAGGGCGTGGATGTGAAAGTGGTTTATATCGGCAACCGGCACGAAAGCACCTTGGTGGCAAAAAAAAGCCTAAAGGTGCGCAGCTTCGAGGACTTAGGCGGAAAAACCGTGGCTGTGCCGATCCGCTATTCCGGTCATAACCTCAGCCTGCTGGAGCTGATGGACAAGCACGGAATGCAGGGCCGTTTGAACATTGTCGAACTGAATCCGCCGGACATGGCCGCAGCCTTGGCCGCAGGTTCGCTGGATGCGTATTATGTCGGCGAGCCGTTTGCGGCTAAAAGCCTGAAGAGCGGTTCAGCCGATCTGGTACTGCATGTTGAAGATGTGTGGCCGAATTTCATCTGCAATTTGGTCATCGTCAAGCAAGGGACAATTGAGCGTGATCCAGAACTGGTGCGCAAATTTGTGCATGGTGCCGCCCGCGCCAGCCTTTGGGCCGGAAAGCATCAAGAGCAGGCCGCTGAGATCGCCGCCAAATATTGGTCACAGACTCCAGAAGTGGCACAATTTGCCCTCAGCAGCCGCAAGGTGGTTTTTGACCATTTTTTGCCTAAACAAGAAGAGCTACAGCAGATCGCCGATCTGATGGTCAAACACGGGCTGATTGCCAACAATACAATCGAAGGGCTGGTCGACGACCAGTTCGCCGCTTCAGTGAAGATCGAGGATGTGTCGCAGCTGACAGACATCCTTCAATAACAGGACAGATGCAGAACATGACAGATGCGACAGTGAAATGCAGGCGGGAGCATCAAAGGGTTGACCGGGAGGCCTCGCTGATGGTGACCAAGCTCCAGTACCCGATGACTAATTTGGAGGCCAAGCCCGCCATCACCAAAAATTTGGCCGAGAATGGCCTTTGCTTCAGCACGGATGAGCTATATGAGCCGGGAACTATTCTCCAGCTTTCCGTGCATCTCCACGGCTGGCAGCACTATCTCAACAGCATCATTGCTATTCTTGACGCAGGCACGGCCTCAAAGCCGCTGACCGCCATCGCTGAGGTGGTTTGGACGCAGCATTTCGAGGACGAAGGCAAGTACGACATCGGCGTGCGCTTCAAGGACATCTACGAAGACGATTTGCGCGCCTTCAAGAAGTATCTGGAAAAGCTCTTCAAAAATTCCTGAGCGCGTCAGTCATGCGTTTTTTTCCACAAAGCGGCCTACAGCGCCAGATGGGCTTTTATATCGTTTTCATCGGCATCGTCTTTCTGACAATGGCTGTGGAGGTTGAGCTGTTCCTGCGGGGTAAGGAAGTGCTGGGCCTGCTGCAAAAGCATCTTGACGGCCCGGTGCCGATGGAGCTGGTCGGCAGAATGCTGGTCAAAGTGCGGGTGATGATGAGCACGCTTCTGCTGGCCATTGGCTTGGTTATGATGCTTTTCATCAAGCGGATCATGTTTCCTCTGGAGCGGATCATCGAGCGGACGCGGGCGATGAGCGCGGGCGATTTTTCTGTCGCGCTGTCCGAGGAAGGCCGCGATGAGCTGGCCGAACTGTCCCGGCATATCAATGACCTCAACGCCAACGAGCAGGAGCTGATTCTGCTAACCAAAAATATGTCTGACCAACTGCGCGAGACCTTGACGAAAGGTGACGAGGCGACGAAAATTGAGGAGGCTGTCCAGCTTATTGATGAGCTGGAAGAGACCTTGGCCGAATTCGGCAGGAGTTTTTACCGTTGCTGACCATGAACTGGCTGATGCTGCCCTTGGGCATAGTGATTGCCACCGTGGCCCTGTTCTTTGGGCTGGGCGGTGGTGTGCTCTGGATGCCGGTGCTGCTCACCGCCACCACGCTCCGCCCGGATGAAGCCTTGCTTTGCACCATCGCCATCCAGACCTTTGGCCAATTCAGTGCCACGGTGAGCAACAGCAGGGCCGGGCTGATCAACTGGCCTTTAGTCAGAATGATGGCGGCAGTCGGCCTGCCGGGTGTGTTCCTTGGCGCGGCTCTGTCCTATTTTCTTCATCCGGTCTTCATCAAACTTTTTCTTGGCCTGGTAATTTTTTTCATTGCCTACGCCTTCATGCGCGGCGATGATTTCTTTGTTGCAGGTTCAGAGCAGGCGGATATGCCAGTCGCCCGCCGCCGGGGCCGCCCCATTGCCGCCATGGCCAGCGTCCTTACGGGTTTTCTCGGCGTGGGCGTGGGCGACTGGCTGGTGCCGTTTCTGAACATGCGCTGCGGCTTGGCCATGACCCGCGCCGTGGCCACGTGCATCGCCTTGATGTTCTTTCTTTCCTTAGCCGCGATCTCCGTTCAGCTCCTCGTCTTCGGACGGACAGTTGTCTGGCAGGTGGCTACGCCTGCGGTCATCGGCGTGCTGATCGGGGCGCAGTTCGGCTCGCGCCTGCTTCAGCTCATGCCAGAGACCCACTTCAAGGAGCTGTTTGTCCTCATGCTGGTCTTTATCGCCACCCATGTCACCTTCAACGCCGTTTGAAAAGCCATGAAAAATCAAGGAGTGAAGAACGGCTTTGTCGGTGAAATCGAGGGGCTGGGCTTGGTCGATATCGTCCAGTTCGCCTGCTTGTCCGGCGACAACCGCAAACTGAGCGTCCTCAGCGAGGACAATCTCGGCGTGCTGTACTTTTCTGACAACGAGATTGTCCATGCCGAGTTCGGCGAGCTGACCGGCGAGGAAGCCTTTTACCGAATTATGAGCTGGCCTTCCGGCACGTTCAGCATGTTGTTTGCCAACACGAATCAGCGCACCATTGATGCCTCGTGGAACTTTCTCCTGCTGGAAGCCGCCCGCCGGATTGATGAGCAGACCCGCCCAGCGGTCAAGCCTGCTGGCAACGGCGAACCGGGCCTGCCCAAGGTGCTGGTGGTGGATGACTCGCGCTTCTTCACTAAAGCCTTTGTTAAGCTCTTTGAAGACCAGATCAAGGCCAAAGTAGTCGGCACTGCCACCAACGGCAAGGAGGCGGTGAAATTTTTGGAGGCGCAGGTGCCTGATCTCATCACCTTGGACATGACCATGCCGGTGATGAGTGGCGATGTGGCACTCAAGCACATCATGATCCGTTCGCCCGCGCCGGTGGCCTTGGTCAGCAACTTCAACGAGCAGATGTATTTCAAGATGATGGACTTCATGCGCTACGGCGCGGTCGATGTGGTGGCCAAGCCGACCAGTCCTGAATCGTGGAAACTGATCGGCGAGCGCCTTCAGTATATCCTGATGAATGTACGCGAGTTCTGCGTGGACAACGTCAGCCGGGCCAAGTCGCCCAAGCCTGCGGAGAAGCGGGTGGTCCTTGCCAAGCCCGCCACCAAACTGCTGCTGCTGCTCGGCGGCCTTGGCGGCCTGCTGGAACTGCAAAAAATCCTTCCGGCACTTGAATACGATGAAGACATGGCGGTGATGGTGTTGCAAAACATGTATCCCGGCATCGCCAAATATCTCGCCTCGTATTTTGATGCCTTCACGCCCTATACGGTCACCTGCTTGGACTTAGGCGAAAATCTGCTCGGCGGCCAGTGCCGGATCGGCAACTGCCACGGCAAGCGGCAGATTGTCCTCCGCGAGAACATGCCGCTCATCTCAGGCCGGGAAGACGAGCTGAACAAGATGTCCTTGGATGCCGACAATCTGCTCCATTCAGCGGCAGAGGTCTTTGGCCCGCAGCTCTCTGTGGTGCTGCTCAGCGGCGTGGATGTGGATTTAAAAATCGGCATGGAGGCGGTGGTGCGCAAAGGCGGACGGATCATTATCCAAGAGCCGGAATCTTGCCTGCTGCCCGGCCCGTTGGAGGGCATCCGTTCGCTGGAACTGGAGGAATGCTGCCTGAAGCCGGAGGACATCGCCCCGTATCTTGCCGGGCGGCTCACACTCTGATCCTGGCTTCTTTTTTCCCCTTTCGGAACAAACAGAGCCGCTGGGTGACGCAGGCAAAGCCCGTCACGGCATTAGTCCGTTCAGACTGCTCACGCTCTTGACGATCTTTACCGGCTGGCCGTCCTCAACGCTGCGATGGCCCTCGATGATCACTTTGTCGTCCGCCTTCAGCCCCTCGGTGATCAGCACCTGCCAACCTTCGAGGAAGCCTGTCTGCACGGGCCTGCGCCGGGCAATGCCGTCCTTCTCAATATAAACAAACTGCTCGCCGTTCCGCGAAATCACAGAAAAGAGAGGCACGGCCAAAGCCTGTTCCCGTGCCTCTTTGACAATGTTAGCCCGCAGGAACATGCCCGGCAGGATGCGGTGACCGGGGTTGTCTATGGCCAGCTCCAAGCGGTAGGCGCGAGCCTGCGAGTCCGGGGCCAAGGCGAGGTAATGTACTGGGGCCGTGAGTTTCTCATTGTCCAGTGCCTGAATCTCCAGCTCCACCTGCTTCAGCCTGCGCACTGCCGCCACATCCGATTCTGGCACATTCACCACCGCCTTAACCTGATCCAAGGCGATGATCTCCGCCACTGCCGCAGGCATTAGAGAGTTGAGCGAAAGGCCAGGCTTTGCGTCCAAGTGGTTGATCACCCCGGCCATTGGCGCGATGATCTGGCAACGCGACAACTTCAGTTCGGCATCTTCCACAGCGGCCTTGCTCTGGCGTAGCTGCTTCTGCTGCTCATCCAAGCTGGCTTGCGTGGCGATCCCCTTGGTGCGCAGGCCTTCGTTGCGGACAAGATCGGCTTTGGCCAGCTCATAGGCGGCCTTAGCCGAATCCAAGGCAATTTCGTAATCCTTGGTTTCAATCCGGGCGATGAGCTGTCCCTTCTTCACTTGATCGCCTTCTTTGACAAAGACTTCCTCAATGCTACCGCCAATTTTCGCTGTTAGCTGAAGGCGGTCCCACGCCTCCACTGCGCCGGGCAGATTGATCTTGTCGCGCAGCAAGCTGGGGGCAAGCTGGAGCGTGACCACGTTGACCTTGGGCGTTTCCGTCTTGGCGGCGGCCTTCAGCTCCGTAGCGATTTGCTCCTTTTTCACAGCAATCTTTTGGCCGATGAACAAGACAGCGGCGGCCATAAGCAGGATGACAATCAGGCCGGGCAGATTGCTGAGGACAAACCAGACCAGCTTGCCCCATACGGTTTTCGGTTCAGGATGATGCATGGCTGGCAAGGGATCAGGCAGATTTTTGGGGTGGCATTAGGCCGGTCAGTGCCTGCTCAAACATCACCTGCAAGGCGGCGCGGACATCTTCTTCCGCCAACAGCCTGCCGGAATACCAGGCTGACAGGCTCATCAGATACAGAGCATAGAAATGGCCGCAGGTCAGGGGCAGGTCAATATCCCGGCGGAGCTGGCCACGCTCCTGCGCCTCGGTGAACATGAGGATAAAGAACTGGATGAACTGCTCCTCGATTTCTCTCGATTTTTCGGTAGTCAGCTCCTTAGGGAAGATCATCTCTCGCATCAGGGTGCGGCCGAATCCCTTGCTCCGGGTGACGTAGCGGAATTCGTACATGAAGATGAGCAGCAGCTTCTCCGCCAGCGGGGTTTCTGCCGGGATGCTGTGCCGCAGCTCTTGGTGCAGGCAGGCCAGCTCCTCTTCGCAGAAGGCGAGCAGGATTTCACTCTTCGAGGTGAAGTACGAGTAGATAGTACCCTTGCCGATGCCTGCCGCCTTGGCCAAGGAGGAAATGCTGGTGTTCTCGTAACCCCTGTCGCCAAAAAGCCTGAGGGCCGCCTCCATGATCGCCGCCCGTGTTTTCTGTTTTTTCTGTTCGCGCAGTCCGGCCATAACGGTGCCTGTGTGATGGGTGAATGCTGGCCACGGTCGAAATTGACCTTGGTCGCATTTTATGCGGCACAAAGCTGGGTGTCAATCAGAGAAAAAGCGGGGATACTGGCAATCCTCCACTTTTCTTTTGCCGCAGGAGTTCCGTTTTCTGACGCGCGCAGGGCCTTCCGGCGGGGACAAAGACCGTGTACAGTGAATTTGTAAGAAAGCACGCGCCAAGCCTTGGCAGATTGTTGATTTTAGAGTACCGTGAAGATGCTTCTCAAGCGGCATCGCCCTCACCCACCATGAAAGGAGGAAATCATGTCCACCCCGCCGAAACAACACAACTGCCCCCTGCTCAATCTCTTCAAAGGCTGCGGATGCGGCAGCCCCAGCGAATCCACTCCAAGCTGCTGCGATCACAGTCACGACCATGCTCACGATCAGCCGCATGGGCACAGTCATGCGGAGACGACCCCGACTCCGTCCGTCCCTGCCGACGCTACTGACGGCACGGTGAGCGAGGAGCAGGCGAAACAGCTGCTGGCGGATTTGCAAGCATTTGACAGCAATCCCAAAGAATTCATGGATCGGAAGCCGCTCAAGCGCACTGAGCAGGCTGGCGCAGGCGGTGAAGCCCTGCCACACTTTGATCAGACCTCCATCACTGATAAGGCCTATGTCGCCGCCCGCGATGAGCTGCGCACTCGTCTTGACAGCGATGAGGCCGCCCGTTCAGCCCGCGCCGCCTTTGCCGCCAACGATCTGGCGCAAAATCTGGTGGACACGTACAGCTACACCAGCCTGCAAAGCATGCAAGCTGCCAACTTGATGAGTGCCACTCTGAGCACGCAACCGTGGTCAGATTACTATTGGGCGATATTCAGGGGCATCCTTGGCTATCGCTACGCTGATCCGGGCTTTCCTAAGACCACCGAGGACTGGAACACCTGCCACAGCTATGTGCAGAGCCGTCCGGCATCCAGCGTTCCGGTCGATAATCTTTCGCCATCAGAGAAATATGACCTGCTGGTCGGTGACAGCAACTTCACCCTAACCAAGCAGATGTGGAATGAGGGTGCCAGAATGGGCGGTAATGTGGCATCATGGATGGGCATCTGCCACGGCTGGTCGCCTGCCTCCTACATGCTGCCGCGCCCGACCAATGCCGTCACCGTACTGGCTGCGGACGGACATACCCAGATCACCTTCTATCCTTCCGACATCAAAGGACTGGCCTCACTGCTCTGGGCAAAGGTGCCGCCTGCGGTCAAGTTCATCGGCGGACGCTGTAATGTTAGCAATCCGGCCAGAGATGCCAATGGCCGCCTGATTGAGCAAGCCTGCTTTGATACTAACCCCGGCACGTGGCACTTGGCCATCGTTAATCAGATCGGCGCATCCAAACGCGGCATGGTGATGGACGTGACCTATGATTATGAAGTCTGGAATCAGCCGGTGCTGGGCTACAGATACCGGCATTTCAATCCGCAAAGCATGACCTATCAGAGCAATCTTTCTGCCGCCGCCGTGTCGCGCTCTGCCTACACCAGAGACAAGTTCTCTCAGTACCATGGAGGTCAGACCGCCAGCATTGTCGGCATTGAGATGGTTGTCTCTTACCTTGTTGAGACCTTGCCTGATCACAGCGCCACAGACAGTCCCAGCAACGACGCGGTCAAGCAAGTGAAGTACATGTACGACTTGGAGCTGGACATGTCCGGCAGGATTGTCGGCGGTGAATGGAGACATCTTGCTCATCCTGACTTCCTCTGGACTCCGGCAAAAGGGGCCAGAGCGCAGACCGCTTTTGAGCCAAGTGGCTTGTGGGACAGAAACCAGCCTGTGCCGTCCAATTGGCGGTCTGCCGCAGTTTCAGCCTCCAGCTCTGGCAAACCTGCGCCATTGGCCGCAGTGGTTGAGCATCTGATCAAGTTCGCTAATAGCTGATCCACAGACAAAGGCCGCCCGAAGGATTTCGCGCGGCCTTTTTTCCTCTGCATGATCAACTTCAGACACAGGTGCTGGCTCATGCCAGAAAAGCTGATGCCCAACAGCAAACATCACGCCATCGTGATCGGCATCAATGACTATCCCCTGATCGGTCTTCCCTCGCTCAAAGGGCCGGTTAATGATGCCAATGATTTCTGCGCGTGGCTGCGCGATCCGGCAGGCGGCAATCTGCCCCCGGAGAACATCCGGCGCGTCCTGTCCTCAGATGCCCCCTCCGGCAGTCTTTTTCCCACGCCAAACCAAGCCGAGTCCTTATTCGAGCGGTTCATCGGCGATTATTACGATGGCAAAAAGGAAGGCGAGCGGCTGTATGTCTTTGCTTCAGGCCATGGCTTCGGCGATCCTAGCGATATCAGCAAGACTGCCCTGTATGCCGCCAACGCCCGAAAGATGCTTCCTTGGCATGTCGCGGTCACCAACTATGTGGAATGGCTGCGCCGCCATGCGGTCTTTGACGAAATCGTCCTGATTATGGACTGCTGCCGCACGGTCAACCTGCCGTATGAAATCCGGGAGCCACAGTATGTGACCTGCCAAGAGAGCGTCAACGCGGACAGCGTGCGTTATTTTTACGCCTTTGCCGCCCGCCGGGGCAACGCGTCCAGAGAACGGACGTTTGCAGACGGCAGGGTCTCCGGCATTTTTACTAGAGCCTTCATTGATGCCTTGAAGGTTGCCGCCCCGGACAGCCAAGGCAACGTGACCGGACAGCGGCTGAAAGATCACCTCCACAACAGCATCGGCAGCTTTGCCGGCGATGTGACAGTCAAGCCGCCGGACATTGCCCTTGATTCGACACAGGACATCATCTTCTGCACCCGGAAGAAGGCGGGCGTGATTCCGGTCAACGTCAGTCTGGCCCCGTACAGCGGCGGCGAGACCATCATTCTACGTGACGGCAACTTCAAGGAAATCCGGCAGGTGCGGGCGAATGCCTCCCAGCTCACCCTTGAGCTGGAGCCAGGCCTGTACAAAATAGCGGTCAAAGACACAGGCCGCCAGAAACTCATTGAGGTGCCTGACAATGACCAAATCACGGTCTAAGCGACAGATCGCCCTAACTGTCCGGGCTGCGGACTGCCTGGCAGAGGTTTTCTTGGTGAATAGCCGCTTTGAGCGCATTGCCGCCGGGGTCGGCAGCGTGGATGCCGCAGTTACGCCGGGACTGTACAAGGCCCGATTCCGGGTTGGCCAGGTGCAGACTGACAGCTTGATCGAAGTTGGTGCTGATGCGGAACACATGGTCTTTGAAGGCCCACCGGTGCAGTTTGACACGCCGGTTCCTCTGCCGCAGACCATGACGTGGCGGCAGGAGCATGAACAGGCGGCGCGGAAGGAGTCCCACACGATTCATTGTCGGCTGGGCAGCGGTAGTCAGCTCTTTCTTTTTTTCCGAGGGCTGGCTGAAGCGGCTTCCCGACCATGGCTCGGCGTATCTGTGCATGATCTTGACGGCACCCTACTGGCCGGGCCGGAGCAGGGCATTTGCGATGAACGCAGTGCTTTCTTTGCTTTGAATCTCGAAGTTGATCCAGGCTGCTACAGCCTGCGGGTCGAGGAAGAGCCAGGCGAGGTGTACGAAATATTCGTCAGCACGCTGTCCGGCTGGCAGACCCAAGTTTTTGCCTTGGCCGAACAATCGTGGCTGCCCGGAGTGGGGGCCTTTCGGGCTGCTCTGCCGGTCGCTTCTGTGCTGACGGCGGCAATTGGCACAGGCTTTGACCCGTCTGTCGTGTCCGTCCGTCAGAGCGAATTGCTCCGGCTTGGCCTGTTGCACGGGCGCAATATTTTGGCCAAGGCAGGGCTGGACAGTGTGCTGGCAGAGCAGCCGCTCAATCCGATGACCGCAGTTTTCGCTGCCCACGTGCTGCTGCGGCAGGAGGATGCAGCCCTTACAGCGGAGCTGGTCAAGCATGTTGACCGCTGCGTGGTGGCTGCGATGCCTGATCTGGTGGCGGCTCTGCCTGTCAGCGGCGGCCTGCCGGTGTTCGTCCTGCCGCCCATGCTCCGCAGTAGCTGGCAGCGCATCATGGAGGCGGCGGGCAAGGAGAAAGCGGCAATCTCTCCCGGCTCGGTGGTTGAGCAGCTCAAGGACGGTGTTCTCAATACTCCTCTTTGGCTGCTGCGCCGCCGCTGACAGTTTTCCTTTGCGGGTGGTTTCTTTCGCCTATGTCATTCCTTCATCTTCTGCTTGCCGCCTGCCTTCTTGACCTGCTTCTCGGCGATCCCCGCTGGTTTCCGCATCCGGTGCGGCTGATTGGCTGGTTCGCCGCCCGGATGGAGCTATTTACCCGCCGCCTGCCTTTGAGCGAACGCAGCAGCGGCAGCCTGACCGTTTTGCTGGTTTTGCTGGCCACCGGCGGAGCCTGCGCCGGGCTGCTGCTCGTGTTCGCCCAATATTCTCAGCAACTTCTCCTCGTCGGAACCGTCTTTATTCTGTACACAACGCTTGCCGCCCGTGATCTGCTCCGCCATGCCATGCAGGTTCATGCCGCATTGAACGAAAGCATTGAAGCCGCCCGGCAGCAGGTGGGCATGATTGTGGGCCGGGACACCGGGCAACTCGACAAGCCTGCGGTCATCCGGGCCTGCGTTGAGAGCGTGGCGGAAAACATGTCCGACGGCATCACGGCTCCGCTGTTCTGGGCAGCATTCGGTGCTGTCCTTGCCTTGCCCGTCGGAGCAAATTGGCCTGCTGCGTGCAGCGCACTGGCTGCCATGCTGTACAAAGCGGTCAGCACAATGGATTCAATGTTCGGCTACAAAAACGAACGCTACCTGCATTTTGGCTTTTGTCCGGCCCGACTGGACGATTTCGTCAATTTTTTCCCGGCGCGGATTTCCGGTATTGCGCTGGTGCTTGCCGCCCCGCTCTGCGGTGGCAGTTTGAAGAATTCTTGGCGCATCTTGCTCCGCGACAGGAGGCAGCACGCCAGCCCCAACTCCGGCTGGCCTGAGGCCGCAGTTTCAGGTGCGCTGGGCATACAGCTTGGCGGCGAGTCCAGCTATTTTGGTCAAATCGTCAGCAAACCGCTGATTGGCGAACCGCTCGTCCAGCCGGAACGGCGGCACATTCTCCTCGTCTGCTGCCTATCCCTCGTGGCCTCTCTGTTCTGCCTGCTGCTTTTCATCGGTTTTTTCCTCCTGACCAGCACGCTCTGGCATTGAAAAGGTCGTCGAGGGCTGCTATAATTGGAAGTGCAAGGCACCAACGGATTGTTTTTTAACTGCATTCAGGGAGGAATGAAATGTGTGTCAGACATATTTTCTATGCAGCAGCCATCCTTCAAATAGGTATTTTTTCAGTTTTGCCCGCACAGGCTGGCGAGCAGTTCTCGGCCCAAGAGAGGGCTTGGTTTGAGACATTTCAGAAAGGTACCATATATGCTCGCGGCTGGCGGGAGATCACATCGGAGCTTGTGGCGAAAGCTCCGATGGAGATCAAATGCGATTTGCAAAAACGCCTTGAGCGTCTTGGCACACGGATCGGGCGAGAATGGAGCAAAAACAATCAAATCAGAAAAATTGACAATGCCATGCTTCGGCAATGGGGCGACATGCTTGAGCAGACAGCAGAGCAGGCACCGGACAAAATTCCGCAGGTGGTTGAAAATCTCAACCTGAAGGTGCTCGCGCTGCTTGATTGAGCAGCCTGCGTGCTGCCCGCAGGGATTCTCTGCTGCCAAAAATATTAAAAAAGAAGCTGCTGCCGCAGGGGTGCTGCTTTAGATTTTAGATTGGAGTGGTGGTGGACTACCGGGAGTCGTTGCAGGATTTCTGGCTGGGAGAGATTGGAGAGTAACTCCACTGCCGTGCCGAACATAAAAAAGAAAGCACCCTGAAAAGGGTGCTTTCTTTTTTCTTCTTGGAGAAGAAGACGGTGCTGATGGTTAGAACTTAACGTTCAGGCGAAGTACATGCGCAATATACGCATCTTCGTCAACACCGCTGCCGCCGTTGACACTGGGGGTCAAATAACCGGCCTTATAGGTCAGGCTGGTGGACTCGTTCACCGCATAATCAATAACACCAGAAACCTCGATGGCACCGTCCAGCGTGCCTGCTGCACTGTTGTCAAAGTCAACATACAGGAAGTTTCCTGTCAAGGTCAACCGGTCGCTGGTCTTGTAGTTGGCAACAAAGGCTCCAAACCAGAGTCCCTCAGGAGCAAGATCACCGACACGAAGTACCTGAGTGGATGTGTCGCCGCCGACCATGACAAAGCCAAAATCGTTGTCAGCAACATAACCGTCTTTGGTCATACCTGCCAGCACTGCCGGAGTGAATTGGCTGGACATCTGCTTGGACAGCATGACATAACCGCCCATGCCGTCATCTTTGGTGCCCTGCACGTCAGCGGCCTTGTAGGCAAACTCAGCATGGAAGCCGAAGTCGCAGCCTGCTCCGTCGTTGTTCAGGAATATATCACCAAGGAAGCCAGAACGGTCGCTATGAGGTGCATATATATCAATTTCAGCAAGCTGAAGCGCACCCTTGGCATCCACTCCAACTGTATCTATTGTTACTTGATTCCATTTCCTTCTGTCATCGTCATAACGGCCATATGCTTTCAAATTCCAGCCGTTTTCCAACTTCACCCCGGCGACAAGACCGTATTCTTTATAGTCGTTGTCATCCCATGCGTCTTTATCAGAAGAAACTTCAGCGCGCACGCCGATGAACGGAGTGATGTCAATGTTGCCCTGCTTGTAGTTGGCAACCACGCGGGTCGGGCGGATATTCCAAGAAAAAAATCTGGAGTAATCAGGATTCACCCGGCCTGCTTTAATGGTCCAGTCGCCGAGCGGAGCAGTCAAGTAAGCGTAGTCAACGGAAAGATCCGTCCTCGATTCCTGACCGTTCCACGGGGCATCATCCTCAAAGCCGTAGCCGTCAAAATACAGACGAGCTTTCGCGCCGACACCTTTGGTCGGTGCCGTGCCTTCGAAGTTCAGGCCAACGCGGGACTCAAAATAGTCGTTATAACCGTTTGCATCGCCAGCATTGCGGTCATAATCCTTTGTTCCCACATAGCTCACGCGGGCATCGCCGCTGATGTTCACGCCTGCATCTGCCTGAGCGGCCAGTGAGCCAGCAAGCATGAGAGCAGAGCCGGCAACGAGCACTTTCTTCATGATTCCTCTCCTTTCTTGTTCTTTTTTTCGTAGGTCAGCCCCAATAAACACATTTCCACATACTTATAGATACAAAATATGATACTTTCGCGCAAGAGTCAAGTTAAGTTTTTTTAGGACATACAATTTTTTTACTAATCTGCTCGCAGGCTGCTTTGTCAGCGCAGGTGCCAGTATTTTTCAGAATAGCTTGGCTTGTTGAATTTTCATTTATTTCATGCGATTACAATAGCGATATTTTTTTTTCGTAGCGACGTGGCGGAAAAACTGCAAAAAAAGATTGACACGGTTCTGATTATTGGTAATTTTGCCGCAGTCGGTGCATAATCAATCTGCGCGGCGGAAGTATGTGGCGCGGCTGTGTTCAACAGGATTCTCGTGACAGAGAGGAGAAAAAACATGTGGGAAATTGAGATCGACAAAAGCAAATGCACCGGCTGCGAAGAATGCGTCGGGAGTTGCCCGGCAGGCGTGCTGAAATTAGTTGACGGAAAGTCGGAAGCGGTCGATCCTGACGAATGTTTGGGCTGCGAAACCTGTATGGGAGTCTGCGAGGCCGAGGCCATCGCCGTCAGCGAAATCTGACTGGGAGCCTACAGAAGCGGTTGCTGCGGTTTTTCATCCGGCTGGCTGGGCTGTTTTGATTTCGCCTTGCAGCAGCAGCGGAACGATGTGACAAAGAGCAAAAGGGCTGTTTTTTACGAAAGGGTTTGCTGAACCCGCCACTGAAGGAGAAAAAAATGTTTGATGTAGTCGTGGACAAGGATAAATGCACTGGCTGTGAAGAATGTGTCGGAAGTTGCCCCGCCGCCGTGCTGGAGCTGGTTGACGGAAAATCTGAGCCGGTGAACATGGACGAGTGCTTGGGCTGCGAGACCTGTGTTGAGGTCTGCGAGTTTGAGGCCATCACCGTCACCGAGATGTAAGCAGCAACGGATCATGCCCAAGGAGCCGCGCTCTTGATGGTGCGCGGCTTTCTTTTTTGAGCATCATGCCTGAGCGTCCCTTCTCCCATTTAGCACTGTACAAGATGCTGCCGCACAGCAACTGCGGCCGCTGCCAGCTACCGTCCTGCCTCGCCTTTGCTGCCTCTGTTGCTGCCAAACAGAAGCAGCTTTCTGATTGTCCTCTGTTGGATGAGCAAACAAAAGAACGCGTTGCCGCTCAGCTAGAAGGCAGGCCGGAACAGGAACTGTACCGTTTTATCAAAGACCTCAGCGAGCTGGAAAGGCAGATTGCCGGGCTGGATTTGGCTGTTGTCGCTCTGCGCATTGGCGGTTTTTTCAAAGATGGCTGGCTGGCAATCAGCGTTCTTGGTAAAAAATTCGCTATAGACCAGCACGGGCAGGTGCATTCAGAATGCCATCTCATTCCTTGGGTCAAAACACCGCTGCTGGCTTATGCCGCCAATCCGCAGCATCAGATGCCCACGGGCCGCTGGCTCAATTACCGCGACCTGCCCGGCGGCATGGAACGGCGTAATCTTTTCGCCAGCCGCTGCGAAAGCCTGCTCAAAGATCTGGCCGACCGGCACCCCGGCTTGCTGCACGATCTGGCTGAACTGTTTCACGGAGAAGAAGCCGCCGGATTCGATGCCGATACTGCTCTAATCCTTCATCCGCTGCCGCATTTTCCGCTGCTCATCTGCTGGCAGGCCCCGGAAGACGGCTTGGAGTCAAATCTGACCATTCTTTTTGATGCTTGCTGCGGAGTCAACCTGCCGCCGCAGATGGCCTTTTCCCTCTGCATCGGCTTGGCGCAGATGTTTGAGAAAATCGCCCTGATGCACCGAACAGCGGCCTGAAAGAGCAGAAGCGTCAACGCCCCTTGCCGACCAAAGACTGCCAGCGTGCTGACAGCCCGGCCTGCAAAGCATCTCAGCGCATCCAGACTTCCACCCGGCGATTTTTCTCCCGCCCGGCTTCTGTGGCATTGGACGCAATTGGCATCTCGCTGCCGACGCAGAAAACTTCCCGTACCTTGATGCCCCGTGAACTCAGCTCTTCCTTGATCACTTCGGCCCGCCGACAGGATAGTTCCAGATTTTTGGCGTAGCTCGCGCTGCTGTCGGACTGTCCCTGCACCTTTTGATCATGGGAGGAATCTCCCGCGCTGTCAGAAAATCCAGCAAGCAAAATTTCCTTGTCCCGGCTGTCGGTAAGAAAATCAACCATCCGCTCGACATCGCGGCCAGCGCGGTTGTCCAGCTCCAGCGTTACGCCTTTGAAACGAAAATTTGACGATAACCGTTTTGCGCCCCGCACTCCGGTCAGATATTTGTACAACACTTGGTAATTCTGATTGGTGCCCGGCGCAATTTCAATCTTATGCTCCTCAGCGGCGATGGTCATGTCCACAAATTTGTGTTTTCTGACAAGCTGCTGTCCTTCTTGGCCCAAGGCAAATTCAATAAAATCTTGCGTGAAGGAATTTCCTGGCGCAGCCGGGCTGTATAAATAGAGACGGCGGCTGACAGGGTAATCCTCAGTGGCGACAGTGAAGACCGTAGGGCGCACCGCCGGGCCGCCGTCGGAGATGGCGACTGCCTTGTTATGCTTGACATAAGGCAGGCCACAATAGCCGATCGCATGGATATCCGCATTCACTTCGCCCGAGAGCTTCTCGTTTGAGTCCCAGCGTTTGACTGACGCATCCAGCTTCTTTTCACCTAAAATAATGCCTTTGAAGGTGTCATGGGTGCCTGAATTTTCATCCCGCGCATGAATGCTGATCGGCCCGCTGCCCCAGTTCAATTCAGACCAATTCTTGATTGTGCCGGAAAAAATATCGGCAAGCTGTGGAAAAGTCAGTTTGGTCACGGCGACGTTGGCGGAATTGACAATCACGGCCACACCGTCCATCGCCAGCACGTGCTCGCAGGCCATGCCAGTCATATCGCCGAGAAAAGCAAGTTCCTTCACCTCACTGTCTTTGATTTTCCGGGAAGACATGCCAATGTCGCATTGCTTGTCCTTCATATCTTTGAAGGCTGTGGACGAGCCGTGCGCCCTGATCTCAATGACTTTCAGCCCGTTGGAACCAAACTGCCCTTCGATGTCCATTTCCGTTTCGGGCGTGATATCGACCTGTTTGACCGAATCTGCGCCCAGCTTCTTCAAAAAAGCGGCAGCAATGTCGGGCGCGAGCTTGGCCCCAACCGTGTTTGAGCCGTGCAGCCTGAGGACTGTTTCCCGTTTCTGCTGCTGAGCCACGCTGTCCTGTGCGCTGACGGCGGCGGCAATGGCTGTGAACAAGGCCAGCAGAAGCAGCGGCGATGAGCTAATTTTTTTCATGTGATCTCCCTGATCAAACGTTGGTCTGAAATGCTGCATTCACCCGCCGGGCATCATCTGGCGGCTGTCAGGCTGCTATTTGAATGCAGAAATGTTCAGAGACTATTAGGCTGCGGCAAGGAGACCGTGAGGAAAGCTCCTTCCTCTTTTTGGGAAAATGGTGTATTCTGCGGGCCGGGCTGACTGCCTTGCCGCAGCTCATCGTTTTTCTGTTGCAAATTCTGCTGCCGCCAACTAAAAGAAGAAGGCTGCGCTGTCATCGTGATTTTCTCCTGAGCCTAAGGTTATGAACACCGGAACCCTCCTGCCGCAGGAATGCTGCCTTGTTGTGATTGATCCCCAGGAACGCCTGATGGCCAAGATTCATGAGGCGGAGCGGGTGGTGCGGAACATCAGCCTGATGGTGCGGCTGGCTGCTGTGCTGGATATGCCGGTGATCACCTGCACCCAAAATAAGGAGCGCATCGGCCCATTTGTGCCGGAGCTGGCTCCGTTGCTTGCTGACTGGCCCAACGCGGACAAAATGGAGTTCAACGCCTTTGCTAATCCGGGCGTGCGGCGCATTCTGCACAGCCGCTCGGCCTTGGTGCATATCTTGCTCCTCTGCGGCGTGGAAAGCCACATCTGCGTCTGGCAAACAGCGGTTGGTGCGCTTCAGGAAGGCTACGAGGTGCAGGTGGTCGCTGACGCAATCTCCTCGCGCACACCGGAAAACCACGCCTACGGCCAGCAGCGGCTGCGGGAGATCGGCGCAGTGCTGGCTCCGGCGGAGATGATCATTTACGATTTCCTCCAGAAAGCAGGCACGCCTGCCTTCAAAGCCATGCTGCCGCATTTGAAATAAAAAGAACGATTATGCCCTACAGCAAATTTTCCTTAAAAGATGCCAAGGATCAGCTTGGCCTTCAGCTAATTGAAGATCAGCAGCTCTTTCATCAAGTTGCGCCGGTTTCAGCCAGCGAGTTCCTTCAGCTTACGCTTAAAAAGCATGTGCCGCTGGCTTTAGCGGTCAACACCGAGAAAGCACGCTCAGAATGGATCATTGCCCCTGTTCTTGCGGAGCTGCGGGAACTCCTGCCAGGCAGGATCAGTGTTTTTTCCGGCAAAAAGTTTGATGTCGAGCCGGAACGGGGATTGGACGGCTTCTGTGATTATCTTGTCAGCCGCAGCCCAGAGCAGTATTACATCTGTGCGCCTGTTCTTGCCATTGTTGAGGCGAAGAACGAGAACATTATTGACGGTCTTGGTCAGTGTCTCGCCACCATGTGCGCCGCCGCCCTGTTCAATACACGGGAACAGCAGAATATTCCTTCTGTCTATGGCGCGGTGACAACCGGCACCGTATGGAAATTTCTGAAACTCCAGCAGCAGACCGCTTGGATTGACGCAGATGAGTATTATCTGAATACTCTTGACGAGCTGCTCGGTATTTTTATAACCATCATTCAATGATGGCCCGCCGCAGGACGCATCAATTTCATCTGAAGGCAATTGCTCAACCTTAATAACCGCCACGAGAATGACCGGAAATCAGCTGCGGGAGAAATTTCTCGCCTATTTTGCCAGCAAAGGGCACACAATTGTTGAATCATCCACACTTGTCCCGCATGACGACCCCACGCTCCTTTTCACCAACGCGGGCATGTTCCAGTTCAAGCGGGTTTTCATGGGCGAGGAGCAGCGTGACTACAGCCGCGCGGTCTCCTGCCAACGCTGCGTGCGGGCTGGCGGCAAGCACAACGACTTGGAGAATGTCGGCCACACAGCCCGGCATCATACTTTTTTTGAGATGCTTGGCAACTTCTCGTTCGGCGATTATTTCAAAAAAGAGGCGATTGCTTACGCTTGGGAATTTCTGACCAAAGAGCTGGGCATCAGCCCGGAGCGGCTTTGGGTGACGATCTTCCGCGAGGACGACGAGG
Source organism: Desulfobulbaceae bacterium UBA5173 (assembly GCA_002413355.1). Taxonomy (GTDB): domain Bacteria; phylum Desulfobacterota; class Desulfobulbia; order Desulfobulbales; family Desulfobulbaceae; genus Electronema. The sequence goes on along the minus strand of DHWV01000101.1, from coordinate 825 downwards.
CGCAGGTGCTTTGGGAGGAAATTGAGGATTTGCCCAAAGGCCGCATTGTCCGCCTTGGCGAGAAAGACAACTTCTGGGCGATGGGCGACACTGGCCCTTGCGGCCCGTGCTCGGAGATTCACATTGATCAGGGCGCGGAGCACGGCTGCGGCAGGCCGGAATGCGCTCTCGGCTGCGACTGCGACCGCTTCCTTGAGCTGTGGAATCTTGTCTTCATGCAGTTCTACCGCTCCTCGGACGGCACACTCACGCCGCTGCCCAAGCCCTCGATAGACACCGGCATGGGCGTGGAGCGAGTGGCCGCAGTGCTGCAAGGCAAGTTCAACAACTTCGACAGCGAAGTCTTTGCCCCGCTGATCAGCACGGTGGAGCGGCTTTCCGGCAAAAAGTATCACGCCAATCGGGCCGACGACGCAGCGATGCGGGTTATTGCCGATCATGCCCGCGCCACCGCCTTTCTCGTCGCAGATGGGGTTTTGCCCTCGAACGAGGGGCGCGGCTATGTCCTGCGCCGAGTGATGCGCCGGGCCATCCGCTTTGGCAGAACCTTGGGACTCAACGGCCCCTTCTTTGGTGAGGTCTGCCGGGAAGTCGTGCGCGCTATGCAGGCTGCCTATCCGCATTTATCCGATTCAAGACAGCTTTTGGACAAGGTGACAGATCACGAGGAAAGCCGCTTTGGTGAGACGCTGGACAAGGGTATAGCCATGCTGGATGCGGAAATTGCCCGCCTGCTGGAAGAGCAGCCGGAGCGTCCGCTGATCAACGGCGACTTCATCTTCAAGCTCTACGACACCTACGGCTTTCCCATCGACATCATCACGG
>DHWV01000014.1 GCA_002413355.1 Desulfobulbaceae bacterium UBA5173 | reverse complement strand
TCGCGCCACATCGCCGCAACCGGACTAAGCCAAAAACTCAGGATGGCCGAAAACTGAGGCGGTATAAACGCCGCTGGAAAGTCGAACGGCTTTTTGCTTGGCTGCAAAACTTCAGAAGGCGGGTTGTCAGATATGAGCGTCATGCTGATAATTTCTTGGCTTTTCTGCTAGTTGCTTGTTCAATCATTCTACTTCGTTTTTTTGAGATATGTTCATGCACAAAACCCACGAAGCCGTGACCGGAAGCGGCTCGCCCTTGGCCAAATATCAGGATGTAATGATTGGCAGCCGCTCGCTGCTGTCATTTTTGCATTACGAATGGTGCATGATGCTGGGACCGTTACCTGGCGCGGTCGGGATGCTGCTGCGAAAAATTTTCTGGCCGCGCCTTTTCGCCAGCTGCGGTAAGGGCTGCCTGTTCGCACCCGGCATAGTCCTGCGCCATCCCGGCCGCATCAGTCTCGGCTCGTCGGTCGTCATCAGCGAGGGCTGCGTTCTCGATGCTCGGCATGAGAGCGCGGCGGTCGCCATCAGCATCAGCGACAAGGTGACGCTGTCCAATCACGTTATGCTTTCCTGTAAAAACGGTACGATCCGCATCGACGATAATTGCGGCCTCAACTCCCAAACCATTGTCCAATCCTGCATTGGTTGCCCGGTGGAAATCGGCCCGGACTGCATCTTGGGCCAACGGTGCTTCCTTATCGGCGGTGGCAGCTATCACTTTGACCGTTTGGATATTCCCATCCGTGAACAGGGCAACAAAGTTGACGGCGGTGTGCGGCTGGAGGCAGATGTCTGGCTGGGCGGCAACGTCACCGTGCTGGGCGGAGTGACGATGGGCCGGGGCAGCGTGGCCGGAGCAGCAGCGGTGCTGACCAAATCGGTCGGCGCATATACGGTCTCCGCCGGTGTGCCTGCCAAGGTGATCAAAACCCGGCAAACGGAGTCGCAGGTATGAGCAAAATTGCAAAAAAACGCCTGCTGTTTGCGGGCAAAATGCTGTTCAGCGGCACATTGATGGTTCTGCTCTACCGAAAGATTCCGGCGGGCGATCTGACCAGTCTGCTGGCCTCGCTCGACCTCAGCTTTTTGCCGCTGATTCTGGTACTGCTTTTTTTCAACACCGCTGCCAGCGCGCTGAAATGGCGGCTTTTTCTCCTTGCCGACGGCGTGGACATCCCGCTGCGGACGCTGACTGTCACCTACCTGATCGGCAGCTTCTACAACCTTTTCCTGCCCTCCAACATCGGCGGCGACTCCTACCGTATTTACGACATCGCCAAAAAGAGCAAGAGCGGGGTGCGCTCTGCGGCCTCGGTCTTCGCTGACCGCCTGTCCGGCTTCATCGCTCTGGTCATCCTCAGTCTGCTTTCGTCCGTGCTGGTGGCGCGGCAGTTCGGCAATTTGCTCTTTTTTCTGGTGCCTCTCATTATCCTGCTGCTTCTGCTGGCGGTACTGACCGCCTTAGTCAAAGAGCAGCCGGTGCGCATCTTTCTCGCTGTCACCCGGCTAAACCGATTCCCGCTCCTTACCGGCTTGGCAGAAAAATTTTTCGCCTCGTTTCAGGTGTATGGATCCAGCCGCACTCTGCTGGTTCAAGTGATGGCAATATCCTTCGCCTTCCAGCTCTCGGTGATTGTCATTGTCTGGTTGCTGGCCCTGTCGCTCCATGCGCAGATCGCATTCTTTTATTTCAGTGCCTTTGTGCCGTTGATCACTCTGCTGGAAGCCCTGCCGATCTCCATCTTCGGCCTTGGCCTGCGTGATGTCGGCTATATCTTCTTCTTTGGCTGGGCAGGCATGAGCGAACTGCAAACCCGCTCGTTGGCTTTGCTTTTCTTCGCCGTGGCCGTGGGCTACTCCCTCATCGGCGGCCTGCTGCATCTGGGCCGGACGCTGACCACCTCCAAGGAGGAAAAAAACACATGACCAGTCGCCATATCCTCAGTCTTCTGCTTTCCCTCGGCATTTCCCTGCTCCTGCTCAGTCTTCTGCTCCACGGTTTCAGCGTCACGGCAGAAGAGGCGGCTCGGCCCCGGCTTTTCGCCATCCTCGCCGAAACCTCCCTTGTCTGCGTCGGCCTGTATGTGCTGACCAGCCTGAGCCAAGCCCTGTTCCGCACCCTCCGCTACCGGCTGATCTTGGCCGCCTCTGTCGAACGCGGTCAGCTTCCCAGCCTGCCGCATCTCTTTATCATCACTCTAAGCCGGAACATGTTTGTGGACATGCTCCCGGCCCGTTTAGGCGAACTGAGCTACATCGCTATGCTCAATAAAGGCTATAAAATCGGCGCAGATGCCTGCCTTTCCTCGCTGGCTATTTCCTTTGTTTTCGACCTGATCGCGCTGTCTATGCTCCTGCTCAGTATCATGGCTTGGCAGCTTGCCGCCGCAGATTTTCAACTGTGGCTGATCGGCGTTTTCTTCATAATTATTTTGGTTAGCGCGGCCATTTTGTTTTTTCTTTACCCTGCCCTGCAATGGGCAGGCGCAAAACTGCGCCGTTTCCACGTCGCTGATGGCTGGCTGGCCAAGCTCGTCACGCTGACTGAAGACACTGCCGCTGCTTTGGAGCAGGCCCGCCGGGCGGGTATTGTCGGTAGAGTGCTGGCCCTGTCGCTGGCTGTGCGGCTGTTTAAATATTTCGGCCTGTACCTGCTCTTTCTCGGCGTGGCCTTGCCTTCTTTCCCGGGCATCAACGCCTCGCCCGCTGCTGTGCTCATCGCCTTGGTCAGCGCGGAGGCAGGCAGTGCGCTGCCGGTGCCGACCTTTATGAGCTTCGGCAGCTACGAGGCAGGCGGCGCATTGGCCCTGACCGCACTCGGTGCAGCCAAGACGGCTTCGGTTATCGTCATGCTGGCACTGCACATCTGGAGCCAGCTTGTTGATTACACGCTGGGAATCATCGCCATGAGCCTGTTCATTTTTGCGGTCGGCAGATCAACGAATGAAGATGCTCCGGCATGGAGCAAACGACAGAAACGGCTGTTTCTGCTGGCCGGAGCGGTGCTGGTAGCCGGGCTGGCGGTCTTTGCCCTGCAAGTCCGCAGCGTCAGCAAAATGGGTTCCTTCCGCCCGCCCAAGCCCGGCGAGCCGCTGCCTGCTGCTGAGGAGGAGCTGAAGGCAAATCCCATCCTCGCAAAACTGCGCGGCGTTGTCATCTGGAGCAGTAACCGCTTCGGTAATCACGATTTGTTGATGCTCACCTTACCGGACAGAAAACTGAGTCGCCTGACCGACGACCCACATACTGATTATTTTCCCCGCATCTCGCCGGACGGCAGCAAGGTGGTCTTTGCCCGCTCGCAGGAGCCGTGGGTTTCGCAGCGCAACAAATACGCTTGGGACACGTGGCTGCTTGATCTGCCCACCGGCAAAGCCCGTTTGCTGGCGAAAAACGCCAACACGCCCACGTGGTCGGCGGACGGTCGCACGGTCTATTTTCAGCGCAACACAAATCAGTTTATCGAATATACCCTTGCCACAGGGAAGGAGACTGTGGTATTTGAAACAGGAAAGAATCTGCCGTTTCCTGCATCCTCATACATAGAAACCCCGGCGTGGAGCGGAGCGCGTCAGAGCTTGGCCATGACAACGCGGAAAGGCGGGCCGGTGTACTCCTACGTGGTCGGGGCGGACAGGACAGCGCGGGAGGTCGGCGAGGGCTGCGAGCTGAACTGGTCGCCGGATTCATCCTTCCTCTATCATGTCGGTCACGATAGCAATAACCGGGATAACAATGTCTTTTACAAGGTCAATCCTGACACGTTAGAGCGGCAGCTATGGTTTGATTCACCCAGCGAATACAGCCACGAATATTTTCCCAAGATGGCCAACACCGGCGATGTGCTGGTTTATGGAGCCAGCACTGGCGGCCATGAGCACGACACGGCGGATTACGAAATTTTCCTCTGGCCGATTGGCTCGCCGATGAGCAACACAGCCCGGTTGAGCTTTCACACCGGCAACGACAACTGGCCGGATGTGTTTCTATATTAAGAAAGGAAAACTATGCTGCTGCATTACGTTAGAAAAAAGATAGCTATTGTTCTCTATGCCCTGTTATGGACGGCAGTAGTTATTTTTTGCGTCCCATTACGAACGACAACTTTAATCAAGTCAGCTGCGATCTCAGTAAGTGTCTTTATTGTTTTTGCAATAATTATTCAATATGCACTGACACGTAGATTCTCTGGTCGAACAAAAGCGGCAAGCAATCGATGGCTTATTTTCGGCAGTGTCATCTTTTGCGCAACGATCTGGTCAGTGTACGGTGTTGTATTCTATCCTGGGCTTATTTCGTGGGACTTCTTTGTTCAGTGGTATGAGATGTCAGGAAAGGCTCCTCGTTCGGACTGGCATCCATTTTTTCATACATCACTAATCTGGCTGCTGACACGCATTTGGTTTTCCCCAGCAGCACTCATGATCGCGCAGATAGGATTCATGTCAGCTATTGTTGGAATGGCTGTGTGGACATTGCATCGTATAGGAGTATCCAGCCTTATCATTGCAGCTCTTGTGTTATTCTACGCCTTTTTTCCATTAAATGGTTTTTATGCGGTCTCTCTCTGGAAGGATATCAGCTATTCAGTTGTGTTCTTATGGCTTATTCTTCTTTTTATTAGGATAAGCAGTGTCAATGGGAAAGAGATTGCAAGAAAAAATGTATTCCTTCAGTTGTTTTTTTCGCTATGTTGTATTGCCATGATGCGGCACAATGGCATCGTGCCAGCATTTGGTTCGTTGGCTATTTTGTTCGTTCTGCATTACCGCTCGCAGTTGAAATCGGTTACAGCTTTGAGCATAGCTGTTATTGCAGCGGTCACTCTCTTTAGAGGCCCTATTCTTGACAGACTTGGCGTTGAAGTTAAAAGCAGAAAGGCGGCAAAAGCACAGGTGCTGGTGCAACATATAGGTGCTGTCTTAAACGATGGCGGTGAACTTGCCGAGGAAGACAAACCGTTTTTGTCTAATATTCTGCCTTTGGCGCATTGGAAAGGAGGTTATCAGGCCCGTTCATGTATGCCGCTGATTTGCGGCAAAGATGCGCAAGGTCGAGCTTTCTTTAATGGATTATTCTTACAAGATGATGCAAATTATAAAAAATTCTTAACAATATGGGCCAGATTAGCATCGCAATATCCAATGAGTATTCTTAGATATTACACAGATGCCACCGAGTTGATTTGGCGTATACAAAGCTCGTATGGAATCTTTATTATTCCAGATGAAGGATTGACAGTAAACGACTTATATTCTGGCTATACTCCTTCTCCGCCGCTCAAGGAGCAGACAGGCAAGTTTGGCAAGTTTCTCATTCATCTACTCTTGGGTCATCCGTCTGTCGGATGGTTCCTCTATCGTGGCGCACTCTATTTTTGGTTGAGTATCTTTTTTCTCAGCCTGACATTTATCCGCTCAGGTAAGCTTGCTGTGCCCGTGGTAGCTGCGCCGATGTTACTGCAAGTCGCCACCGTTGCTGCCTTTCCTTTAGCGCAAGACACCAGATATATGTTTCCTGTAATTTTGGCTGCGCCTGTCTTTGTCGCGCTGTATTTTTCACCAAAATTTAGCAACCCTTATAGCGAAAAAGATGCTGAATCCATATCGATGGATTATTCGCCAAAATCAGCTTGAACATTTCATAAAATGAAACTCTCCATCGTCATCCCCATCTACAACGAAGAAGAAAACATCTATCCGCTCTACGAAGAGCTGAAAGGTGTCCTGAAAACGCTTGAGCACGATCACGAGATAGTCTTTGTGGACGACGGTTCAAAGGACGGCAGCCTTGCTTTGCTGGAGAAGATTCAGCAGCAGGATGACAAGGTGGTGGTAGTTTCCTTCCGCCGCAATTTCGGCCAGACTGCAGCCATGTCCGCAGGTTTCCGTTACGCTACTGGTGATGTAATTGCGACCTTGGACGGCGATATGCAGAACGATCCCCACGATCTGCCGATATTTTTGGCAAAAATGGCGGAAGGCTACGATTTGGTCAGCGGTTGGCGGCACAAGCGGCAGGATCCTTTCCTTAACCGCCGTCTGCCCTCAATGATCGCCAACAAAATCATTTCGACTGTCACCGGCGTACATCTGCATGACTATGGCTGCACTCTGAAAACCTTCCGTCGCGAGATCACTCAAGGCATCAATCTCTACGGCGAGATGCACCGTTTCATTCCGGCCATCGCCAGCGGCGTGGGCAGCCGCATTGCTGAGGTGCAGGCCAATCACCGGCCCCGGCTGCGTGGTACCTCAAAATACGGTATTTCGCGCACCTTGCGGGTGGTGCTCGACCTGATGACGGTCAAGTTCCTTCTCAGCTACGGTACCCGGCCTATCCATGTTTTCGGCATGTTGGGCATGGCCAGCGGCGGTCTCGGCTTTGCCCTCGCCCTGATCATGACCATCCAGCGGACATTTTTTGGAATGCCGATGGCCAATCGTCCTTTGCTGCTGCTGGCGGTGCTGTTGCTGTTCATGGGAATGCAGTTTATTTCGATGGGCCTGTTGGGCGAGCTGCAAGTGCGTACCTACCACGAGTCGCAGGGCAAACCAATCTACGTGGTGCGCAAGGTGCTGGGCAGACGGGAAGAAGCGTGACCGCAGCGGTCAACATCGTCATCCCCAACTGGAACGGGCTACGTTTTTTGCCCAACTGCCTCGCTTCCATCGAGCGGCAGCAGTTTACGGACTGGCAGATCACCATTGTGGACAACGGTTCCGCCGACGGCTCGCTGGAATATTTGCGGGCACAGCCAAAGGTGCGCCTGCTTGCCCTGCCGGAAAACCGTGGCTTCAGCGCGGCGGTGAATGCGGGCCTTTTGAGCAGCGATGCGCCCTATGTTTTTCTCCTCAACAATGACACAGAGCTGCCGCCGGACTGCCTCAGTCAGCTATTGAACGCGGCGGCGGAATTATCGCAATTCGATTTTTTTGCCCCGAAAATGCTCAGTTTTCACGAACGCACGGTATTGGACGGCGCAGGCGACGGCTTTTTGCGCGGCGGGGCGGGCTACCGGCTGGGCACGATGGAAAAAGACAGCCCAATCTACAACCAGCCAAGGCCGGTCTTTGGAGCTTGTGCGGGCGCGGCTCTGTACCGGCGGGCTGTTTTCGACCGCATTGGCCTCTTTGACGAGGATTTTTTTGCTTACCTCGAAGATGTTGATTTCAATTTGCGCCTGAACCGGGCGGGCTGTAAAGGATATTACGTTCCGGCGGCGCGAGTGTATCACATTGGCAGCGCAAGCAGCGGTTCAACATTCAATCCGTTCACCATCAGATTGTCAACCCGCAATTCAATCTATATATTGCTAAAGCATTATTCGTTGTTTCATTTTTTTCGCTTGCTGCCGGTGATTGCAATATATCAATTTCTTTGGATGGTACTCACCGTCAAAAAAAGACATTTTCTGGCGTATTGCCAAGGCATGAGAGAGGCGATTGCAGGTAGCACGGAAATGCTTAGAAAACGGCTTGAAATCCGCCGACGTGACCGCATCGCTGAGGCAGAGTTAGCTGCCTGCTTGCGAAATGCGGAAAAGACGGTGATTGACTCCATTATGCGCAGGCGCAGCGAGCAAGGAAAAAGCAATTGGCTGCTGCAAGCGTATCAACGTTTTTTCCTCTGAGCATCTGTCCATAAATACAAAGCGGGGACTGCATTGGCACGTCCCCGCTTTGTATTTCGCAGGCTCGGAATGAATGCTCAGTGCATCCCGCTGCCAGGTGTGAGATGGCCGAAGATCTCACCAATAACCTGCTTTGCATCACCAAAGAGCATCCACGTCTTATCGGCAAAGTACAGCTCATTATCAATGCCGGCAAAGCCAGGGTTCTTGGAACGCTTGATGGCAAAGACCATCTTGGCTTTGTCTGCCGCGATGATTGGCATACCGTAGATCGGGCTGCTTTTGTCATGCCGGGCCGCCGGATTGACCACGTCGTTGGCACCCACCACCAAGGCCACATCGCACTGCGGCATGTCCGAGTTGATCTCGTCCATCTCCACCAAATCGGTGTACGGTATGTTGGCCTCGGCAAGGAGCACGTTCATGTGGCCGGGCATCCGGCCCGCAACCGGATGGATGGCGAACTTGACAGTCACACCCCGCTGTTTGAGCTGCTCGTACAGCTCCTGGAGCTTGTGCTGCGCTTGGGCCACGGCCATGCCGTAACCGG
>DHWV01000094.1:17429-48855 GCA_002413355.1 Desulfobulbaceae bacterium UBA5173 | reverse complement strand
CGAACGCGTCCCAGCCCATCGGATGGAGGACGTTGAAGCCGCGCATCCGCTTGTAGCGGGCCACCACGTCGCCGATGGAGTAATTGCGGACATGACCCATGTGGATGCGGCCCGACGGATACGGGAACATCTCCAAAACGTAATATTTAGGCAGCTGCGGGTCCGCGCTGACTTTGTATGGTTTTTCCGTCAGCCACCGCTGCTGCCATCTGGCTTCAATGCTCTTGAAATCGTATTTAAGAGGTTCCTGTTTGCTGGGGTCCATGATTCGTTGTCCTGCTGAGATGAAAAAAATTGCTGATTGGAGCAGCATACAATGCGGTGTTTTTTCTGCACAGCAAAAAGTGAGCTGGCAGGCATCTGCGGCCTGCAAATCAGCCGAACGAGGCACCGTTCGGCGGTTCCCTGTCGGTATAATTCTCAAACGAGGTATGCTCTCCTTGGAAGGTCAGCCTGACGGTGCCGGTCGGCCCGTTGCGCTGCTTGCCGACTATCACTTCAGCGATGCCTTTGTTCGGGTTGTCCGGTGCCTTGTTATAGACTTCATCGCGATAAATAAACATAATAACATCAGCAGTATCTTCAATTTCGCCGCTATCCCGTAAATCCGATATCATGGGTCGTTTATCGGTGCGGCTCTCTAAGCTACGATTAAGCTGGGACAGTACCAGTACCGGCACGTCCAATTCTTTGGCCATCGCCTTGAGGGAGCGCGAAATTTCGCTAATTTCCTGATTGCGGTTTTCGCTTCGTGAATCTCCTTGCATGAGCTGAAGGCAATCAACCACCACTAAACCAAGATGATGCTCGGCCTTTAGCTGCCGTGCTTTGGCTCGCATTTCCAGCACGGTCAGCTCGGCGGTGTCGTCAATATAAATTGGTGCATCGGTGAGCATTCCAGTCGCCCGTGTCAGTTTGGGCCAATCCTCCCTGACCAAATGGCCTGTTCGGACGCGCTGAGAATCCACTTTGCCCACGGAACAGAGCATCCGCATAGCAAGCTGCTCCGACGACATCTCCAAACTGAAGATAGCGGTTGGCACTTTGTGCTTAAAAACCGCATGTTGTACAATGTTCAAAGATAGGCTCGTTTTCCCCATACTCGGTCTGGCGGCGAGAATGATCAAATTGGAAGGTTGCAGCCCGGCAGTCATTCGGTCCAGCTCCTCATAACCGGTAGCCACGCCACTGACATGCTGTTTGCTTACAGTTAACTGCGTTACCCGGTCAAAGGCTCTGAGTGCGATATTGGCTATCGGCTCAAAGCCCTGCTCGTTTTGGGGCCGAGAAATTTCAAAATCCTCAGTGGCCACACTGGTGAAACGCTCCTTGCTTTCAGCCTGCCGCATTACCCGGTCAAAGGCTCTGGGCACGATCTTGGCCATCGGCTCGAAGCCCTGCTTGTTGGTCTGTTCTTTTTTCATAATGCTTCAGCCGAATGAAGTGCCTATCGGCGATTCTCTGTCAGTGTAATTCTCAAACGAGGTATGCTCTCCTTGGAAGGTCAGCTTGACGGTGCCGGTCGGCCCGTTGCGCTGCTTGCCGACAATCACTTCGGCTATACCACGATTGGGGTTTTCTGGTGCTTTGTTATAAACCTCATCCCTGTAAATAAACATAATAACATCAGCATCTTGTTCTATTGCGCCCGAATTATGACTGACAATACCGTCGGCTAACCAGCAGGCGTTGCCCGGCACGGTGAGATCAAAAACCTCTTCTTCGCCCGCAGGTTCAACCGCAACGATCTTGTCCCAAAACAGATCATCTTGCGTCAGACTGAACAGCCATTGGTCATCCAAGTGTTGAGCATAGCTCAAGACGCTTTCCCGCGATGGAGCAAATTTGAAACTTGCTGTTCCGTTGTACGATCTGCCTCGCAATTCCGCCATCTGACGGGATGTTATGCCCTTCAAGCGCATCTGCTCACGAATATAGACAAAAATTTCCTCCGGTAGCGTATCAACGTTGGTATTGCTGACCGTGTGTTCAATCATGGCCGCAGCCTGTTCAGCAGGCTCTTTGCGCGGCCCGAATGCGCCGATCTCCCGAAGGAAAATACGCTGCTGCTCCGCCCCAGAAACATCAGCAGTGAACCAGCCTTGTGGACTTTCAGTCGTGGTGAGATGCTTGATGCGGGCGACAATACCGAAACGCAGAAGCAGGGCGGCAACATCGCGGATCAGCAGTTCACTGGCAGTGCAGAAGTAGATGCGTGGCTTGTCCTTGCCAGCATGAATGCTGCCGTCCGTCGCCCAGAGATGGCGAAGAAACAAGGTCAATTGTTTCTTAGGCAGCCGGAACACGCCCACAGGCAAATATTTCTCATGCGAACGCTGGCCGAAGATACCCAAGTCCTTGAGCCATTTACCGACCCCCGCCGGATGCCAGCAGTTGCCGTTGCCGCTGATAACCAACTGATGCCAGTTTCCTCGTCCGGGCTGACGATTGACAGTGGAGCCGAACGCCTGTGCTGCTTCCGTGACCGCTTGGCTGTTCTCCTCGCTGGCGGTGGTATAGCGCAGCGGTTGTTTTGTAACATAGCTACCATCACCAACCAAATGCGCCAGCAGGATAATTTCATGTTCAGGCCATGCAACCGTCTGCGGTGGTTCTGGTAGATGGCGGGCAAGAGCGATGCGGTCGCCAATCTGAAGATCACAGGCATGTTTCCAGTCTGTCAATGAACGTAAGCGATGCTCTTTGGAACAACGCAGGGTGCGTCCGCTGGCCAGCTGAATCCGCAAAATTTCCTTTCGACCTGCTAACCAGACCATATCGGCAACAGACGGCTCAAGCTGGCCTGCCGCATTTACCGAGATGACCGCCGGTGCCTGTCCTGCCAGCTCGCGGATTGGAATCCGGCGGCCATCAGCCAGCATCACCAAAGTGTCACCGGTCACGCATTCACGCAGATCCGACATCATAGGCCGTTTGTCGGTGCGGCTTTCAAGGCTGCGGTTGAGCTGCGATAACGCCACCACCGGCACATCCAGCTCTTTCGCCATTGCCTTGAGCGAGCGCGAAATTTCGCTGATCTCCTGATTCCGATTTTCGCTGCCAGAACGGCCCTGCATGAGTTGGAGATAGTCAACTACCACCAAGCCAAGATCATGTTCGGACTTCAGCCGCCGAGCTTTAGCCCGCATCTCTAGCACAGTCAGACCGGCAGTATCGTCAATATAAATTGGTGCCGCAGTGAGCATTCCGGTCGCCCGTGTCAGTTTGGGCCAATCCTCCTTGACCAAGTGCCCAGTTCGGACGCGTTGAGCATCCACCTTACCCACGGAGCAGAGCATCCGCAGGGCGAGTTGCTCCGCCGACATCTCCAAGCTGAACACGGCAGTGGGCACTTTGTTGTTGAGGGCCGCTGTCTGGACGATATTCATGGCCAGCGAGGTGTTGTGCGTGACCACATAGTCATCGGTGACATAGAGCTGCGAGGGGTGGCTGACCGCGATGCACTGCGTTTCCGTTACCCGCAATGGGACAATGCTGCGGATATTCAGCCGCCGGATGCGCTGCCGGGCTGTGATCCGGCACTGCTTTTCCGGCAGTAAATCAAGCAATTCTGCATCAGGAATCTGGAGATTGCAAACATAGGCCGTTTGGCCGAGGCGTTTTTCCTGTTTGTGCGTATAAACCGGCTCTTTTGCCGAAGAACTGGCTGTGCCGCCGAGCGAGCGGGTCAGCGCAATCACATCTTCTGCCAGCCGTTTGCTCGAGGTGCAGAAGCGGACTGCGCCGAATTTTTCCACCCAGCCGTCGGTGTCCAAAAGACCTGCCAGCAACCGGAGACGTGCCGGGCGGGAGGCGTTCAAATAGCAGGCAGGAATAAACTTGTCCTCCACCAAACAGCCCCAGAGACCAAGCTGCCGCAGAGCGGCGACTAAGGGATTTTGCTGCACGCCCTGCACGCCTTTGCAATGCGCGCCACCTTTGATGACGATGCGGTAATCATAATATTCTGAATGAACGAGTGTCATCCGCTCACCGATGACCGTCTTCAGTCGCCGCTGCATTTCCTCGCTACCCGTGCTGAATTGCAGGGCCGAACCTCGCAGTGTGCCGTCGCCGATTAACGCCCCCAGCAGCCACGGATCAAGGGAAAGCGCAGCGTCACCTCCAAAGTTGCCGCTGAACGTGTCAATCCAGAGCCGGTTTTGATACCGTTTTCGCCGCAGCATGTCGCTCACTTGAGCCGTACTGACGATGCGGGGCGCGGGCCAGTTTCGGTAATGAATCTGCCAAAGATGTTCAGCGCAGCATTCGGTTGAGCGGTCATCGGCAAAAGTGATCCGATAGACCTGTCGTTCACCCTGCGGGTAAATCCCGACCACCTCAGAAGGCTGGCCGTCAATCGAAGCGAGCTGCTCGCCAAGGCGGAGTTCACCCATCCGCTTGAAGCCTTCGGCAGCAGTGAGTACAAGTGCATCAAGCGGCTGGGCCTTCCCCATACTCGGGCGAGCCGCAAGAATAATTAAATCAGAAGGCTGGAGACCGGCGGTCATCCGATCCAGCTCAGCATAGCCAGTAGCCACGCCGGTGATATGCTCTTTGCGCTCAGAAAGTCGTGTCACCCGGTCAAACGCCTTGGCCACGATTTTACTCATCGGCTCAAAGCCCTGCTTCTTGCGCGACTGAGCGACTTCGAAAATAGCCTGCTCAGCCCGGTCAACCAGTGTGTTAATGTCTCCCTGTGCATCGTAGCAGCGGGCGGCTAGTTCGCTGCTGGTCTGAATCAGCCGCCGCAGGATAGCCTTCTGCCGGATAATGTTGGCATGGTGCACCAGCATTCCAGTGAAAGGAATGACCTGCGTGGTGAGTTCGCTCAGATAGGCGGCACCGCCAGCTTTATCTAACCGGTTATGATCGCGGAGGAAGTCGGTGACCGAGACGGAGTCATTTGGTGCCTGCTGCTCGAACAGGGTGACTAACGTCTCAAAAATAACTTTGTGGCTGTCGAGATAGAAATCTTCAGGCTGGAGCAGCTCAACAACTTTGAGCAGTGCCTTGTCCTGAAGCAGAATGGTGCCAAGCAGGGCTTGCTCGGCCTCAATGTTTTGAGGCGGCACACGGCCTGCGGCTGAAGCGGGCGGACTGCTGCGGAAGGGAAAAACGGCTGGGTGGTCAGGCATAGCGGTGTTTTGGACTGCCGCCTGCCCACAGAAGGAGAGGCAGAGCAAAAAACGGCTGCGGCGCGCAGCACGTGTGCGCCGCAGTGTCGTGCGGGGAACCTGGTGGGCTTGCGCCGCTTACTCTGCTGCCATCTCCGGTGTCACCTGCACTGTGATCTCCGAGGTCATCTGATAGCCGACTTTGACAGAGACCTTGGTCTCGCTGACGCTTTTGATCAGCTCTCTGAGCATGATGTTCTTGCGGTCAACAGTGATGCCCATCTTGCCAAGCTGTTCAGCGATGTCGCCGCCGCTGACCGAACCGAACAAACGACCTTCCGTGCCGGTTTTGCGGGATAGCGTCACCGTCAGATTCTCCAGCTTGGCAGCCAGTGCTTCAGCGTTTTTCTTCTCCTCAGCCAGACGCTTGGCGATGGCGGCCTGCTCCTTCTGGAGCCGGGCCAGACTGGCTGTATTCACAGCAGTCGCCAAGTTCTGCGGGATAAGAAAATTGCGGGCGTAACCGGGTTTAACGCTGACAACCTCGCCTTCGCGGCCCAAGGTGTCAATGGTTTTTCTCAATATAATTTCCATGATTCATCCTTATCATCGGTGATGGCTGGCCGCCGGGCGGCTGCGCCGTTAGCTGCTCAGGAGCGGCCCGCAGGCTCTTTCTCCTGCGTCAGCCTGCGGAAGTCGGCCCAGGTGTCTGCCACGCCGGTCACGGTCAGCAGCAGCATTCCGTATCCCTGAACCGCCACAAAAAAATACAGCACTGCCCGCCAGAAGGCCGGAACCTGCCAGCGGTGCAGAAGGTGGACGAAAATCGCCGCGCCTTGAAAAAAATAGGCAAGACCTGCGGCTACGGCCAGCGCGTATCCGGCCTGCGCCGCGCTGCCGCCAAGCAGCGACAGAACAACAGCGGCGATCAGCAGCCAGATCAGCGAATCAGGCAGCCGCCAGCAACGGTATTCCGGCCAAACAGCCTTGTCCGGGCGAAAGCGGCGAAGCAGGCCGCTGCCAATAACCAAATTCAGCCAAACCGTCAGCACTGCGCCGCCGACCAATATTGCTGGCAGCAGCCCATTGCTGCGGATGCCTGTCACTATCATCGCAATCTGATGGGCGACATCCGCCGAGATTTCCGTGCTAGTGCGAGCCACCTCAGCCAGCCGCTCAAGCGACGTGTCCAGTGCGATGAGCAGATCAGCGTAGAAATTGCTGCCTGTCAGCAGCCCTTGCGCCAGCCACGTCAGAGCAAGCACAGCGAGTGCTGCGCCGCCTGCCGCCGCCGGAGACAAACCTTGAGCTGCGCTACGATGCAGGTTCCAGCCCATAGGCAGCATGGTCAGGGAAAAAACGAGCAACGCTGGTTCGCCGACCAGCATCGCGCCGCCCGCCGCAAGCAGCAGACCGTTTCGCAGCCTGACCATCGCCGTCCGCTCATCCGCCGCTGTTCGCAGCAGGAGAAAAACCGGCACAGCCAACAACGTGTCCAGCCATGAAAACAGCAACGGCAGGACGGCAGGCAGAAGAAAACACGCCGCGATCAGCAGAGTCTGGGCGGAAACTCGCTCCCGTCCGCAGGCTGGCCCGGCCATGTCTGCCCGGACTCAGTACTGAACAACGCCGGAATAGGGCAGCAGAGCCAGATGGCGGGCGCGTTTGACCGCCTCGGTGAGCTGACGCTGATGGCGAGCACAGGTGCCGTAAATCCGCTTGGGCACAATTTTGCCGCGCTCGGTGACAAAATTTTTCAGCATCTTCACATCCTTATAATCAACTTCCTGCACTTTGTCGGCGCAGAATCTGCACACCTTGCGGCGGTGAAACACTTTCTTGGTTTTGGGATTAGGCGCGGTCATGGTCAATATCTCCTCAAGAGTGGATGGTCAGGCTGCGGTTCAGGACAGTTCCTCAGCGTCATCTTCGATCGCTGCGACGCGGCTGCCTTCATCGCCTTCAGTGGCAGCGGCAGCTTGGGCTGCGGCCAGCGCGGCGATCTGCTCCTTCACTTTTTCAATGCCTGCTGCGTCAATCGCATCGGCCAGCTTGATGGTCAGATAACGAAGAATGCGGTCATCGATGCGGAAGATACGCTCCAGCTCCTTGATTGTCGCGCCGGGCGCGGCGAAATTCATGCAGACATAGTAGCCTTGCGACTCCTTCTTGATGTCGTAGGCCAGCTTTTTGAAGCCCCAGCGGCTGGTATCGATCACTGTGCCGCCGTCATTGGTGACGATAGCCGCAGTACGGTCGATGATTTCGGTGAACTGCGCTTCACCCGCGCTGGGGCGAATGATCCAAGTGATTTCGTAATGACGCATGATTCCTCCTCGTGGTCATGATGGCCCTCGCTGATTCCTGGTGGAGAGCGAGAAGGTGCAGAAAATAAAAAGGAAGCCGGAATGAATCCGGCGGCTAAAACGCAGAATATAACGTGCTTCCTGCCGCAGTGTCAACAGAAATAACATCAGACCGGACGGCCATGCCTGAGGTCAGCGGCGGCCAGCTCGGCATAGAGACCCTGCCGTGCCAGCAGCTCCTCGTGACTGCCCAGCTCGGCTAATCTGCCTTGGGCAAAGACGGCAATTCGGTTAGCCCGGCGGACGGTGGAGAGACGATGAGCGATGATCAGCAGAGTGCGGCCTGCGAAGCCGCTGCGCAACGCCTGCTCCAGCAGCTGTTCCGCCTCGCTGTCCACAGAGGAAGTTGCCTCGTCGAGGATCAGCACCGCCGGGTTGCGGCAGAGAACACGGGCAAAAGCAATGAGCTGCTTTTCGCCAGCGGAGAGATCAAGACCGCCTTCGCCGATGCGAGTGTCCAAGCCCTGCGGCAGCTTGGCGACAAAGGCATCCAAGCTGGTGCGGACGAGAATTTGATACACTTCCGAACGCGTCAGGCCGGTGTCTTGACGGATGTTGGCTAGCACGGTATCCGGCTCAATCAGCGGGTCTTGTAGCACCAAGCCAATTTTGCGGCGCAGAGTCTGCGGGGCGAATTCGCGCAAATCGTGGCCGTCAAGCAGAATGCGGCCTGCGCTGGGGTCATAGAAGCGCACCAAGAGGCTGACCAAAGTGGATTTGCCTGCGCCGGTCGGGCCGGTGATGGCAATCGTCTCTCCAGACTGAATGTGCAAGTCAATGTCGCGCAGCACGGATTTGCCTTCTTCTGGCAGGTGGCCGTTGCCGTCATCTTCCTGCTGATAGGTGAAGCTGACTCCCGCAAAGCGGATTTCTCCCCGGATGCGGCTGCCGTCAATCGGCACTGTCGGCTCAATGATGCTGCCGGAAATATCCAGCAGCTCGAAAATTCGTTCCGCCGAAGCCAAGGCCGACTGCACCACCGAATATTTGCGGGCGATTTCCTGCATCGGCTGAAAAAACAAGCGCATGTAGGTAAGAAAAGCGGTTAGCTCGCCCAAGGTCAAATGCCGCTGCAAGGTCTCACCTCCGCCGTACCAGAGGATTACAGCTATCGCCAAGGAGGAGAGAAATTCGCTCAACGGCATAAAGGCTCCGAAGAGGCGAATCAGACGCAGGTTGCGCTCCAGATACACGCCATTCAGCTCGCGGAATTTGGCCATGCTGTCCGCCTCTTGGCCATAAATCTGGATCACGCCGACCAGCGACAGCACCTCCTGAAGAAAGGCATTCACCACCGCCAGCTGGCTGCGGATAGCCCGGAAGCCATCGCGGGCTATCCGGGAAAAGAAAACAGTGATGATCAGTGAAATCGGCAGAAAGATCGTCATCAGCAAGGCAAGGCGGACGTTGGTCAGATACAACGCCACCAGCACTCCAGCCAGCCGGAGCAGGTCGTTGAACAGCGTTACCATCACCAAGCTGAACATGTCGTTCATGCTTTGAATGTCATTGGTCAGGCGGGTGACAAGGCGGCCTGCCGGATGCGCGTGGAAAAAGGCGAGATCGAGCGAAAGCAGGTGGCGATAGAGGTCGCTGCGCAGCCGGTGCATGACCGACTGGCCAACATATTCCATCATCACCACTTGGCCAAAACCTGCGGCAAAGGCTGCGGCGGCAGTGCCGCCGTAAAGCAGAGCGATGTGGAACAAACCGTCGAGCCGTGCTGCATCAGCCCCAGAGGCGGTTATGAACAAGTCAATGCCGCGCTGAAGAAGCTGCGGCTGAATTACCGCCGCACTAGCTGCCAGCAGGGAAAACAGGCTGCTCCAGAAGATGCCAGCCCGCCACGCCCGGCAGAGGCCGAAAATCCGCTTCCAAAGACGGAGGTCGGAGATCCGTCCGGTTTTGCCTTCCTCAAAATAGCCGAAGCTGCGCACCGGACTCCTCCTTTCCCTGCTGCCTGCTGGCAGTTTCTTGATAGTACGTGCTGCGGGCCATGAGCTGGGCGTGGCTGCCTTGCTCGGCAATCCGGCCTTGATCAAGCAGCAGGATGTGGTCGGCATGGGCCAGCAGCTGGACATGATGGGAGACGAGAAGCAGCGTTTTTCCCCGCTGCCGGTCGCGGAGGGCGGCGAAAACCTGTTGGGCGGTTTCCGCGTCCAAGGCGGAAAGGGCATCGTCAATAATTAGGATAGGCCGGTCGGCAAGCAGGGCGCGGGCAATGGCGATCCGCTGCTTCTGGCCGCCGGAGAGCCGGATCCCTTTTTCGCCGAGCCGGGTCTGATAACCGTCTGGCATGGCCATGATCTCGTCATGCACCGCCGCCAGCCGGGCAGCCTCCATGATCTCCGCCAGCGGCGCGTCCGGCTTGGCTAAGCTGATGTTTTCCGCCGCAGAGGCGGAGAACAGCGAGGTGTTGCGGTCAACCCAGCTAACATGCCGCCAGATCAGAGCTGGGTCAATCTGGTTCACGTCATGACCGGCAAACAGATAGCTGCCGTCCGCGACCGGATACTGCCGGACAAGCAGGCGGCAGAGGGTGGATTTGCCGGAGCCGGTTCTGCCGCTGATGCCAAGGATGCCCGGCCCGATTTCCACGTTCATATCGCTCAGGGCAGGCGTGATGGTGCCGGGATAGGAAAAGCTCAGGCGGCGCAGGGAGATGTGCGGGCGGCTCTGGCGGATGACCGGCTGGGCGGTCTCATGTAGGCTGGCCTTGACCGTTGACGTGGCGGTAAGCAGGCGGCAAATGCGGGCCAGCGAGGTCATGCCCCGGCGGATGAGGCCAGTTGCCCAGCCTACAGTGGCCAGCGGCATGGCCAACATGGCAAAGTAGGTGATGAAGGCAACAAACTCGCCGATGCTGATCACTTGGCTGATCACCATTGTGCCGCCCGAATGCAGCACCAGCAGCGTGCCGAAGCTGCCGGTCAGCAGGGCGAGCGGGAGAAGCAGCCCCTGAATCATCGCCGCCCGGATGTTGCTGGCAACATAGTCTTGGCCGAGCTGCCCGAACTCGCGCATTTGCTGCTCTTCTCGGGTACAGCTTTTGATCAGCCGGATGGAAACAAGGGTGTTGCGGGCAAATTCAGTCAATAAACCAAACTGAGACTGCACTTGTTCAAAGCGGCGGTGCAGCTCGTGCGAGAGAAACCAGGAGCAGACTGCGAGCAGGGGCAACGGCAGGGCGGCAAGCAGGGTCAGCGGCGGACTGATGTGCAGCATGAACAGCACAGCGGCGACGGACATCACTGCCACATCGGCGGCAGCAGCCAGCCCTAAGCCAAAGGAAAGCTGCACTGCGCTGAGGTCATTGCTGGCATGGGCCATGATTTCGCCCAACGGACGGCGGTCAAAAAAGGTCTGATCCATGCTGAGAACATGGCTGATCAGGCGGTCGCGCAGGGCGGTTTCCAGATGGCGGGAAAAGCCGATCAGCAAGGTACGCCAGACATAGCGCAGCAGGCCAGTGACGACCGCAGTCAGCAGGATGCCACAGGCAAGAACCAGCAGCCGCTGCCGCGTGGCAATGCCTTGGGCCAGCTCGTCCACGCCGATTTTCAGATAGCGGGGCAGGGTGAGATACAGCACATCGCTGGCCAGCAGAGCGGTCAGGCCAAGCAGCAGACGGCGGCGGAACCGGTGGAATATCGGACAAAGCACATCAGTAAGGATGCCTGCTGGAAGAGCGATCGGCTCAGATGTGCTGCGGGATACAGTGCGCATGAAAGCAAGGGGAGAAAGCGGGCCGAGGGGTTCCGGCCCGGTCTGCTCACGGAGATTCGCCGAGCAGCGTTCTGACAGCGGCGGTCAGATCCTCCATTGGGAAGGGTTTGGCAAAGGCCATGTCCGCACCCAGCTCCAAGGCAGCGGGCAGATAGGTTTCCGGGCCGATCCGGCCCCCGCCGGAAATGGCGATGATCTTGATATGGGGGAAATGCCGTTTGATGTAGCTGATGGTCTCCATCCCCTCTTTCTCCGGCATGATCAAGTCGGTGATTACCAGATCAAACGGCTGTTTATCAAGCAGACGCTGTCCATCCCGGCCATTTTCGGCAGTGACAGCGGCAAAACCGGCCATCTCCACCGTGCGGGCGAGCAAGGACAGTATCTGTTCATCGTCGTCCATGATCAATATTTTTCGCATGTTCTCCTCCTCGCTCCGGCTTCATTGCGGCACGCAGCTTTTTGGTCAGCACATTCCTCTGTCCGCATTATACCGCATTGTCTGCTCCATCCGACTGCGAAAAACTTGTTCACGGAAAAAGGCGATCAATTTTTCCTGTTGGCGCACAGTTTCCGCCTGCTTGGCGACCAAAGCCGAAGGGCCGCTCTTCATCATCGCCATCATGTGGTCAATGCTGGGGGCAAAGCGGTTGTCTAAGCACCAGGCGAAGAGGAGGCCAAAGAGCAGGCCGGGCGGCAGAAAGCCGTCTTCGCCGTTGACCGTGCGGGCGTAGATCCGCTTCCGCCGGTCAGGGCGCGACATCTGGGCAAGGTGGAGATAGACATCAATCTGGCCGCTGTTGAGAAAGCCGTTCAAATCCTGCTGGTCGCGGACCGCGAGCCAGTATATCCGGCCAATCTGCCGCTCTTGAAAAAAGACAGGCTCAAGATGCTTTTCAGCGCAGTAGTTGCCGAGCAGGGACTGGCCCAGCGCGACAAGAAGGGGCATCTCCAGACGAGCTGCGTCTTCAGTCTGATCGTGGCGGATTTTCAGGCAACCGTCTTCGGGGTCATAAAACGAGAAGACGTTGTCCCACTGCTGGCTGCGGCTCCAGCGCGCCGGGCTGATCAAACTGATGCCGCGCACCGCGCTGAGATGCGCCGGGTGGATGTCCGGGTGCCGCCAGAGGATGTCGATCACTGCGGCGATGAGCTGTTCCCGCTCGGTAGGCTCCAGCTCCTTGGGCTGCTCGGCGAGCAGGCTGATCTGGCGGAAGCTCATCCCATTGACAAGGCGGCTGATCTCCTCAAAGCGGATGCAGGGCAGCAGCCGGTCTGGGCAGATGCTGACTGCGGCAGGCCCGGCAGCTTTGACGCGGACGGTCGGCGGCAGCGGCGAGATCAGGAAGCCGCCCGCCCGCAGACCCCAGAGGGTGCGCACGGCCAAGGCCAGCGCGTCTGAATCATGCTGGACAACATTTTCCTGGCGGAGCAGCTCGCGGGAGAAAATGCGGGCCTGCACCGGCTCAAAGCCCAGAGCGCGCACCTGCTCGCTGTCCACGTAGATTGGCTCCTTCTTCTCAATGGCGTAGTTTTGCAGCACTGAGCCGGGGATGTCCGCCAGATCAAGGGTGAGGACGTGCGAGAACAGGCCCTGAATCCCCCCCGGAATATTGCTGTCATACGCCCGGATGAGGTCGGAGGCATGAAAACGCTTCTCCGGCGCATCCAAGGTTGCGTCTGTTTCGCCCTGCTGCACCCAAATATTGGCCACGAGCAGCTTCATCGCACTGCTGCTGCGGATCAAATCAGCCAGACCGGGCACTTGCAGGATGGGAATGATGGAGGTGTAGAGGCTGCCGGGCGCAAGCAGGATGATGTCGGCCCGGCGGAGCTGATCCGCCGCCTCGTCCGGCAGCAGCGGCTCTTCGACAAAGCGGACGCTGACCCGCTCGACCGGCCAGCCGCGTTCGGCCAAGCCAGCCTTGGACTCGCCTGTGACCATCACGCCGTTGCTGTACAGCACCTGCAATTGGGCGGGCGTGACCGTGCAGGGCAGCACCGCGTTCCGGCCTGCGCCGATGGCCAGGGCAAGGTCAGAGATGCCTTCGAGCACCGCGTGCTGGAGCCGTTTTTGGTTGGCGACCAGCTCGACGGTGCGGAAAAAGGACGGCAGCTTGCCGTAAATCGCTGCTGCAATCAGCAAATTGCCAAGGCAATGAGGTCGTTGCAAGGCAGCCTTCATGCGCGTGTCGCTGAACAGCCGCCGCATCAGGTCAGACAGATAGCCTGCCATCGGCGCGGGTAGCTGTTCCGGGTCTGCGCCGCTCCGCTGCCAGAGCTGCTCGGCAGATTCCGGCGGTGCGGTGAAGCGCAGATTGAAGATGCCGTGCAGCAGCCCCGCGACCTCAGCCGCTTCCTTGTCATTCAGGCGGTACTGATTCTTCAGATTTGCGCTGCGCACCGAGGCAAGGAGGACGTGGCGCAGGTCGCCAAGGCCGATCAACGGAAAATCCTTGAGCATCTCCCCAGTCGAGCCGCCGTCGTCGGTCACGCAGACAAGGGAGCAGAGGTTCGGGAAGACCTCTTTCAGGCCGGTGAAGGGATTGATCTTCCACTCAGGCCGCCGGGAGTCGCCGCCGACAGCCTTGGACAGGCCGGTGCCGCCGCCCAGCACCACCACGCGCAGGTTGCTCACATCAAACGTGCGCAAGCCCTCAGCGAGCTGCTGCCATTCCCGCGCACAGCCAGGCACGCCCGGCGGCGGCTCTTCGCCTAGCGTCAAGGCCAGCACGCGCTCCGGCAGGCTGCCTTTGCCGAGGAAATCCAAAGGGGCAAAACGCTTCTTGCTGAGTCCCTGCAAGACCTCCTGCAAGAAGCCGATCCTGTTCTCCGCCATCATTTGTCCAATGGTTCAGTGGTTTTTCATATCTGGCGAGCTGCTCGTTCTCTCCGGCGAGCGGCGGAACGCATCAGCAGATGCGTTGAACCATACCTGAAGCATAGTTCAACCTATTCGGCGATACGTTCCGCGTATTCAGCGATACGTTTTTCGTATGGGAAGGATACGTTGAACGTCCGCCGTCACAGGCCCGTCTCCTCCATCTGCTTACGCACCGCCTCGACCGATTCGCCGAGAGCCTGTTTCTCCTCATCGGTCAGCTTGAATTCAAGGATACGCTCCACGCCTTGCGCGCCCAAGACCACCGGCACGCCGAGGAAGCAGCCGGAAATGCCGAATTCGCCGTTCAGCCAGGCCGCGCAGGGCATGACGCGCTTGGTGTCAGCCAGCACCGCCTCCGCCATTTCCACAGCGGCGAGGCCCGGCGTGCAGAACGCGCTGCCTGTTTTCAAGTGGTTGACGATTTCACCGCCGCCGTGCTGCGTCCGATGCACGATCTCGGCGATCTTCTCCGCAGGCAGGAGGTCGCTGACCGGCACGCCGGCCACGTTCGCCAGCCGCACAAGGGGCAGCATCTTGTCGCCATGGATGCCCATGACCATCGCGCTGACATCGGACGGTGCCACGCCAAGGGCATTGGCCAAAAAGGTGCGGTAGCGGGCCGAGTCGAGCACGCCCGCCATGCCGATGATGCGGTGCTTCGGCAGGCCGGAGGCCTTGAAGGCCGTATAGACCATCGCGTCAATGGGGTTTGTGACCACAATCAGGAAGCAATTGGGCGAATGACGCACCGCCTGCTCGGCGCAGGACTTGACGATGGCCACATTTTTGGCCAAAAGATCGTCGCGGGACATGCCCGGCTTGCGCGCCAGGCCAGCGGTGATGATCACCACGTCCGAATCAGCCGAATCCGCGTAGTCGTTGCTGCCAATGACTGTGCCCGCGAAGCCGTCCAGCGGCCCGGCCTGCCATAAATCCAAGGCCTTGCCCTGCGGAACTCCTTCCATGACATCAAGCAGGACGATGTTGCCTAATTTGCGGGCCAAGGCCCAGTGCGCAGCGGCTGCCCCGACGTTGCCGGAGCCAATGATGGTTATTTTTTTGTTCATCGTGTTGGTTGTAGAGGCAGGGGCGGTTCGCGAACCACCCCTACAGATTCATGATATGACAAGGCAGACACGCTGGCCTGCCCCTACGATCCGTTCAGCAGCTCGGCCTCGGCCCGCAGCGCGTCCTGCGGGGTGTCCACCTCAATCGAGTCGTGCTCGGTCAGCACCACTTTGATGCGGTATCCATACTCCAAAGCGCGGAGCTGTTCAAGTTTTTCAAACCGCTCCCATTCGCCTTCGGGCAGAGCAACAAAGGTGAGGAGGAAGCCCTTGCGGTAGGCGTAGAAGCCTAAGTGCTTGTAATACGTCGGCACGCCGTCATTCACGCTGCGCTGAAAGGGAATCGGCGAGCGGGAAAAATACAGCGCGTTGCCGCTGCGGTCAAACACTGTTTTGACGTGATTGGGGTCTTGAATCTCTTCCGGCCTGATAATTTTATAGATCAGGGTGGCCATCGGTAGGGCCGGGTCGTCGAGGAGCGGCTGCGCCACCTGGCTGATCACCTCCGGTGGGAAGAGCGGCTGGTCGCCTTGGATGTTGACCACCACGTCTTGCTCGGCGATGCCCAGCAGCTCGGCGGCCTCGGCCAGCCGGTCGGTGCCAGAGACATGGTCGCTGCGGGTCAGCACCGCCTCGCCGCCGAACGAGGCCACCGCCTCAGCGATGCGCGGGTCGTCCGTGGCGACCGCCACCCGCGAGAGCAGCGGAACACGCCCCGCCCGCTCGACCACATGCTGAATCATCGGCTTGCCTGCGATCAGGGCAAGCGGTTTGCCGGGAAAGCGGCTCGACTGCCAGCGGGCAGGAATAATTGCGATTACGCCGGGCTGCGTTGTGTTCATGTGTCTTCCTTTTCAAGAACAATTACTGCAAACATGGCGAGATGTTTCATAAGTGGTGACAGCAGCCGCTCCAGCCTGCGGAACAAAGGGTAGCTGCGCTCAGGCACTAAAGTCCTCATGGAAACTCCACCTGACAGCAGATAAACAAGAGGCCAGTCAAGTTTAATCTCTTTTATTTTGAGAGAGCTGTATCTGTTGAGATACAGATTTCGATCCCGCTCAAAAACAATCCACGGCAATGCCAGATTGGCACCTGAGAGCGGCCCTGTCGTTGGGAAATCCCAGCTCTCTCTGTCTGGGAGATAAGGCTCGTGATGAAGATGGTTATAGATGACCGCCGACCATGCGGTGATCCACGGCTCAATCATAATGACTTTTCCTTTTTCAGCGAGACATCGTATGCTTTCTTTGAAAAATCTATCTACGTCAGGAAGATGATGAAAAACATCTATCATGACAATTGCATCAAGAGACGCTGAAGAAAATGGCAAGCATTGTCCGTCAAGGACAATACTGACATTTCCTGTCGGATGAATATTGGATGTTATGATGTCTGGTAAAACATCTTGCAGGTGCCCGCCTCCAGAACCAAGCTCAATAATTTTTCTTGCTGAATGATCAGGAAGATGGCCAGAAATCACCTGGTACCATTCATGATAGATGTTCAGCAGAAAAGGTTTGCTGGCGATTATTTGGCGATGAATTGACGGCGCGTCTGGAGAGTCAAGGTCAAGATTTGCAGCCAGAGGATGTTTAAGTATGCTCTTCATCTTTAGATGAATTTGATTTTCCTTGATGCGAAAAGCACCATCTTGAGCAGCGTCCAGCCGTTTCTCCATCTGCTGATATTCGTTTTTCCGTATCTGCGTGCCTGATAACGAATTGGCAGATCAATGATCTTCAGGTTCATCTTTGCTGCGCCAAAGATAAGGTCAAAATCGCCGAATGGATCAAAATCGCCAAAATAATAACGATTTTTTGCCAACACCTCATAGTCTTTTCGCCACATAACTTTGGTGCCGCACAAGGTGTCCTTAATCTGCTGATTCAGCAACCAAGAAAAAGCGAAACTAAAAAATTTATTTCCAAGGATATTGAAGAAACGCATCGCCTCATCCTGCATAGGGTAAACAAGTCGGACACCATTGATAAATTCTCCTTTACCGTCAGTGATAGCCTGAACAAATCGAGGCAAATCTTCTGGCCGAACAGTCATGTCCGCATCAAGGATTAGCAAAATATCACCGGTCGCTTTTTCAAATCCAAGCCGAACGGCATCACCCTTTCCTTTGCCTTGCTGCCGATACAGCGAGATGTTACCTGCTGGCCTTATGTGAATTGCCTGCTCTATTGCTTCAGGGGTGTTATCAGAAGAACCTCCTTCAACAAAAATGACTTCTGTCTTTCTGCCGAGCGGCGGAATCCTTGCCAGTAGCTCTTCAATATGGCCTGCCTCGTTTCTTGCCGCAATAATGACTGATACTGTCAGTTCTTCTGTTTTTTTCTTTTCCGGCACAGGCCGGGAAATTGAAAAATTGGTCAAAGCGAACAGGTTGAACGGGAAAACATGAACGACAAAGCGATTCAGAAAATTTGCCAAGAATGGAATCTTGACAGGAAGAGCAACAAAAGATTTGTTAGAAATCTCTTCAAAGCCGGAAAGAGAGAGTAAATTTTTTATATCCTGAGGTGCCAGCCAGTTTTGCTCCAAGATTGGCCGCGCCAGTTTTAAGCGACGCGCCAATGTTAATGGTATCCGCCAAGCATTATTGAAATAATTTATTATGATTCTTGTCTGATCATGACAATTTTTCCTGATATTCATCAGTAGTTCTTGTACGTCTTCGCAGTCATTCAGAATGTCTGACAGTATAATAATATCAAACTGTTCGTTAACATCTACGCTATGGGCATCCGCGCAAATAAATTCAAGATCAGGATATCGGCAGGAGGCCTTACGGACCATCTTTGCGCTGAAGTCAATGCCAATACCTCGAATTGGCCGTAAGCTATGGAGTAGGTCTCCTTCTCCGCAGCCTATCTCAAGAATTCTCAATCCTGGCGGAACAAGAAACCTGTAATAATGGCAAAGCAATTCATGGTAAGATTTGCTGAATATGCTTCGGGAAAATTTTTCTGCATTCATTTCCCAGAAAGCGGCTCGCTCTGAGTTGTATTTACTTATCATGGTCTTTTTTTCACTCCCAACAATCCGACAACTTCCCCATTAAATTTTTCTGCAACAACAGCATCGCAACTACTTTTCATCTCATTATAACATTGATCTTTTTTCTCGTTCGATACAAACCAAGATTCAGCCATTTTCTGAGGAGGAGCAGCAAATGGTGAAGGCTTTGGTGGAGATTCTCTTAATCCAGCATTCATGCCAGAAAAGTATACAAATGGCACTATAACTGCATCTGCATCTTGATAACAACTGCATTGAAATAATTTATCAATATCCAAGGAATATGTTGTCGCTATTTTCGTATAATGGAGAGATGCTGAATTTATGTGGTAACCAGTATTGTCAGCAATATGAATAACATCTCCTTTGCGCAGTAAATGCTGAGACTCTGCTTTCTCTATCAAACTGCTTATAGGCAAGAAAATTGGCGCATCACTATGCTCTGTAAAATTTCTATTCATATCGTTTTCGCTTATCCGTGTGAAAAACAAAAATAAATTATATAATGCCGCAATAAATATAATCGCACATCCAATTTTCAACAAAAAAAGTTGGCCTTTTATTATGATATCTGTCGATAAGGCGATACCAGTAATTAAAGCTACAGCAATAAATGCGAATCTAAAATAACCGACATAACTGGATGAGTTCGCATCGGCAAAGAAAAATACGATCTGAGTCAATGCGGCACACAAAATACATAATATAGCTGTTCGATGTTCCTTACTCTGAACAATAGCGATAACGCTGAGAATCAGCATTAGGCTCATGGCCGCAATTCCATATCCGCCCAGATGATAACCAATCCTGCCGAAGAGCGTGCTATAACGTTCTGGATCAATCCACTGGTCTAACGTTATTAATTTAAAATTCCTTCCTGAATCCATCCGCTGCATTCGGATCAAGTAATATATAAAAAATGGCAGAACAGAAGAAATTCCAACAATACCCCCTCGTGCCCATTGCTTGGTGGTCTTCCATGTCCAAGGTTTACCGGCCAGCCACACCCAAGGCAACACGAGTATTGCCTGTTCTTTTACCATTGCTGCCAATCCAACCAATAAACAGGCGATGACATAGGCATTGCTTTGCCTGAAAACAAATAAAGATTCTATCGCTATAAGCAAGGGTATTGAGGCTAACGGTTCAAGGTAATTAGTATTAAAATAATAAATCACGTTTGGTTGAAATAAAAAGAATAAACAAAACAACGCGAAAGATATGTCAGGCTTTCGTTTCAAAAAGAAAGGTCGGATAACTGCCACCCATACAAACAACGCAAAAACATTTAATGTTCTTGAATAATTATACATTTTATCTACATCTGCCAATGCGGCAAGGTACATAAACGGTGTAGACAAAAAATATGCTAAAGCTGGATATCTGATATAAAAAGCATGCGATATCTGATGCCAAGGTAATGTATCATACCGCGACCACCAAATTAACAATATTCCAGCTAATGGTATCCAGTATTTTATCGCGTTGAATCGAGCCGAAAGAATAAAAGAAAATAACAGCAATAAATTTTGCCATTTAAAATTTATCCAGAATGATGAGGAATAATATTCCTGTCTCAGGTGAAAGTCATGGTCGCCAACAAAGGGGAACTCTTGGTTCCAAGTTAAAAATAGATAAATAAAAACTGGGGATATTAAAAAATAAAATAAATTATACTTTTTTGCGCTTTGAAACAAATCGACCGATCTATATTGATTAGATATATGTGCTTCGATCTCGTCTTTAAATTTAAAGAATCCAAAAAACGAAAAAATGAAAAGTAGTGGAATGAACACTTGCCATCCCAAATCGTAAATACCAATAAAAGTTCCGCTTGCATACAATAAAACAACAATGTATATTCCATACAATTGAATTTCGTTAATATTCGACTTGTTGTTGAACATAATTTTCATTGAGAAATGATTAAGTACCATCTGCCTAATTTGCGCATCACCGGCAAAAGGACTATGTGTCTATCTTGCAAAGAAACGGGTTCATGATACAGTGCGGGCCATGAAAGATCAATGCGCAAATGACCCTGCCGTCTGACCTTGCGGTGAGCTGCGTCGGGCCGGAGCTGCTTGCCCAGGCCGAGGAGCTGGCCGCATGTCTCGACCTGCCTCTGGCCAAGCCTGATGCCCGGCACTCGCTGCTGCTGCGGGTCAGCCATGCTGGCTTGGAACTGCGCAAGCCGGACGATCCGCACATGACCGGCAGCGTGCGGGTGGATTTCACGAGCGGCGCAGTGGATTTCCGGCGGCGGCAAACGGGCAAGGAACTACTGCTGAAGGCGGTTGGCTGCAAGGGCAGCTTCCGGCCAGCGGTGATTGATGCCACCGGCGGGCTGGGCCGCGACAGTTTTTTGCTGGCTGCCGCTGGCTGTCAGGTACATCTCTTCGAGCGTGAGCCGGTGATCGCCGCTCTGCTGGCGGATGGCATCGAGCGGGCGCGGCGGCATCCTGAGACAGCAGCCATCGCCGCCCGAATGCACTTAACTGTCGGCGACGCGCTGCCTTTTTTCCGCGAAATGCGGCAGCAGGGGCAGTTCATTGACGCAGTGTATCTTGATCCGATGTTCCCGGAGCGGCGCAAATCAGCCTTGGTCAAAAAAGAGCTGCAATTCCTCCAGCTGCTGGCAGACTCGAACCCTGCGGCGGAGCAGCAGCTCCTCAGCGCGGCGCGGGCAGTGAGTCACAGGGTGGCGGTCAAGCGGCCTGCGAAGGCATCGTTCCTCGCCAATCAGCCGCCGTCGCATTCGTTGACAGGCGCAACCGTCCGTTTTGATGTTTATCTTTCCCTGCCAGATCGTTCGCGGTAGCCGCGCGAATAGTTCTGGCAATTTCAGCACGCCTTGGGTAATATCTTGAATTTTCTCACCTGCGTCTCCGCAGCGGCATGAATCGGAATCACAGTGAAGGCACCGCATTGTTCACACAGCATTTAAAAAAAGCAACTGTCGTCTCGATCATCAACACGATCAGCGAGCTGAACCAGCTCCAAGATGTGGACCTGATTCTGGACAGCACCCTGCGCGAGGCCCGCGCTTTGGCCAAGGCCGACGCAGGCTCGATTTTCCTCCTGCGAAACGGCGAATTGGAGTTCCGCCATGTGCAGAATGACAGCATTTTTGGCATGAGCGGGGCAGGGCTTTTCCAGTACAGCACGGAAAGTCTGCCGGTCAGTGACAGCTCCATCGTCGGCCATTGCGCCCTGACCAAGGCGATGGTGTCGATTGACGATGCCTATGCTATCGACGAAAAACTGCCGTACCGCTTCAACTCCTCCTTTGATGAGAAAAACGGCTATCGCACGGTTTCCATCCTCGCTGTGCCGCTGATCTCACGCGGACACAGTTTGGTCGGCGTGATGCAGCTCATCAACGCCAAAGACCGCAAAAACAGAGCAACGGTCTTCTCCGAGCAGGTCAAAGCCTTGGTGCCGATTTTCACCAACAACGCCGCCGCGCTGATCGAGCGGAGCATTCTCAACCGGGAGCTCATCTTACGCATGGCGAAGATGGCCGAGCTGCACGATCCGAAAGAGACCGGTGTCCATGTCCAACGAGTCAGTGCCTTCTGCGCCGAGCTGTATCAACGCTGGGCGGAAAACCGGGGCTTACCCCGCCTTGAAATCCGCCGGTTCCGCGACATCATCAGCCATGCCTCCATGCTGCATGATGCAGGCAAGGTCGGCATCCCGGATTCCATTCTGAAAAAGCCGGGCCGCCTGACTCCAGAAGAGTTTGATGTCATGAAACAGCACACTCTGTACGGTGCTCAGCTTTTCAGCAACATTTCTTCGGAGTCTTCCGCGCTGGACCGAGTCACGCACGAAATCATTCTCCATCACCATGAACGCTGGAACGGCACCGGATATCCGCATGGTCTTTCCGGCGAGGCGATTCCCTTGGCCGCCCGGATTACTGCTCTGGCCGATGTTTTTGACGCGCTTTCGTCCAAACGCAGCTACAAGGAGGCGTGGAGCGCAGAGATGACCTTTGCGGAAATTCGCAAGGAATCCGGTCAGCACTTTGACCCGGAGCTGGTGGAAATTTTTTTTCAAATTACCGGCATCTTACATGCCATTCAAATGAAGTTTCAATGATAACGCCATGATTGAGCAAGCCATCGCCGAGCTGAAAAAGCTCGTTCCCTTCAAAGAAACAACCGAACCCGGCGATATTGTCCTGATTCTCGCCGAAGAAGAAAAGCAGCCAACGCTGCTCTATGCCGCTGTGACTGAGATTGAACGGGATGAGTCGCGCCGCGACGAATGGTGGCATGTCAGCCTGCATCTGCTCTCGGTGCCACCGCAGGCCGTGGTCTGGACGCTGCGCACACCGCAGTTCACTGGCCAAGAGAGCTTCACCATGGGCGGCCACGGCCGGTTCATCAAGGCGGTGCGGATAGATCGAAAAAAGCCAGAGCCGTTGCCTGCGTCAGAGCCAAAAGCCAGAGGCGGTCTGCGCTTGGTCAAATGAACCGCGTGGTTTGGGAAAGCAAGATTGCAAATCCCAACGGAGTCCACTGCCGGGTCGCGGCCAAGCTGACCGATATCGTGGCTGCGCATAACGCGCAGGTGTGGATTACAGGCCGGGGTGAGCCGGTTGATTGCGCCTCCATCTTGGAAGTTCTCAGCCTTTCACTCATTCAAGGCAGTGTGGTTGCGTTCACGGCCGAAGGGCCGGACGCAGAACTGGCGGCGCAGGCCATTAACCGACTGCTCTCGGCCAAGGAGGAGGGCTGACGTGGACAGCGAAATCGAGCAGCGGCTGGAGCCAAGCGAGCCGGAAACCCTGCACGGCATCAGCGGTTCGCCGGGCATTGTGGTTGGCAAGGTGGTGGTGTTCAGCCCGCAGGATGACGGCCTGATTCGCTACCGGCTGGAGCCGGGCGCGGCAGCCAAGGAAGAAGCTCGTTTTTTGGCGGCGGTCGAGCGGGCCGAGCAGGTGCTGATCAACCTGCGGCAGCAATTTGAGGGCGATCTGGCTGACACGGTGGCGATTGTGGACTCGCATATCCGCATGGTGCGCGACCGGATGCTGCTTGAGCAGACCTTGAGTCTGATCCGCCAGAAGCAGATCAACGCCGAATGGGCCTTGACTCGCACCCTTGGCATCATCAAAAAAAAATTCGACCACATCGCTGACGACTACATCCGTAGCCGCTTCGCTGACGTGGAATACGTGGCCCGCTTGGTGGCCGAGCAGCTCACCGGACAAGGCCGCAGTTTCCCCGCAGGCTTTGCCGAGCCGGTGATTGTGGCGGGCGAGGATTTCTCGCCGGAAGACACCATACGGATGCACACCGACAAGGTGCTTGGTTTCCTGACCGAAAAAGGCGGTTCCACCTCGCACACCGCCATTGTCGCTCGCTCGCTTGGCCTGCCAGCGGTGGTCGGCGTGAGCGGTGTCACCAGCCGCTGCCGCACCGGCGACACGGTCATCCTTGACGGCTACGAAGGCCGAGTCTGCCTGCATCCGACCATGGATCAGCAGCGGCTCCACCTCGAATACGACCGCCAGCACCGGGCCTTTTCCGACGAGATGAGCTGGTACATCCGCCTTGCTTCGGAGACGGTGGACGGCCTGCGGGTGCGGCTCTCGGCTAACATCGAAATCCCGGACGAGCTGGAGTCGGTGATTTATTACGGGGCGACAGGGATCGGCCTGTTTCGCTCTGAGTTTGGCTATCTCCAAGGCAGCCGCCTGCCAGATGAGGAGAGTCTCTTTGTTATTTACCGGGACATGGCTGCCGCTCTTGCCCCGGAACCAGTCACCATCCGCACCTTGGACATCGGCGGCGATAAGCTCTTCACTCGCCTGCCGGAACTGCGCCTCAGTCGTGAGCGCAACCCAGCCCTTGGCCTGCGCTCGATCCGTTTTTCCTTGCGCGAAAAATCGCTCTTTCAGACCCAAATCCGCGCCCTGCTGCGGGCTTCGCTACATGGCAAGCTACGTATCCTGCTGCCTTTGATCAGCTCTCTCAGCGAATTGCGCGAGGCACGGGCGGTGATTGACAGCGTGATGGAGCAGTTGGCAACTGAAGGCCTTCCGTTCAATCCGAACACTGAAATCGGCATCATGATCGAGGTGCCGAGCGCGGTAGTGATGGCCGACAGTCTCGCCGCAGAAGCAGATTTTTTCAGCATCGGCACCAATGATTTGATTCAGTATTCGCTGGCCATTGACCGGGGCAACGAGTACGTAGCTCAGATGTACGATCCGCTCCATCCGGCGGTGCTACGGATGATCAGCCAGACTGTGGAAGCGGGCCACCGGCAGGGCATCGAGGTCTCTCTTTGCGGTGAAATGGCGGGCGATGTTTTCACCGCGCCAGTGCTGCTCGGTCTCGGCCTTGACGAGCTGTCCATGCGGCCTTCCGCCATCCCGCACGTCAAGCGGCTACTGCGCCATTCCACCTTTGCCCGCCTGACCGCGCTGGCCGCCAACGTATTGAAATGCAAGGACAGCAGCGAGGCCGCCGCCCTACTCAATCAATATCTTACCGCCAATTATCCTGACCAATTTATTGACCGCGATGAACGAGCGCGAGCTGATTGAGCATATCCGCCAGCTCACAGGAAGCGCGGCGGACGGTGTGCTGCTGGGCATCGGCGACGATTGCGCGGTGATTGAGAAAGACCGCGACAACGTCTGGCTGCTGACCATGGACACCCTGATTGAGTCCATCCATTTCAACTGCGCTTGGCATCCGCCGGAGCTGCTGGGTCGGAAAGCGGTGGCGGTCAATGTCAGCGATATCGCAGCAATGGGCGGCAGACCGCTCTTCGTGCTGCTTTCATTCGGCCTGCCTGCAAATTTTGCCGACGACTGGGCTAAACGGTTCAGCCAAGGCCTTGCCGCAGCTTGCCGCGAGCACGGCTGCCTGCTGATCGGCGGCGACACGGTGTGCAGTCCCGCCGGAGTGAGCCTGACCCTGACCGTGATCGGCGAGATGCGCAAAGAACAGGTGCTGTATCGGCATGGAGCGAAGGTCGGCGACACGGTCTTCGTTTCCGGGCCGCTGGGCTGGTCAGCCGCTGGGCTGGCTCTGCTTCAGGCTGAAAAAACGCTGGCGGATGCGGAATGGCGGCAGCTCATTCTTGCCCATCTTGATCCGCAGCCACGTGTTGCGCTGGGGCACTTTCTTGCCCAAAGCGGGCTGGTTCATGCGATGATGGACATGTCTGACGGCTTGGCCACCGATTTGGCCCATATCTGCACGGCCAGCGGAGTCGGCGCAGTGCTTGAGGCCGATCTTTTGCCGGGCAAGAATGCGCTGACTGCGGCGGGTGAGTTGTTGCACCAAGACGTGCTGCCGTGGCAGCTTTCCGGCGGCGAAGACTACGAGCTGCTCTTTACCGCAGCGGACAGCGAAAGATTACGCCAACTCACTGCGGCACAAGGCTGGATAATTCATCCTGTCGGGACGATCCGGGAAGGACGGGGAGTTGCCTTACGGCGCGGTGCTGCTGAAGAACTAGTTTCTTTCCAAGGTTTTGATCATTTCAACAAGGGGGAGCGGTCATGCGCAGATATAGGTGTCCGATCGGGATAACAGCGTTAGGCCTGTCGTTCCTCGCTCTGCTGTTTTCAGTGCTTCCTTCCTGTCTGATAGAGAGAAAACTGGCGGCACTTGAGCAATTCTGCGCGGACAAAACAGCCGCTTTTTCCTTCACCTGCGACGATGGAGGCTGCAATTGCCAGAATGATGCCGAGCGATGCGCGGCAGAGATCGGCTGCCTGCACCGTCGACTGCGGCTCTGGAAGTTTGGCATGGCCATACCCGCTCTTGCTGCTGTTTGCGCAGCCAGTTGGTCGTGGCGGAAGGAACGGGCCAAGGAACTGTGCCTGTTCGGCATCGCGTCCGCCTCTGTCGCCCTTTCATGGCAGCATGTCGGTGCACTGGCCGCTGTGGGCCTCGCGCTGACACTGTTCATTGTGCTGGCCGCCCGCTTGGGTCAGGACTAAACAGACCGAAACGATATTCCAAAAAAAACGCAGCGTTAAAACAGAGAGATACTATGCCTGAGATCACCCTGCTGTGGCATGATTACGAAACGTGGGGCATTGATCCGCGCAAAGACCGGCCTGCCCAGTTCGCTGCCCTGCGCACCAATCTGGAGCTGGAAGAGATCGGCGAGCCGCTGGTGCTCTGGTGCCGCTTGGCGGGCGACACGCTGCCTCACCCAGAGGCGGTGCTGCTCACCGGCATCACTCCCCAGGAAGCGGCCCGGAAAGGACTAAACGAAGCCGAGTTCTTCAGCAAAATTCACGCTGAGTTGACCATGCCCGGTACCTGCGGAGTCGGCTACAACAGCCTGCGCTTTGACGACGAGGTGACGCGCTTCGGCTTTTACCGCAACTTTTTTGATCCCTATGCCCGCGAATGGCGAAACGGCTGCTCGCGTTGGGACATTATTGATCTTGTCCGCACCGCTCATGCCCTTCGGCCCGAAGAAATTAACTGGCCGATGCAGACTGACGGCAGCACCAGCTTCCGGCTTGATCTGCTCACCGCCGCCAACGGCATTCCCCATGATGCCGCTCACGACGCGCTTTCCGATGTCCGCGCCACGCTGGAGCTGGCCCGCCTGCTCAAACGACTGAAGCCCCGTCTGTACGACTACTGCTTCAACCTCCGCCAGAAAAGCGAGGCGGCCAAGCTGCTCAATCTGAAGGAGCGTGAGATTGTCCTTCATGTCAGCGGCATGTATCCAGCGGCGAAAGGCTGCATCGCTCCAGTGCTTCCTCTGCTCCAGCATCCGCGCAACAAGAGCGAAATCCTTGTCTATGATCTGCGTCAGAACCCGCAGATGCTGCTGACGATGACCCCGGAGGAAATGGAGGCGAACCTGTATGCCCGCAGCGAGGACATGCCTGACGATTTTGAGCGGCTGGCGATAAAAGGGGTGCATGTCAATAAGTCGCCGGTGCTAGCTCCGGCAAGCACGCTGTCCCCCAGTCTGGCTGCGGCATGGCAAATTGACTGGCAGCAGGTACAGCAGCATCGGCAGCAGATTCTGGCAGACAAAACCCTGACGCGGCGGCTTGAGGTGTTATACAACAGCACGAACAGAGCACTGCCGCCGCCGGATGCGGACGCGGCCTTGTACGAAGGCCTGATCACGGATGCTGATCGTCGCCTGTGCGAGGAGGTGCTGCGAAAAAGCCCTGAGCAGTTAGCAGCTTGGCAGCCGCCTTTTGCTGATGAGCGGCTGCGGACGCTGTACTTTCGTTACCGGGCGCGAAACTGGCCCGAGAGTCTTGATGCGCAGGAACAGGAGCAATGGCGGCAGTTTTGTGAGGCCCGCCTGCTGGAAGGACAGTTTGGCAACGAGCTGACACTGGCCCGATACAAGCAAATTCTGGAGGAAACAGTCAGTAGCGGCAAAGCAGAGCAGCAGCCGGATTTGTTCCGAAAGCTGGCGGAGTGGTTGAATTAACGCGGTTTATTGACAGTATTGCCAAGTACTGCTATCATAAACAAGGTGTCGATTGCCAACTGCAAGCGACATGAAAACACATTCAGCCATTTGTTATGCCCTCTAATTTCACAGCATTTTTGAACAAAGCAGCCTTGTCCGCAGACGTGGAGCAGGCCGCCGTTGCCGACAACTGCCGCTTTGAGGAGCGGGCATCTGATCAACGGTGGGCGCAGTTTGAGATGTGCCTGCCGCATGATGATCTCGTTGCAATGACTTGGGAAGACTGGGCAGAAGCTCGCGGGCTGTATATGGAGAAACGGGTCAAGGTTTCCAGACCCAGCATTCCTGACACGTTTCTTGCACTCAACCGTCATGCTTGGAAAGAAGGCTTGGCGGCCAATCAGGACTTGGTGCGCTTCGAGCATCTTGCCCGTCCCCTCAACGGGATGTGGGATGACGGCAGAACCGTAGAGGAAAAAATGGAAAACCTGCTCGATCTTTTTGCACGTGCCAATTCTGGCAAAGATCGTGACGCTGAAGAGTCGCTTGCAAACTTTTTTCAGTGCTGGAAAGACGTTCGCGACAATCGACCCTCTTTTGCCGCCTTTTATGATGAGGTGCGTGCAGAGTGCGATGATGCCGACTGGCCCCATGCCCTGCGTGACCGACTGGGGTTGGGGCATTACAGCGGGCATCCGGCA
Organism: Desulfobulbaceae bacterium UBA5173; assembly: GCA_002413355.1. Classification (GTDB taxonomy): domain Bacteria; phylum Desulfobacterota; class Desulfobulbia; order Desulfobulbales; family Desulfobulbaceae; genus Electronema. The sequence goes on along the minus strand of DHWV01000094.1, from coordinate 20,532 downwards.
GTCTTGATTCCTGTCGCCCTGATGCGGTATTCTTTACAAGAGGTGCTTGACGCGCAGAAAGCCGAAAAAATACCAACCGCCTGCGCTCTGCCGACCGTGCTTGATGATGGAATGCACGAATACTTTTTCCCGGTTCCGGCATCATATCCATTTGGAGCCACGCTGCATCTTGACCCTTCCAAGGCGGATGTCCTCACAGCGGAGATTCTCCATTGCCGGATTGAGTATGAACGCAGGCACCTGCTCAAACTGGGTTTTGTCAGCAGACCGCACAGGCAACGCGATGATGTGCTGCGGAAATCCCGCGACCTGCACCTGACCGCGCTGCGCATTGAAACAGATCGGCATGACTTTGGCGAGGAACTCGTGGGGCGCACATGATTGACCGATGGTTGAGCGCATTGAAGAACGATCCGCAAACAGCGGTCAACGATCTGTTCAGCGGACGGGCCGGGCTGGGTTCCGGCATGAGACTGGATGTGCCGGAGATTCTTTACCAGGAATTTCCGGCTGTTCCTGAATTACAAGATACCCGGCAGAAGCTGGACGCAGCCCTGTTCGCTTGGTTTGCGGCTATGCGCAACGAGTACAGCCGTCAGGTCAGCAGGCTCGGCTTTGGCGTGTACAGCAAGCGGCTCTGCGACTGCCTGATTGCGGTTCATCTTCTTGATCTGCCCGGTTTTGCCGCCAATATCCGGCGGGATATGGACAGCTTCCTGCGCTGGCTGACACCGCTGCGGATGGCCCCGGAACGCGACCCGGCTTTGGAATGCTGGCGACTGCTTGGTCGACATCAGGAGGGCGGCGGCTTTGTTCCCGCGTGGCTGCGGCTGGCTGCGGACGGACGATCTGAATATTTGGATGTCGCCCTATTCGGCTTGCAGGGTTGTCCGGGTGAAAATCAAGTTTTGATGATCGTGGCTCTGCTGCTACATGAATCCGTCTGCTGGCCGAGCGGAGCTGAGGCGCATTCCCATTTTATTATAAGGCGTTACGCCGCGTTGCGCGGTCTGTATCCGCAGCGCAAGCCGCAGCAGTGGCAGCAGAACTTGGAATCCGCCCTTGAGATCTTCAAGAAGATAGGCAAAGGTGGAACGGCGCAGAAGTTATGCCAGCTCGTGTCTGAATCGGCGAAGAAGGAGGCTGCCCGCAGCAAGCCGAAGGGCAATATTTCTCCTGTCAGCATGGCGGAGCGGGAATCTTTCCAAAAGGCTCTTGAATCCGGCTCGCAGAAGAATGCGGCTGCGCTGGCGGAGCGTTTTTTCACCAATCAGCAAAAAAACCTGCGTTATGCGGAGCAGACCGGCAACAGCTATTTCTTTGCCCGCACTCTCAGCAATCAAGGCGGTCTTCTGCTGAAACGCTATGCGCTTTCTCATGAAGTTATGCGGCACCTTGAACGGCTGATTGAGCAGGGCTTGACGTGGGAGCCGTATAATCCGTTCGTCTGGATGCTCTGGGCGGACTGGCACAAGGCGCGGAAGCAGTTCAGGCAACGCGAGTGGATTTTACGCGAGATGATCAGGCTCTTTCCTGAACAGGAGCCATGCCGTGTTGAGCTGGCGCGGCTGCTGATCAGTCGCGGCGAAGCGCATTGGGGTGAAGCGGAACATTGGCTCCGGGAAGCGGCGGAACGCAATCCTAAAAAGGAGCCATGCCGTGTTGAACTGGCGCGGCTACTGATCAATCGTGGGGAAACTCATTGGAATGAAGCGGAAAAATTGCTTCGGGAAGTGATTAAATATCATTCCAATAATGGACAGGCACATCAGGTTTTGGCAAGTCTGCTGGCCAAGCAGCAGCGTCCTGAAGGAATCCGCCTACTGGAAGAATTTGTTGCCCGCACTGGAGGAGATAAGCAATCTCTTGGTTTCTTGGAGCGGCTGCGCGGCGGCCAAACCCCAGAAGCGGATGAAGCACTTTGTCCGCCTGATGCCATAGAAAGGGAAGCTGCTGCACCAGAGCCTGCTGAGACCTTCGGCAATCGTGCGGCGGATGACAGCAAAAAGGATTCTACGTCAACGCCAAGCGGCATGGCCCTGATCATGCAGGAAATTGAACATCGCGCCGACCTTCAAATTGAATTCCGGCGGGGCTTGGCCGGAGAAACGGCGGCGGCCGAACGTCTGCTGCTCTCCGCCAGACAAGGCGACACGTTGGCCGGGCTTTTCCAGCAGTGGCTGAACAAGGACTCCCAGCTTGAGCCGCCGCCCAACGCTTGGGCGCAGCGCGCTTGCAGCCTGTACCAGCGGCAGGGAACTCAGGAGGAATGGCAGCAATTGGAGCAGGAATGTGAGGATAAAACCGCCTGCACCCGCTTTATTCGCCTTCAAGCGGTCAGCCAGCCGGACGATGCGCTGCTGAAGCAAGTCGGTCAATGGGTCGCCCGCATTGAAAACGATCAGGACAGCCTGCCTTTGGAACGCTACATTGCCGCCGAATACCGCCGCCGCGCAAAGCGCAGCCGGGAACAGCGGCAGGAAACGGTGCTGTCTGTTCTCCAGGCAGGGGCCGTGGAGCCATCGCTCCCGCTGGCTGCCTGAAACAGGCTGTCAGAAATTCGCGCAAAAAAAATATGACGAGCGCAGGTGCAACTTTGCCATGAACATCAACGGAACCCTTTGGCGCACCATCTGGCTTGAAGCTGACCGCCGCACAGTGGGTATTATTGACCAGACCAAACTGCCGCATCACGTTGTCACCGCCAGCCTGACCACGGCGGAAGACGCAGTCATCGCCATCCGCGACATGCTGGTGCGCGGTGCCCCGCTGATCGGCGCGGCGGCGGCGTATGGAGTTTTTCTCGGTCTGTTGGCGGACAGCAGCGATGCCGGACTGGAGTCTGTCTGCGCCCGGCTGATTCAGGCCCGGCCGACGGCGGTCAATCTGCGCTGGGCCGTGGAGCGAATGCAGGCTGTGCTTACCAAACTCCAGCCTGCGGAACGGGCTGATGCTGCCCGCTGCGATGCCGGAGCGATCTGCGAGGAGGACGTGCGGACCAATGAGGCCATCGGCGAACACGGCCTGCGCTTGATCGCGGAACAGTATCAGCAGAAGGGCAGGGCGGTCAATATCCTCACCCACTGCAACGCGGGCTGGCTGG
>DHWV01000094.1:0-17193 GCA_002413355.1 Desulfobulbaceae bacterium UBA5173 | reverse complement strand
CCCACTGCAACGCGGGCTGGCTGGCGACTGTGGATTGGGGGACAGCGTTGTCCCCGATTTTCAAGGCGCAGGCGGCGGGCATTCCTGTTCATGTTTGGGTGGATGAAACCCGGCCCCGCAATCAGGGCGCGCATCTTACCGCGTGGGAGCTGGCCGCCGCAGGCATCGATCATCATCTGATCGCTGACAACAGCGGTGGACATCTCATGCGGCAAGGCAGGGTTGATCTCTGCATCGTCGGCACGGACCGCACCGCCGCCAACGGCGATGTCTGCAACAAAATCGGCACGTATTTGAAAGCCTTGGCCGCAGCGGACAACGGCGTTCCCTTTTACGTGGCTCTGCCCAGCTCGACTATTGACTGGACACTGACTGACGGCTCCGCCATTCCGATTGAGGAGCGGGCGGAAGAGGAGGTGCTGTTTATCTCCGGTCTGACCCAAGACGGCCACATGCAGCGGGTGCGCATTGCCCCGGAGCAAACGCGGGCGGCCAATCCCGCCTTTGACGTGACTCCAGCCCGCCTTGTCAGCGGACTGATCACCGAGCGCGGCATCTGCCCTGCCAGCCGGGCAGGCTTGGGCAAATTGTTCGGCAAAAGCACGTCTGCGCATTGAAGAGCAACGGCGGAGCGGGTAAGATGACAGCAACGGGCAGAACACCACGGGCTGCCTTTTTTCTCTTAATCAACCTTGAGCGGAGGTTTCTGTCATGCGGCGGATGATCATCTCGATGCTGGCCTGCCTTGCCCTTTTTGCTGGCTGCTCTTACAAGCCGGTGCGGCATCTGGCCTCAGATGCGGCCTTGATCAAGGCGGGCGAATCCACCCGCAAGGATGTGCTGCGCTATTTGGGTGATCCTGACGGCCGCCGGACGACCGCTCCGGGCGTGGAAGAGTATCTCTATTCTGAGGATCAGCAGAGCCTGCTCGGCAGCCTGCCCTTGGTCGGCAGATGGAGCGACCCGGACAGTCAGGAGATGGTGATTGTCACCCTGAACGGCGATCAGGTCACGCAATGTGAGTTCAAGCTGATGAAAAAAGATGACCTGAAGTGGAGAAAGGATGCAGAATGGGAGCCAGTCAAATGAGCTGACACGTGGCGTGAAGCGACAAAAATGGCCATTCCTCACGTCTGCTGAGGAGTGACCATTCTTGTTTTTGGCGTGAAAAAAAAATTAAAAGCTGTCCAGCTCCAGCACGTCAAACATTGTGTGCAGTCCATTGGGTTTGCCAGCGACCCACGCCGCCGCCAAGGCCGCGCCGCGTGCAAAGTTGTCGCGGCTGTGAGCACGATGGGTGATCTCGATCCGTTCGCCTGCCCCGGCAAAATAAACGGTGTGCTCTCCGACGATATCCCCGGCCCGGACGGTCTGGATGCCAATTTCCTGATCTGTCCGCGCTCCGATCATGCCGTGCCGCTCATACACACCGACTTCAGCCAGATTGCGGCCCAGTCCAGCGGCGGCCATTTCACCCAGCTTGAGGGCGGTGCCAGAGGGAGCATCTTTTTTCATCCGATGATGGGCCTCGACAATCTCCACGTCGTACGCATCGCCGAGCACGGCCGCTGTTTTTTCCACCAGCTTGAAGAGCACGTTCACGCCCACGGCCATGTTCGGCGACTGGACGCAGGGGAAATGCTTGGCGGCGGTTTCGCGCAGCACAGCGAGATTCTCCGCTGTCAGACCGGTGGTGCCAATCACCATCGCCCGGCCATATCTGGCCGCAACGTTGATGAACTCCATCGTCGCCTTGTGGAAGGTGAAATCAATGATCACCTCGCCCTGCTCAATCACCGCCTCCAAGCCGCTAGCGATAGTAACACCAAGCGGGCCAAAACCAACCACTTCGCCGATATCCTTACCGATAAATGGACTATCCGCCTGCTCAAAGGCTGCACTCAGAGTCAAGTCAGGATGCTGTCGCACCATTTCACAGATGCGGCGGCCCATCCGCCCGGCAGCTCCGGCTACAATCACCTTGGTCATGATTTCCTCGTAGTTGAAAGGGCAACGGCAGGTCGCCTTTGCTTGTTGTATTCAGCCCGGCAGCGAGCTGAGGTAGTGTTCGGCGGCCAGTTCGGCATTTGCGCCTTCGCCAGCGGCGTTAATGATTTGACGGAAGAGCTTGCTGCGGATATCACCTGCCGCGAACACGCCAGGCAAGTTCGTGCGCATCTCACTGTTCGTGATGATGAAGCCGCCTGCGTCAGTCTGAAGCTGGTTGAGCGGCAGCATCTCGTTATTCGGGGCAACGCCGATCAGGACAAAAATACCAGTCACCGGCAGAACAGACTCTGAACCGTCGTTATGGCGAATATTCACGGCCTCGACGCTGTCAGTGCCGACAATGCCGCTGACCTGCGCGTTCCAGATAAAATTGATCTTCGGCTCGGCAAAGGCTTTTTCCTGCATAATTGCTGTGGCCCGCAGCGAGTCGCGGCGGTGAATCACCGTCACTTTTTTGGCAAATTTAGTCAGATGAATGGCTTCCTGAATGGCGGTATTGCCGCCGCCGACCACCGCGATTTCTTGATTGCGATAAAAAGGGCCGTCGCAGGTGGCGCAGTAGGAAACGCCCTTGCCTTGCAGCTCTTCCTCACCGGGAACGCCGATTTTGCGTGGTTTAGCCCCGGTGCAGAGAATGACAGCCGGAGCAGTCAGCGTTTCGCCAGAATCCAGATGAAGCGTTTTTACATCACCCTGCAAGTCCATTGACTCGACTGCTGCAAATTTTTTTTCCAACCCGAAGCGGTCGGCATGAGCTGTCATCGTGTCCATCAACTCAAAACCTGTCACGCCCTCGGCGAAACCGGGATAATTATCCACCCAGTCAGTGAGCAGCACTTGGCCGCCGGTCGCGCCTTTTTCAATAAGCAGAGCTTTGACCCGACCACGGGCTGCGTACAATCCAGCGGTCAGTCCCGCAGGGCCGCCGCCAATGATGATGAGCTGATACTCTATCGTGTTCATAAAAAATCCTGCAAAAATCCGCCCCGGAGCGCAGGGCTTGCGCCCCGGAAACGTGCCGACAAAAAAATCAGACGGCCTTATTGAGCAGGGCCACGAGCTGGCCTTTCCCCACTGCGCCGGTGATCTGGCCCAGCACCTGTCCATTCTTGAACAGGATCAGCGTGGGGATAGCCCTGACGTTGAACTTGCCCGGTGTTTCCGGGTTCTCATCCACATTCATCTTGGCGATTTGCACCTTGCCGTCAAATTCTTCCGCCAGCTGGTCAATAACCGGGCCGATGGCCTTGCAGGGGCCACACCACGGTGCCCAAAAATCAACCAAACAGGGCAGCCCGCCGCTGATGACCGTACTTTCAAATGCGCTGTCTGTCACGTTGATGACTTTATCGCTTGCCATGATCAGTTCTCCTTTTTCAGCAGAGTGAAAGTTGATTAAAACCAAAGTAGTTATTGATGTTCCTGCATGTAATTGGCAATCTTCGCCAGTGTTACCTTGATCCGCTCCGCCCGTTTATCCTGTTTCACATCAGGCAGAATGTCAATCACTTTGCCCATGTCGGAGCTGACGACCACTGTTTTAGGAATATGCTGCCCAGCTTCTTCAGAATTCAACGCATTGCCTGCTATTTTTGGCAGGTTATCGACATCACCCTGCTCAACATAAACAATCACGCTCTGATCTTTCAACGCCTCAAAAATATCTTCGCTGGCCGCTGTGGTCAAAGCGCATTGACTCGCCTTATCTGTGCCGACAAAGGCGAGCGGTTTGCCACTGCTTTTCGCTTTTGTCTTCGCCTCGTTGAGCTGACTTACCGTATAGACGGAATCAGGCAGCGGGAATTTGGCAAAAGCGGAAGTAGAGGCAAGGGTAGTCAGTAACAAGGTAGTGATGGATACAGAAAATTGTTTCTTCATAATTCCATGTTAATGAATCAGTGAGCGGAGGAATTGAAACGAACTAATTCCTCCCATGCAATTTCTCCGCTATCCTTGCAGAAGGAATTGGTAAACTCTTTTGTAAACCTGTTGATCATCTGCGCGTATGATTTTTGAAACTCATCATTTTTCTCTTCGGCAAGATGTCCAAGCGGTTCAACGATTGCCGCAAATAATTCGCTGTCGCCGGAGATATATTCCCAGAAACGCTGACCGCAATACTTAAAATAGTCGCCTTTGTCCGGTTTGCTGTCTTTACCGTAACAGCAGCCATTGACAGCGACAATGCGCAAGCCTGAATTGCTGGTTCTCAATGTTTTTTGAGCCGTTTTGAAATCTATCCGCATTTTTGCAATCTGCGAACTGTTGCCCCAATTTGGCCCGGACTTGATTGCGACGATATTTCTCACACCATCTGCGTCAAATTCAAGATCAATCCCGGCAATCCCAGATTTGCGACCGCCATACGCCTGCCCATTGATAAACAAAGCAAGCCCTTCCAGCCAATCGCCGAATAACGTTTCCTCATTAGAAGAAATATGCGCATCAACTAAACCTTTGACAATCTGCTCCGCAGTCAGAACATATTTCGCGCGAAACAAATACGGATTTTTTCTCTTGAGAACATTCGACAGCTTCAAGCTGTCAAGGCTTTGAATCCTTTTCTGATGAAAAGTGCCGATGTTCTTCCCGACGTAAAGCGACACATCTTTCAGATTTATTTTGTTCATATTCTACTGTTGACTCAAACAGAAACAGCTTCAGCGGCATGAGCTGACTCCTCGCTGCCTCGCAATATTCTGGCATGATCTCGATGCCTATAGAATTTCTCCGCATCCGGTTCGCGACAATCAATGTCGTTCCTGATCCCATGAACGGATCAAGAACTGTATCATTTTCTTTTGTGAATAATTCAATAAACCACTCTGGTAGAGATTCTGGAAAAGCTGCGCTGTGCTTTTTGTTGCCGCATTCAGTTGCCAAATGCAACACGTTGCTTGGATATGCTTTGTCCCGACCAAGCCAATTGGAAATATTCTTGCCAAATCCGCTACCGACTTTTGAAGTGTCGCGAATTTTGTCCGTTTCAGAAAGTTTTTTTAAGCGTGAGGTTGCCCAATCGCCCATTGGCACCATCACTTTTTCCTGATACATGTGAAATTTTCTGCTTTTGTTGAATTGCAGCAGCCGTTCCCACGCATCACGAAAGCGATTTGGCCATTTTCCCGGATAGCAATTTTTTTTATGCCAAATGAATTCTTCCGTCCATAACCAGCCTTGCTTGCGCATGGCTAAAATTAGCTCCATCACATAAGTGCTGCGTTCCCCAGCAACAACTTTTTCTTTGATGTTGAGAATAAACGTTCCTGTTGGTTTGAGAACGCGCAAAAGCTGTTTGGAAATCGGCAAGAACCATTCTACATAGTGATCAGGATGAATGCCGCCATAGGTGTTTTTCCGTTGGTCAGCATAAGGCGGAGACGTGACGATCAAATCAACCGAATTGTCAGCAAGCAGAAGAAGTTTCTCTTTGCAGTCGCCAGCATATATGTCAGCAGTAATTTCCATGAATGATCGTCATCTGCAACGTCTGTTAGTCCGCCGGAATCCTGCCCACCATTTTTGCTTTTGACAGGAGAAAAAACAACATGCTATAGTCTGCGGATAGCAGCCTTGACAGGAAAGCCGCAGCCCTTCCCACCTTACCACAGAACCGGTTGACAGTTCAAGGCAAACCCCAGAATCAACAACGACTGTCCTGAAAATATTTATGAATACCCAGAACTCTGCCGCTCTCTTTGCCCAAGCCTGCCGCGTCATCCCAGGCGGCGTGAATTCGCCGGTGCGGGCCTGCAAATCTGTGGGCTGCGACCCGCTTTTTGTCGCCAAGGCGCAGGGCTGCATGATTACCGATACGGACGGTAACGAATTTATTGATTTTGTTGGTTCTTGGGGGCCAATGATCCTCGGCCACAGCCACCCGGAAGTGGTCAAGGCCATTTGCGAGGCCGCACCCAACGGCACCAGTTTTGGCGCACCTTCGCCGCTAGAAGTGGAGCTGGCCGAACTGGTTTGCGCTTCCGTGCCCTCGCTTGAAAAGGTGCGCTTTGTCAGCTCCGGCACCGAGGCCACCATGAGCGCGGTGCGGCTGGCGCGGGGCTATACCGGGCGCAAGGTGATCGTTAAATTTGACGGCTGCTACCACGGCCATGCGGATTCCTTCTTGGTCAAGGCGGGATCGGGCGTGATTACTCTCGGCATTCCCGGCAGCCCCGGCGTACCGGAGGACATCGTCAAGAACACCCTGTCTATTCCCTACAACAATAGTGAAATTCTCGAAAAAACTCTGCGCGATGCCAGCTTGGACATCGCCTGCGTGATCATCGAGCCAGTGGCGGGCAACATGGGCGTGATTGTGCCGGAGCTGGCCTTCCTGCGCAAGCTGCGCGAGCTGACCGCCGAATTGGGCATCGTCCTGATTTTTGATGAAGTCATCACCGGCTTCCGGCTGGCTCTTGGCGGAGCGCAGGAGCGTTTCGGCATTCTGCCTGATTTGACCTGTCTTGGCAAGATCATCGGCGGCGGTTTGCCGGTCGGTGCTTACGGCGGCAAAAAGGAAATCATGGACTTGGTCGCGCCGGACGGGCCGGTGTATCAGGCAGGCACCTTGTCCGGCAACCCGCTGGCGATGGCCGCAGGTTTGGCTATGTTGAAGATTGTGCGGCGGCCTGGTTTTTACGAGGAGCTGGAGGCGAAAAGCACTTGGTTTGCGGAGCAGCTTGCGGCAATTGGGGCACAGGCCAAGGTGCCGACCGTGCTCAACCGCATCGGCTCGATGATGACCTGCTTCTTCACCGACGCGCCGGCGACAGACTTTGTATCGGCGATGAAATCGAATACAGAACAGTACGGGCAGCATTTCCGACAAATGCTCGCCAGTGGCATCTGGCTGGCTCCGTCGCAGTTTGAGGCCGCCTTCATTTCCGCCGCTCATGACCGGCAGCATTTGCAGAAGGCCTTGGACACCACAGCGGCATCTTTGGCAAAGTTTGTCGAGGCATAAAAAGAGGGCTAAACCCGTTCGTCAGAATCGAGAAAGAACTCTAATTGAAGCATCGCAAATTCTTTCTCGATTGGTTTATTCAATAAGGAATCACAAAATGGTTATAAAGAATATAGCAGTAATAATGGCGATGATGGATGAGGCAAAACCGCTTATTGACAACCTTATCCTCACGGAACAATTTGATATGTTTCATAAACAGTTACCGTTTAAGGTTTTCACTGGAAAAATAGATAATTTAAATGTAGATTTAATATGGAACGGGATTGATTCTAAATATAATGTTGACAATGTAGCCACGCAGCCTGCAACCCTTGCCACTTATTTGGCTATCACCAATCTTAATCCTGATATTATAATTAGTGCTGGCACAGCTGGCGGAGTAGCCAAGAGAGGTGCTGAAATTGGGGATATCTACCTAAGCTGTGGCGTATTTAGGTATCATGACAGACGAATACCTTACACTAATTTTCCAGAATATGGCGTTGGTTCCTATCCTTCTGTTGATGTGTCTTCTATAGCGCGGGACTTAAATTTTAAACTGGGCGAAGTCTCTACTGGCAATTCACTGGAATTGATCGAAAGAGATTTTGAGATTATTGAATCGCATCAATCTGTTGTTAAAGACATGGAAGCTGCTGCGATTGCTTGGGTATGTCGGCTGCTTGGAATACCTATGTTTGCAGTAAAAGCGATTGTCGACCTGCTTGATGGCGAGAAGGCAACGCATGAACAGTTCAGCGAATATCTTTCTTTGGGAAGCTCCAATTTAAAACAGGCTATAATAGATGTCATCGCCTATTGTAAAGGAAAGACTGTAGCAGATCTTGCATTGCCGCGTTAACATATTTTTATCAATATCAAAAAAACAGACCGACAAAAAAATGAGGCAGCAGAGATATATTTTTCAAGGAGGAATCGTGCTGTCTTTTGTGATAGCAAATTTTATTTGTTCTGGAGTCTACAAGAATTTTATCTCAACAACGTTGCCAAGCACCGTCAGCGAGCAAGCTAAACTTTGGTTTCAACTGATGTCGGGAGCAGTTCTTGCGATAGCTATCTCGCCATCATTAGGCTATTTGATTTATTCGTTACGTCATGCAATATTTTTAGCAACTGGAGGATGGGCTGGTTTATATAAGAGGAATGGGGTGGTTCCATTTATTGATAGATGTCCAGAAGTAATTCACGTCAACGATATCGATGTAAAAGCATCTTTATATTTCTGCACGGCCGGGGAAAGAAAAGAATATGTGGAATGGATAAGGAGAAGAATGGACGCGTATCTTATTTCAACGTCTATTTCAATAGAAATAATAACGACAAACATAATAAGTTATGCTACAATGGCTTATTTCAACGCGCCATCCCGTATAAATGGTTTTATATTTTTATGGGTTATTAGTTTGTTGCTTGTAATAATATTGATGTCCATTGCTTCTATAGAAAAGAACAAAGGCATTGAAGGCTTTAAACTCTTCTTTACTCAGGTCGCTGAATCCTTGCCAAAACAAGATGCTGAACTTGATAAATCTATAGAAGAATCAGATGGTAAGCAGATCAAATTCCCCAGACGCAAACAAAGGAGTGTCGGCGTAAAGAATTTGTTATGAGTGAAGCAGTTGGATTTATAATCCGTTGATTGCGAAGCAGCTCGCCGCTATGGCTGCTACTTCCGGTGCTTCTGAACGGAGCTGTATTGTCATGGGTAACGCCTCATTCCGTAAATCTGAGCCGATTCAAAAGGCGGTTGATGCTGCTGGCTACCTCCTTTAATATCTTCCGCCCTATCTTTCAGGCACTGCTGGAGCGTCTCATCTGGCGCAGGAGCAGTGGCGGTTTCAGACCTGAAAAGCGGTTTTTTGCAAAAAGCCATTGTAGCGGCGGCATTTTTCTGATAATTTCTTTCCCGGTTCCGCTGTGCGGCATCTTCGCCGAACGCCGCCTCATCCTTGGAACCCCGATGACCAGAAACAACCATCAGCAACGACCAGACAATGTATTTTCCCCCAGCTTTTCCGTGTTCGCATTTCCGCAGTCTACTGCTTCTTAGTCTGAGCACGCCCCTGCTGTTCAGCGGCTGCCTGCCGAGCGGTCAGCCCTATCAGCATCAGCCTCCGCCGCTTCCCGCGCCGAAACCTGCCATGTCGCAAGAGGAGCAGGCCGCCTACACCCAGCAGGTGCTGGAGCCTGCTCTTGCCACGATTAGTGGCCGCATTGCCGCCTACGAGCAGCGGCTGCGCGACTGGCAGAACGTGGGCAGCCGTCAGGAGACCCTGAAGCTGACCCCGGATGAAATCAGTCAGATTGTTAGCTGCCGCAACCGGGTCGCCGACCTTCAGGATGCCTATAAAGGGCTGCAAACCAAGCTGGTTGACGGCCGCCAAAGCCCGATGACCCGCGAGCAGCTTTTCGGCACGCTTCAGGATTTCAAAGAAAAGGATATCGCTTACTTAGAAGGCGACTGCCCGCAGCTCTTCAACACGTTGGGTTCATCGTCAGGCAAGGAAAAAATAGCTGCCCAGCCCGTGCCGGAGAGCGTTCCCGCCGTGCCCCAGCAAGAAAAGACACCGCCGCAGGTTGCGCAGACGGAATCTATGCCTATCCAGCAGGAGGCGGTAGCAGACAACAGCTCGCTCCGCAGCCAAGGCATGGAGCTGCTAAAGAGTGGCCATGAGCAGGAAGGACGCAGTGTTTTTGCCAACCTGCTGACATCGGCCCGGCGCGACGGCGACCGGCGGCTGGAGGCCGAAGCCTTGCAGATGCTCGCTGATATAGAGTTCGGTCATCAGGAATATGCGTCGGCCCGCCGGAAATACACTGAGCTGCGACGGCTGGACAGTAGCCTTGCCGACCGCTCCGGCAGATACATCGCCGCTCTGGAGTCCGTCGGCACGAGGCGCGACGAGCTGGACACCTACGCCGCCCTGCTGCTTGGCTGTCTGACTTTCAGTCCAGACAAGGCAGGCTTCACGGTGGTGCAGCAGGCTTCTGAATTCATCCGCCTGTTCCCGGATTCACCTCTGAAAACGGACGCAGAAGACTGGTCGCGGAAGATTGAGCGGCAGGCCGAGCAGTGGTTTTCCGACCTAATTGCGCAGGTCGGTAAGCTGCCGCCGGAGCAGGCCTTGAAGCGGCTGGAGCAGGTACCGCTGGATATTCTGCCATTGGACAAACAGGATGTGATCCGCCAGAAGAAGGAAGCCTTGCCTCCTTCTGGAGCTGCGCCGCAGACGGTTCCAGCAGACGGCACTCCGGTGCAGGAAACAAAGCCTGCTCAAACGCAGCAGCAGGCAGAGCCGCTGCCTGATCCGGCGGCAGCCTTACAGGAGACCTGGGATAAAGGCATGGCGGCCATGCAGGCGGAACAGTATGATGAGGCCATCGAGCTGTTTGCCAAACTGAACGGCACCGAATTCGGAACCAAGGCGGCAGCCAAAACCGAAGAAACCGAGCGGCTGGCAGGTGAAAGCGTCCGCAAAAAAGCGGCAGGCCTGTTTCAGCAGGCCCTTAACGCGCCCGCTCCGGCAGGTAAAAAGGAGCTGCTGCTTTCCTCCAAAGGGCTACTGGAAGGCATCCTGCGGAAATATCCCCATGCGGGCATCGAGGCGAAAGTGAAGAAAAATTTAAGCAGCGTGGACAGAGAGCTGGCGGCGGTCAGCGGCGGAACCTCAGCATTGAAACCATAACACGGAGAGGAGCGGACTATGGACGACAAGAAGAATGTTTTCATCGGCGCACTGATTGTGCTGCTGCTGATCTCAGCGGTTTGGGGGCAGAAGGAAGCCGGAAACCGTAAGGCTCTGGCACGAGAGAACAAGGTGCTGCATGCCCAGCTGCAAGAAGCGGGCGATGCGGTCAAAACCGGCGGCGAGCTGCGGGCGGAGGTTGCCCGGCAAACAGAGGCCAGGCAGCAAACAGCGGCCCAGTTAGACAATGCCCGCAAAAAGATTGAGGAGCTGCAAGGCAAGCTCGCCGGGCTGGCAGACCAAGAACAGGCTGCTGCCGCTGCCGGGGAGGCGCAGAAGGCCCTGCAAGAGCAGCTTGCCCAGCAGCAGGCTGTGCTCGAGGCGCAGGAGCAAAAGCTGGCCTCATCCGCCCAAGTGATTGCAAAAGAGCAGCAGCAGGTTAAAACCTGCGAGGGCAAAGTCAAAGATTGCGACCAGCTACGTGCCTCATTTGACGAATTGGACAATGCCAACAAACAGCTGGAAGAGGAGCGGAACAAGGTGCTGACTGAGGCTGAGACGCTGCGTGCGCAAGTCATCGGCTTGGAAAAGATTGTTGAGGAGCGCAGCGCGGCTCTTGAAACAGCGGCCAAAGATCTGGAGAACTGCAAGGTTAACAACAACGTGCTGATCAATCAGATCGCCCAGCAGCAGAAGCCTGATCCAAAAAATGATCCAAAAAAATGCCCGCTGCCGCCGCTGAAGAGCAAAGCCGAGCAGCAGGCCCAGATGCCGCAGCAAAAGCCTGTTCAGCAGCCTGCGCAGCAGATGCAGCCTCCAGTACAGAAATAGTTCTCTGCGGCGCGGCTTTTTCTCCGAGGCTCAGGACGGCGGCTTGTCTTGAGCCTTCTCTCTTTTACACTGCTGTGATCAGCTCATGCCTGAATGGCTCCATTCCCTGTATGCGGCCACCTTCGCCAATGCCCATTGCTGGGCGTTTCTGGCAGCGATGCCGTTGATTGTCGCCGGGTTTGCCGGGATTGTCTTTCCGGCCTTGCCCGGCACCATTCTGATTGCAAGCGGCTTTTTGGTCTATGGCTTGATCACTGGCTTTGACAGCCTTTCAGGCTGGTTCTTTGTCGGCCAAGGGGTGCTGATCTGTCTTGGCTATGCGGTTGATTTCTTTGCCACAGCGTGGGGAGTGCGAAAGTTCGGCGGCTCCAAGGCAGCGGCTTGGGGTGCAGCTCTGGGGTCGCTGCTGGTCTTTGTAGTTGGCCCGATTGGCATTCTTATCGGCCCGTTGCTCGGCGCGATGGTCGGCGAATTGATGATGGGCGAGCAAATCAGGCAGGCACTTCATTCCGGGGTCGGCTCTTTTCTCGGTTTCATTGGCGGAACAGTGGCGAAGATGCTGATTGCTGGAATCATGGTGGCATGGTTTGTGTTTCAAATCATGTGAAGAATAACACTCCTGCATTATGAAGACAACGATGGCAATTTTCAGATGCAACAAATGCGCTCATCTGCGCGAGGTTCCCAGCGAGCATGTCGGGAAATCGGTGAAATGCCCCAAGTGCCAGCAGAGCGTCACAATCTACGACACGGTGCTGTTCATTGAGAAGCTGCTTGAGAAATATTTCATGCAGGCAAAATCGTTGCGTGAGCTTCAGGAACAGCTACCGCAGCAGCCAGAAAACAGTGCGCTGCCGCAGGCAACAACCTCCCTTGATGAAATTGACATCTATCACACCGAAGCTTTAAAAAGCGACGAGCAGTACCGACCCATTCTGCAATGGTTTGAACAACGAAAGATTGCAGTTGAGGTGAATCACAAGGCAATTGACACCACCGGCTTTTTTGATGAGATTGCCCTTGCCTTGGGTGCTGACTATGACACGCTCAGGGAAGTGGTTGATCAGATCAAATTTGTGCAACGAAAAGGCTACGGCGAGGTGAAGCTGAATCTTGGCCGGAAAAGCCAAGAACAGGTGAAGAAAATTACTGAATTCTGCCGTAATCTGTATGACTATACCTTTGTTGCCAAGTATTTCTACCAGAAAGAAGACAAAATCGTCCGCCTGAAACTCCAGACCATCCCGGCGATTATCAACTTTTTCAACGGCGAATGGATGGAATGGCTGATCTTCATGCGGCTACTGGAGTTTTCTAAAACAAAGAAGCTGCCGGTTTCCTGTCTGCGCAATCTGTTCATCACCTTTCCAAACAAGGATGTTCACGAGCTTGACATTTTTTTCCTGATCAACGAGTCTGTTCCTGTCTGTATTGAATGTAAGTCAGGGGAATTTCAGCAGCAGATTGACAAATACCTGACGCTGCGCAAAAGGATGAATCTTGACAAGTCCTGTTTTTTGCTCTGCATCATCGGCCTCAGTCAGAAGCAGTGCGAAGGCTTGACCGGAATGCACGAGCTAACCTTTGTCAACGAGAGCAATTTTCTTGAGCATCTTGAGAAGATGCTGGCTACTCATTTGATGAAAAAAAGTGTTCCTGTAGTGCAACAGAATAATGAGGAAAAGAAGCCAGGAACTATCTGGGAACGACTCAAGAGTGGTCTGGCTTGAGCCAAAAACTTTCTGGCTTGTACCCTGGCTTTTCATAGGAAAAGCTAGGCGGCTTCTGCGTTCAAACCAGCGGCAGCGTACCGCAGCCTGCTGAAACGGTTCGGCTCCGATGCCATCGAAGAGACACTTCCAGCCTTTTCTTAATTACGGCAAAGACACACTTCAGAAACAAATATGGCAAAGACCCTTATCATCGCCGAAAAGCCCAGCGTGGCCGCTGACATCGTCAAGGCCCTGCCTGGCTCGTTTGACCGGCAGAAGACGCATTTTGAAGGCAGCGACTGCATCGTTTCCTACGCTGTCGGCCATCTGGTCAGCATCGGCTTCCCGGAGGAGATTGATCCGGCCTTGCAAAAATGGAATTTGGAGAGCCTGCCGATCCTGCCGGAGATTTTTCCCCTGACTGTGCTGCCGGACAGCAAGCCGCAGTTCGCTGCTCTGAGCAAGCTGCTCAAGCGCAAGGACGTGGACGTGATTGTCAACGCCTGCGACGCAGGCCGCGAGGGCGAGCTGATCTTCAAATACATCCTCCGCCAGGTTTTTCCCAAGCCGCCGAAGGATAAAACCGTGCGCCGCCTCTGGCTCCAGTCCATGACCTTGGACGCGATCAAGGACGGCCTGCGCCATCTGCGCGAGGACAAGGAAATGGTGCCGCTGGAGCACGCTGCGCTCTGCCGCTCTGAGGCGGACTGGCTGATCGGCATCAACGCCACCCGCGCTTTGACCTGCTACAACTCGCGCCACGGCGGCTTCAGCAAGACTCCTTGCGGCAGGGTGCAGACCCCGACCCTCTCGCTCCTCGTCAAGCGCGAGCAGGAGCGGCTGGCCTTTGTGCCCAAGGATTACTGGGAGCTGCACGCCCAGTTCCAGTGCGGCACGGTGAAATATCCGGGCGTGTGGATTGATGCCGCCTTCAAGAAAGACCAGGAAGACCCGGACGGCAACAAAAAGCGCATCTGGGAGGCGGCGCGGGCCAAGGCGATTGCCGAGAAATGCGCGGGCCAGCCAGCCAAGGTTTCGGAGGAAAGTAAAAAGAGCAGCCAGGCTCCGTCCATGCTCTACGATCTGACCACGCTTCAGCGCGAGGCCAACTCCCGCTTCGGTTTTTCGGCGAAAAACACGCTCAGTATTGCCCAGGCGTTGTACGAGCAGCACAAGCTGATCACCTATCCGCGCACCGACAGCTCCTGTCTGCCGGAAGACTATCTGCCGCAGGTGAATGAGGTGCTGGCGCAGCAGCGGCAGTGGCAGCTGGGCCGTTTCGCCGCCGAGGCTCTAGCAAACGGCTGGCCGGACAAGAACCGCAGCAACAAGCGCATTTTCAACAACAAGAAAATCAGCGACCATTTCGCCCTGATTCCCACAGTCAATCTGCCCGGCAGCCTGAGCGACGCGGAACTGAAGATTTACCAGATGATCGTGCAGCGGTTCCTCGCGGTCTTCTTCCCGTCCGCTGTCTTTGCCCAGACGCGCCGTTTGTCGGTCGTTGCAGGCGAAACCTTCATCACTGAGGGCAAGATTTTAGTCGAGGCAGGCTGGAAAGCGGTCTATGGAGCTGAGGCGGCGGCAGGTGAGGCGAAAACATTGGAGCCTCTGCCGAAAAAGGCTGCCGTCATCTGCGCCGAGATCGAGCAGAAGAAGCTGGTGACGAAACCGCCGCCCCGCTTCAATGAGGCCACCTTGCTTTCAGCGATGGAGCATTCCGGCAAGCTGGTCGAGGACGAGGAGCTGGCTGAGGCAATGAAGGAGCGCGGCCTCGGCACGCCAGCCACGCGGGCAGCGATCATTGAAAAGCTGCTGGCGGAAAAGTATGTTGTCCGCGAGCTGAAGGATTTAGTGCCGACCGGCAAGGCCTTCGAGCTGATCGCCTTGCTGGAGGCGCGGGACATTGACGTGTTAGCCTCGCCGGAGCTGACCGGCGAATGGGAGTACAAGCTCAATCAGATCGTCAAGGGCAGCATGACCCGCGAGCAATTCATGCGGGAAATCCGCGAGCAGACAGCCAAGATTGTCGGCAAGGTCAAAGAGGGCAGCGACGGGGGCGACAAGCAGGAGGCAGCCTTTTCGCCGCTCAACGGCTGCCGGTTCTTTGAGACCGAGACCGCTTATGAGTCAGAAGGCCGCAGGCTGGTGATCCGCAAGATTCTCGGCGGACGGATCATGCGCCAGGACGAGATTGTCCGCCTGATTCAAGGCGAGACCGTCGGCCCGCACAGCGATTTCCGCTCCAAGGCAGGCAAACCGTTCACCGCCTCGCTCGTGCTGCAAAATGGCAAAGTGACGTTCCAATTCCCTGACTCCACGGACAGCCTTGACGTGGAAGCTATCAAGGAGCAGGAACCAATCGGCCTTTCGCCGGTTGACAAAACCCCGGTCTTTGAGACCCCAATGGCCTATCTGTCTGCATCCGCCCTGAGTGGCGACCAGAAGCAGGGGCTGCGCATCGGCAAGACCATCTTGGAGCGGGCCATCAGCCCGGAGCATGTCCGCCAACTGCTGACGCAGGGCAAGACTGAGCTGATCAAGGGCTTCATTTCCAAGAAGAAACGGCCCTTTGATGCCTATCTGCTCATGGATGCGAAAGGCAAAGTGACCTTTGAGTTTCCGCCGCGAAAGGGCAAGGGCGGGGAGGCGGAGTGAAATGCTATGACGGAACTCGAAAGAATACAACAGCAGAAAAAGAATATCCTTGCCATTGCCCGGCAGCATGGGCTTGTCCGTTTGCGGCTGTTCGGTTCAGTCGTCCGTGGGGAAGAAACGCCGCAGAGTGATATTGATCTGCTTGTTGATCTGGAGCCGGGGCGCAGCATGTTTGATCTTGGCGGCGCGTTGATTCAGTTGCAGGAGCTGTTGCGCAGAAAGGTTGATATTGTGACTGAGGGCGGCTTGCATTGGTATCTGAAAGAGAAGATCATGCAGGAAGCGGTACCGCTGTGAAGGGCGACAGGCTTTACCTCATCCATATTTCTGAGAGCATTGCGAAGATAGCGTCGTACATCTACGGCATGGATGCCGCCTCCTTTCTGGAGCAGTCTCTTGTGCAGGATGCTGTGCTGCGCAATCTGCAAGTGCTTGCAGAATCCACGCAACGGCTGTCAGATGCGCTCAAGGAGCGGCATCCTGAAATCGAATGGTACAAGATTGCCGGACTTCGGAATATTCTTGTCCATGATTATCTTGGCATTGATTTGGTCACAGTTTGGATAGCTGTGACCAGCAAGTTGCCGGAGCTGAAGGCGGTTGTGCAGGAAGAACTGGGCTGAAATCTCCATGTTAAAGCGTGGACAAATGATAAGTCCATTTGTCCACCTTACTGTGTGCCTTACGATCTTGCCCTACGATTGGTGTTATGGCTTTACAACAAAACTAACACTATAACCGTTCTTGCAACTAGTGTGTTTGTCATCCCCATCAACAAATACTGTCTCAAGTGAACTATATTGACTGTCGTCACTCCAAGTAAGAGTAGCTTTACCATTACTATCGGTATAGACATTTTTGACCATAGAGCCAATGATTCCAGCGACAGCACCGCCTAATTTAATACCTTTTGCTGGATGTCCATCTGGAAAGGTCACCGTTACATCACAAGAACCAGCAAATGCTGTTGTTGATGCAACTATTACCAGAGACGCGGCGAATAATAACTTTCTCATCTTATTTTCTCCAGGTTGGACAATCAAGTTTAGCTATACGCGAGGCGTGGTCATTTTCTTCTTCGCACTTTAGCCGATAGGTGGATGAACTTCATTTGACCACATTTACCTGATTAACTGTCAATTTGCAATTGTTTTTTTGTTCTCTCAGAAAAAAATAGGAGTTACGCAGTTGGATTTGGATCTCGTTGATTTTGTTCAACTGGCGATTCGTATCGCTGAAATTCAATTTGCTGTAATTATTGAATTTCACACTTCAACTGCGTAACTCCTAAAAAATATCCGGTGCTGTATTAGGAGTTACGCAGTTGCAT
>DHWV01000084.1 GCA_002413355.1 Desulfobulbaceae bacterium UBA5173 | reverse complement strand
AGAGGAGTGCCTGAAGGTGCTGGCCTTGCATCAGCCGATGGCTGTTGACCTGCGCATGATCATTGCCATCTTGAAGATGAACAATGATCTGGAGCGGATCGGCGATCTGGCCGTGGATGCCACGGAGCGGGCCATCGTGCTTGTCGAGCAGGAGCCGGTTGATTTTCCTTTTGACTTCACGACGATGTCGCAGGCGGTGCAGAAAATGCTCCGGCAGAGTCTGGACGCGCTGGTCAATCTGGACATGGAGTTGGCGGTGCAGGTCTGCGCTTCAGACGATGCGGTGGATGCGATTCACGCCGCAGTCTATCGCACCGTGGCTGAAGAGTTGGTCAAAAAGCCGCTCCATGTCCCCCAGCTACTCACCTACCTCAGCGTGTCCCGCTATCTGGAGCGCATCGCCGACCACACCACCAACATTGCCGAAGATGTCATTTACCTGATCAAGGGCAATATTGTCCGGCATCAGGATGATATTTACTGAACGGCAGCCTGCTCATGCCACCTGATAATACCGTTGCCCCACGCAAGCCCGGCAGATGCTCTTTCCGTCCTGCTCGACCTCGCGGCAGTCTTGCACAGAGTCGCCGCACTGCGCACATCGTACCCGGCGCAGCGGGCGGCCCGGCATGTCGCATTCCGGGATGCTGACAGTGACTTCCTGCACGGCGAACAGCTCCTGTTCGGGCATCACGCGGTAGGCTTCAAGCTGCCGCTGGTATTTGTCCGCCAGTTCCGGGCAATAGTGTGCCGACAGCTCGCGGGCTTCCTCCCGTGCAGTAACCCGCACGGCCTTGCCGTTCTTCAGATTGACAAAGGTGGCGGCCATGATGCCGAAATCCATCCAGCGCAGTGAGCGCTTGCCAAGGCTGCATCCGGTCACGGATTGAATCGCGTCCGTGGCGCAGCGGTCAATTTCAACGATGACATAGAGCTTTTTTCGGTCTGTGCCTTTGGGATCGTCAATACCGATCAACCGCAGTCCGAGCAAGGCCATGCGCACGCCGATCACCTGCCCGGCGCAGAGATGACCGTGAATTTTTGCTGAGACTTCCAAGCACTGCTCAAAGGATTCCATAGCGCGTTGCGTCATCCTCTGACGGCTGTGGGCAAAGGATGCGAGATGGAGCTGAACAACTCCATGCAGAAGCGGCAGGTCTCACAGCGGTTATTGCAAACGGAAAGCATGTTGGCAAAATCGAAGGACAGCGCGCTATTGTCAATGTGCAACTCTGCGGATAGCCAATGCGAGGAGTCAAGCAGATCAAGCAGGTTGCCCTTCCACGTCCGGGCGATGTAGGCACTGATAATCCGCCGCAAGGCCGCGCTGTCAAGATTCCGCCCGCTGATTTTGATGATGTCAATGTCGTACAGGTAGGAATCCACGTCCTCTGGCCGAATAAAGGGCGACTGAAGAATGCGGTATGGCTGCTTTTTCAGGAGCTGCGTGCAGCCCAGCGTCTGATTGATCTCCGCGCTGCTGCTGTCTTCCGTACAGTTGTCCAAGGCGATGTAGGCATCGTGCGAGGAACGGTAAGGGCAGTACGGCAGGCAGCCTTCGTTACCCACCACCTCCAGTTTGAGATCTGGCATTCCCTCACGGCACCAGCGAGCGATTTCAGCCAGCTTGCTGAGATTGCGGTTCAAGGAGCGGTCAAGGGTGATCCGAGTCGGCTGACGAAAACTGGTTTCGCCGATATAGGCCAGATGCGCGTCAATTTTGCCCTGCGAGTCGAGCATGGTATTGATGCCTGGCACCGCTTCCAGCTCGGCGGCAAGATCAGGCGCGGCGTTGGACAGCGACTGAAGCAGGTAATGATCGCAATAAATAATGCCGCTGATCACCTTCCGCTCAATGCAAACAGCCAAGGCGTTGAGCAGGGCGCGGAGCTTTTCCTTGTCCAGTAAAAAGGAAGGGCCGTAGAAGCGGCTGTTGAGTAGGGCGTAGCGTTTAGGAACTGCCACCTGTTCCAGCAGGCCCGCCAGCTCCTCCACCGTCTCTACAGCCTGCGAATGCGCCCGGCTGTCCATCCGCCACGCGCCCGGCAAACTGAAATGAACGCTGTCGATGTGGCCGCTGCTGCTGTTGAGAAACTCCACATATTCTTCTTCGGGCAGAAAGGGCGCGTCAAGGAAAGGGGGCATAATCCAGTCAGGTTGTTGGTTGAGGGAGCTGCTGAACAAAGGTTTTGCGGAACAGGTCATTGATTTGCAGGCCGTCCGGCGCGGGCGCAAGAATTGGCGCGACCATGCAGCCAGGATTGGCCCGCCGGACTTCCGTGCCGTCAGCGGCGGTCATCGCCAGCACGGTGCAGGCAGTTGGTTCCAGCCTGCGACCGCCGAGATGCTCGATCTGATCGCCAACCTCAAGCACATTGCGGGTTTCCAACAGCACAGGATCGGTGCCGCGCACGATGCCCGCCGGTGCACTGGCCTGATACTCCCTCATTCTATCATAAAGCATGGCCGTAGATGAAGGGGCAGCGGCAAAAAAGTTTTCCGTCAGCCCTCTGGTTCCTATTTTGTCAATTTCCTCCCGAAAAGTTGGCGGCAGAGCGATCTCCTCCCACGCCGCGTCGGCCTGCCGCCGCTCCTGAATATAATCCAGCGCGGCTCGGTAAATTCTGACCGCCGCACCGACATAACCGACCGATTTCATCCGGCCTTCAATTTTGACGGAATTGACTCCGGCAGCGACCAGCTCCGGCAGGCGGAAAAGCAGACAGAGATCGCGGGAATTGAAGATGTAGGTGCCGCGCTCGTCCTCCTCGACCGGAAAATACTGGCCAGGCCGCTTCTCCTCCAGCAGACGGTAGGAATAGCGGCAGGGATGAGCGCAGTCGCCCTGATTGGCACTGCGGCCCGTCATGTAGCTGGAGAGCAGGCAGCGTCCTGAATAGGAAATGCACAGCGCACCGTGGACAAAAACTTCCAGCCCGATTTCCGGCGCGGTTTGGCGGATGGTGCGAATTTCCTCCAAACCCAGCTCGCGGGCAAGGTTGATCCGGCTCACCCCCTGCGCCTGCCAGAAACGGACGCTGGCCTTATTGGTCACGTTGGCCTGCGTGGAGAGATGCAGTGGCATGTCTGGCACTGTTTCCCGACAGATAAGGAGAATGCCGGGATCGGCAACAATCAGCGCATCTGCGCCTGCGTCGCGGAGAAAGAGCAGGTAGTCCTCCAGCCCGTTCAGGTCGCGGTTGTGGGCGAAAACATTGACCGTCACATAGACCTTGACCCCGTACTGGTGCGCATAGCTGATCGCTTCGCGCAGACCGGCGCGGTCGAAGTTGCCTGCTTTGGCCCGCAGGCTCCAGTTCGGGCCGCCAAGATACACGGCATCCGCGCCGTAATGAATCGCGGCGGTAAGCTTCTCCCGGCTGCCTGCCGGGGCCAGCAGTTCTGGAATATGTAGTTCTGTCTTCATGCGGATGCTTGTGGTCTGAGGTTGATGAAGGATTTAGCGCAGCGGCTCGGCAGAAAAGCGGTAGGAACAGCAGCTCCGTCTTGACCAGCACTGATTTTGCGGCTATCGTGGAGTGCATCTTCACAATAAAGTGCAGGGTATTGCCTGTCAACAGTGGCGGTAGAAGTGCAGACACTTCTTTTGCGTCATACATCTCATACGGACATGAACCACGAGCAGCCGCAAGAACACGCCGTCCGCATCGACAAATGGCTGTGGGCAGCCCGCTTCTTCAAGACCCGCGCCTTAGCCTCGGCAGCTGTGAGTGGCGGCCATGCGCAGATTGACGGCAGCCGGGCCAAGCCGTCACGGAACGTCCAGATCGGCAGCCGGCTCCAGATCAAACGCGGCGAAGAGCTGTTTGAGATTGAGGTGCTGGCCCTCAGCGAACGGCGCGGCCCAGCCAAGGAAGCCGCTTTACTGTACGCAGAGACAGACGAATCACAGCAGAAACGCGAGGCGGCCCGCGAGCAGCGCAAGCTCATCGGCGGCCCGATGGCTCGGCCTGAAGGACGGCCTGACAAGCGCGACCGCAAGAAGATACGGCGGTTTATCTTGAAGGAATAACAAGGAGACGGTGCGCAGTCCACACTCGATGCAGGCTACGAGATTTCTCGAAGCAGGCCTCCAGCGTCTTCTGCGGGCAAGCAGCATATTAAAACGACACACTGGCATTAAACAACAGGACAGAAACTATGAAGAAAGCGACACGCGCCCTGATCAGCCTGACTGACAAATCTGGGATTGAAGACTTTGCCAAGGCGTTGACAGGACTGGGAATAGAACTCCTCTCCACTGGCGGCACGGCCAAGAAACTGCGTGACAGCGGCATTCCGGTCAAGGATGTGTCTGAATTCACCGGCTTCCCGGAGATGCTGGATGGCCGGGTGAAAACCCTGCATCCGCTCGTGCATGGCGGCATTCTCAACCAGCGGGAGAACAACGAGCATCAGCGGCAGTGCGCGGCGCACGGCATCAAGCCGATTGACCTTGTCGCGGTCAATCTCTATGCCTTTGAAAAGACTGTGGCTGATCCGAACTGCCCGCTGGACGAGGCGATTGAGAACATTGACATCGGCGGCCCGACGTTGCTTCGCGCTTCCGCCAAGAATTTCCACGATGTCACCGTGATTGTTGATCCGGCAGATTACGCTATCGTGCTGGCAGAAATCAAAGAAACTGGCAACACCACGCTGAAAACCCGTTTCCGCTTGGCGGTTAAGGTCTTCCAGCTTACCTCGGCCTATGATACGGCCATCGCCAACTGGCTGACCAAGGTCAGCGTTGACAGCAACCCGTATTTCGAGGGTAGGTAAATGCTGAAAATAGCAGTGCTGCTCTCTGGTTCAGGCAGGACGCTGGACAACTTCCAGCAGCGGATTCAAGCAGGCCGCCTGAACGCGGAGATTCAGGTCGTGATCTCGAATGTTGGCAGCGCGCTGGGCTTGGATAAGGCCCGGCGGTATGGCTATCCAGCCTTTCACGCAATCAGCAGCGCAGCCACGAACGCTATTCTGGCTGATTACGAGCTTGACCTAATTGTCTTGGCTGGCTACCTGAAGCTCTACCAACCGCCGGAGGCCATGAAGCAGCGGGTGATCAACATTCATCCCTCGCTGATTCCTGCCTTCTGCGGGCCGGGCTTCTACGGCCATCATGTCCATGAGGCGGTCTTGGCGCGCGGCTGCACCGTGAGCGGCTGCACGGTCCATTTTGCCGACGAAATCTACGACAATGGCCCGATTGTCCTCCAGCGCTGCGTGGATATCTCCGGCTGTGGCACGGCGGATGCGATTGCTGACGCGGTTTTTGCCGCCGAGTGCGAGGCCTACCCTGATGCAATCAATGTGCTGGACGAGCGCGGCGCAGAGTATTTCTGGACCAAAAGCTGACCGCAATCCTTCTCCTCGGAACGGCAATCATGCACGACTGTCCTGATTTGCAGCGAATGCGGCAGCGGGTGCGGGAAAAATCCGCCAGCTACGAGCAGTACAACTTTACCTGCTATTTCGATGATTTTCTGAAAGCATTTTTTGATCTGGCCCAAGAGTACGACTCACTGAACGACTTTTACCGGATCTGCGTGGCCGTACCGCTGGAGATGCTTGGCCTGTCCAGCGCGCTGTACTTGTATGAGGAAAAGGATGATACGCTGTATCTGATCTGCGACTGCAAGCAGGGCGTGCAGCAGAAGAAGGTGGCCGCGCCAGAAGATATAGTCCTTTGCGGCGATCCGTACCGCTGCGGCGACAGCTATGTGATGCCGATTTGCAGCAAAACCCACCCAGAGCCGAATGCGCCGCCAGAAGAGGAGGAGCATCCCGCACACTGCCTGCTGCCAGGCCGTCTGCACGGCAAAAATCGGGTGCTGGGTATGTACAGCGTCTCACCTTACGAAAAATTGTCCAAGCAGGATCGTTTTTTCTTCACCAAATACACCAACCGCATCGGCTACAGTCTCCATAATCGACTCATGGCGATGCAGAATGTCGAACATCTGAAGTTCATCAACACCTTAGTGCAGGATATCGAGCACAATATCATTGTGCCGAACATGTATTTCCGTCATCTCTTCAACAAGCTGAAGAAAAGCATTGTGGAGCTGGAAGGGCTGCGCGGTGAGATGAAGAGAGCGGCAGGCAGGGAAGAAGCGGCGGCAGTTTGCCTAGCCCGCTGCGAGACTCTTGAGGAAAACCTGCTGTTTCATCACGGCGAATTAGTCAAGCATCATCAAAACATTAGCCTTTTCCTGGAAAGCCTGTTCCGGCGTGAGCATTTTGAAAGCGGGCATCTGGTGCTGCATCCCAAACGCTGCTTTGTCGAAAAGGAGATCATAATGCCCCAGTTGGAACATTATGACAGCCGCTTCCGTTCGGCGGAGATCACCGTTGAGCGGCCTGGTAACATGCTGGATGAGGAGTTTCAGCTCTACGTGGACATTGGCCTGCTCTCGCAGGTCTATGCCAACCTTTTCTCCAATGCGGCCAAATACACCCGCGAGATCATCACCCGCGCGGGAAGGCCGCGCAAGGCTGTCGCCTACGGGCGTGAAGTGGTTGACAACTTTCCAAACTGTGGCGAACGAGGGGTCAAATTCAACGTGTTCACCACTGGCCCGCATTTAGACAAGGATGAGGCCCGGCACATCTTTCAAGAAGGGGTGCGCGGCAAGGACACGCAGGGCATTCACGGCACCGGCCACGGCCTGTCGTTTGTCCAGCATGTGGTCGAGCTGCACGGCGGAATCGTCGGCTACGAGGCCACCGCCGAGGGCAACAACTTTTATTTCATCCTGCCTGTAGTCTCAACCGTCGAATAAACCTTGAACAGTCAGCCGCTGATAGTTCATACTGACTGGTCGCGCTCCTGGGGCGGCCAAGAAATCCGCACCCTGACTGAGCTGAGGGAGATGCGCAAGCTCGGCTTCCGTACTGCCCTGATCGTCCGTGAAGGCGCGGAGCTAGCCCGCCGCTGTGGTGAGGAAGGCTTCTCATTGTATTACATAGATTTTTCCTCCAAGTTCAACGTGCCAGCTTGGCTGAAGCTATTACGGCTCCTCTGGCAGCTAAAGCCTGCGGTTGTCAACACCCATTCCTCTGAAGATTCGTGGATGGCTGGCTGCGCAGCCCGACTCTGCGGCGTGCCGCTGATCGCTCGTACCCGGCATGTGCTGGCTCCAGTCTCTTCAGCCTTCAGCTACAACGCCTTTCCCCATATTATTTTTGCGTGCAGCGAAGCCATCGCCATACAAATAGCTGAACAAGGAGTGCGGCGCGAAAAAATTGTGGTACAGTCCACTGGCATTGACGAGGAACGGTTTCAGTTCTCCTCTCGCGACCGCGAGGACATCCGGCGGAAATACGGTCTTGCCGATGCGGATGTGCTAGTCGGCAACGTGGCTTTCCTGCGCCATTACAAGGGGCACGAGTTCATCGCTCGGACAGCGGAGTCTCTGCCTAAGCAGTTCAAATTTATGATTGTCGGTGGAGGCAATGGCCGCGCTCTGCTTGAAGAAGCTATCGCCAAAGCCGGGGTGCAGGACAGGTTCATCCTTACTGGCCACCGCGAAGACCCGGAGCGATTTTTCTCGGCGATGGACATGATTTTTTTCTCCTCCTACGAGACCGAGGGCATCTCCCAGTCCTTCATTCAGGGCCTGCTCTACGGCCTGCCGCTGCTGACCTGCCGCACACCGTCCATCTTGGAGCCGTTGGAGTTTGTTCGCACATATCGCTTGGTGGATTACGGGGATGTGGCCGCCGCAACGAAGGCCCTGCTCGAATTATCGACCCACACTGCCCAAGACAAAGGGTTGGTTCAGCGGCAACGACGAGACATCGCCGCGAAGTACGGCCTGAAACGGATGATGGAAAATATTGTCCACGTGTACCGCGATCACGGGGTAAGCGTGGATAGCGCGTCATGAAAAAACGGTCTGAATTGGCGGATTTTTGTATTCTCTCGGTTGGGATGCACCCGGTTGCTTAACAGGACGGCAATCAGCTCTCGTTCCGGGTCAATCCAGAAGGATGTGCCGGTGAAGCCAAGATGGCCGACGCTGGCCGGAGAAAAATATCTGCCGCTGCTGGAGACTCCGGCTGTGGGCGTGTCAAAGCCCATGCACCACGTCTGATCGTCAAGCTGCCGTCGCAGAGCCTGCGGCAGAAGAGCTGCCCAAGCGCAACGTGCATCAATGTTCCCTTTCCAGGCATCCAGAATCGCCCCGCAGAGCCGCAGCACCCCAGCCGCTGTGCCGAACAGTCCTGCGTGCCCCGCCGCGCCGCCGAGCAGCCAGCAGTGCTCGTCGTGCACCTCGCCTTGGATTATTCTTCCCCGCCATGGACAATCTTCTGTGGCAGCGCAGCGCAGCCGCTCCGCCTCGCCGGGACAATAGAACAGCTCCTTTTCCAAACATAGCGGGGCCACCACCAGTTCGCGAAAATTCGCGGCCAAATTCTTGCCGGTCAAGGTTTCCACAAGATGACCGAGGAGGATGAAGCCGAGGTCGCTGTACAGGCAACGGCTGCCCGGCGCATAAGCCAGCGGCTCATCAAGAATCAAACGGAGCAGCCGGGCCTTGCTGTCTTGATGTTGAACTGGCGCGAAATCTCGGAACAACGGCTGATACGCGGCCAAGCCGGAAGAATGCGAGAGCAGGCCGCGCAGGGTAATTTGCGCTTTGGCCGGCGGAATGTTCTCATCCGGCAGCAGGTCGGCGATGCGGTCGTCTGGCGACATCTTCCCTTGGGCAAAAAGGCTGAAGCAAAGCAAGGCGGTTGACAAGGCTTTGCTCAAGGAAGCCAAATCAAACAAGGTCGCTGCCGTCACCAGCGATTGGTCGCGACTGTCCATAACTCCGGCAAAAGCAAAGGCCGTCCGGCGGGCTACGCCGGTTCCGCAGGCAATCGCCGCAGCCGCACCGTGAAAGACCTGCTCTTTCACGCCCTGCTTTAGCAGTTCTTTGAGAATCGTGTTCATCATCGAGTGTTGATAACTTGTTGAAAAGTTCTTGGCAACCTGTTGAAAACTTTTTTTTTGCCGCAGAATAAACAGGCTGCTCAGAGATTTCCCACAAAGTTATCAACGGTCTTTTTGTAGCAAAAAAGATACGTTAGTTTGGTTTTCAACAAATTAACAGGGCTAACAATAACAAATGATATATATAAAAAAACATCTATTGAATACGGATAGGAGTTACGCAGTTGGTAAAAA
>DHWV01000027.1:5463-9187 GCA_002413355.1 Desulfobulbaceae bacterium UBA5173 | reverse complement strand
CGCCGGAAAATTTGATGCCGCCGTCAGCAATGATCGGGATGTGTTTTTCTTTCGCGGCCCTGACCGCGTTTTGTAAGGCGGTGAGCTGGGGTACGCCCACCCCGGCGACGATGCGGGTGGTACAAATAGATCCCGGTCCCACGCCGACCTTAACCGCATTGGCTCCGGCCTCAATCAGGGCAGCGGTGCCTTCGGCTGTGGCGACGTTGCCCGCAATGACTGATAGCTCTGACCAAGAGGCTCGGAGTTCACGCACCGCCTGAAGGATGCCTGCCGAGTGGCCGTGCGCCGAATCAAGAACGATCACGTCCGCCCCAGCTCTGACCAAGGCTTCTGTGCGGTCGGGCATGTCCGGCCCCACGCCGATGGCGGCACCGACCAGTAGTCGGCCACTGCTATCCTTGGCAGCCTGCGGGTATTGCTTAATTTTTTCTATATCCTTGATGGTGATCAGGCCTTTCAAATTCTCCTGCTCATCAACCACCAGCAATTTCTCAATTCGATGCTCATGGAGCAGTGCCTTGCAGTGGTCAAGGCTGATGCCCTCGCGCACGGTGACCAGCTTGCCGCTGGTCATCACATCCTTCACGCGCAAATCGCCGCTGGAGACAAAGCGCAAATCACGGTTGGTGACGATGCCCACCAGCCGACCCTCGCGCAGCACCGGCAGACCGGAAATCTTCCACGAGGCCATGATCTCCTCCACCTCAGCCACGGTCTGTTCTTCCGTGACCGTGACGGGATCAACAATCATGCCGGACTCGGATTTCTTCACCCGCCTGACCTCTCTCGCCTGCTCCTCAATCGACATGTTCTTGTGAATAATGCCGATGCCGCCCGCTCTGGCCATCGCAATTGCAGTGCGGTGCTCGGTCACCGTGTCCATCGCGGCGGAAACCAGCGGGGCGTTGAGATAGATGGAATCGGTGAGCCGGGTGGCAAGGCAGACCTCGGACGGCAGCACTTCCGAAGCTGACGGGACGAGCAGGACGTCATCAAAGGTGTAGGCCGGGGGTATGTCCTGGTCGAACATGGGATGCTCCTTGTTGAGGAATCGCGTTTTCGCCAGAGCCAGCTCTGGGCTGCGGATAAAAGATCGCCCACATTTTATCAGCGTTAGCAGAGAAAAGCAAACACCGCCGTGAAAAAAGCATGATCAGCTTCGTTCAGGGCTGTCGCGGCACGGTTTTGATTTCAAACAACGCGGGCCAGAGTTTGCCGGTCACAAAAAGCCTGCCGCTGTCCGGGTCGTGCATGATGCCGTTGAGGACAGCTTCTTGGTCATCGCCCTGCATTCGGGCGCAGAGTTCGGAGAGGTCAATCCACGCGGTCACCGCCCCGTCCGCCGGGTTGATTACCGCAATCCGGCACTCGCGCCAGACATTGGCATAAATGGAGCCGCTGACATATTCCAGCTCGTTGAGGCGGTTAATTTCCTGTCCGCCGTCATGCGCGACGATCCGCCGCTGCTCGGTCAAATTCTCGGAGGAAAGAAAATAGAGCACCGCCGAGCCGTCGCTGATGATCAGACTGCTGCCGTCATGAGTGATTCCCCAGCCTTCGTGCGGCCACGAAAAAGTGCGGCGCAGGGCGAAGCTGTCTTTGTCGTATTGAAAAATAACTCCGTTGCGCCATGTGAGCTGGTAAATGCTGTCTCCCAGCACCGTGAGGCCTTCGGCAAAAAATTGGCTGCCATAATTCCGTCGCTGCATGACATTGCCGCTCATCAGATCAACCCGGCGCAAGGAAGATTGGCCGAACAGGCCCGTGCTTTCATAAACAGCACCTGTGTCCCAAGCCAGTCCTTGGGTGAACGCAGCGCGGTCATGCGGATATTCTTTAACAATGACGGCGGCAAGCTGGGCTGGCGAGGAGTCAGCAGGAGGAATTTGCCGACAGGCAGCAACGGCGAGAAGAGCCAGCAGCGCGACGCAGCGGGGAGAAAAAAAACAGAACCCGATCATTCGACAGCGATTTTCACGTGCCTGCCGCCGCATTCCACCACATCGCCAGGGACAAGCTTTCTGCGTTTCCGGCTTTCCAGCTCGCCGTTAACCCGCACCAGCCCGCTGCTGATGAGCTGTTTGGCCTCGCCTCCGCTGGAGGCCATGTTCTCCAACTTCAGCAGGCTGCACAGCTCGATGAAGCCTTCTTTGATGACAACGGCTGTCATTTCCATTTTTTAACAATATGCGGCTATAGTTATGAAAGAAAAATCAGTATATTGCTGTTTTACAATAACATTTTCTATATATATGGCTAAGGAATTCTGGTTTAACTAAAAATAGCTTTGGAAGCAATCATATATTTTTTTATATCCTGTATCCCCAAAAATCATTTTTAATGATACTCGCAAGAATACAATAAAAACAACAAATTCAATAAGAATACTCATTAATGCCCTGATAATCTCCATAGCAGATCTATAGATAGTTCCGCACCAACATTTATCATCTTTCTTATCATCATTTTGCCCTCCGAACAAAAAGCCCAATATTGATCTTGAGACAGTCGGTATGAAATCTATAGTTTCAATCTTTTTTGCTATCTCATGAAACCACTTAATGGTTGCTTGCAGTACATCTAATACTGTAGCTGGTTTGCTATGTTTTAACGATATCAGAACTGGAACAACATCACCAATAAGCGCGAAGAAAATTATCAATATCCAATGACTTTCTTTCTCAGGAGATTTAAATATCTCAACAAAAGATTTTTCTTCATTTATTTTTTCCAGAGCGCGCTCTTTTTCATTCAGTTTCTTTAACTTGTTCTGGTCGATTTCCAAATTAATACTTTGAATTTCTTCGCTACCGACATCCAGCTCATTTCTTGCTCTATAAAAAGTTTCTCTGAATTTAGAAATTTTATCGTCTTCACACCCAAGAATAAACTTACTTATTTCTTCTGTGTAATTATTTAACACAGTTATTTTGTCGCTATATTTTGCACATGTAGCGATATTTCCTCTTTCTTTATACAATGTGCTTAGTTGATCGCGAATGCTGTTGTCTTGCTTTGAATCAAGTAAACGTGTTGCGATTCCACGTTTAATCTCTTTCTTCTTTGAAATTCCTTTAGATAAAATATCTAATCTTTGTTTCTTTAGTTCCATATCTTTTTTCTCTTGATCCTCAAGGTGTGCTATTTCTTTATCAAGAGATTCGATCTTCGCTGAATCATTTCTGTATCGAGCGGTTTTCTTTCCTAACTCTTCCAATAATTTTTTTGTCGGTCCATAAACGTATGATTCTTCAGCATCTTTAAGAGATTCTGGCTTGATTTTACTGTTTTCATCTACGATATCATCTATTTTTGATAAATTATTTTTTTCGTAATCCCTGTATCCTTCAAGCAATCCAACCACAGAAAGAGAAAGGGATAATCCGAGAACTATCATTATGGATAAAATGTAAGGAGTTGATACGCTGCTATTATCCGTATCACTTTCACTCTTTGCGGATTTCTCATCTCCAATATTCGCCGCAAGCGTTTTATATAAAATGAAAAAAATTATAAATGCAGTATAAAAAGAAAATAAAAAATGAATGTGAAAATCTGCATCTCGAAGGTAAAAATTTACATCTCGAAAACCACCAAACCAATCCGTAACTTTATAAGCACCTCTCCAGGTAGAAAAAAAGCTGAAGAATGTACACAGAAAAATAATCTGCCTCTCGTATCCTTTTGGAACAGACATAATTTATTGCGAAGCTGCGGGTCT
>DHWV01000027.1:0-5155 GCA_002413355.1 Desulfobulbaceae bacterium UBA5173 | reverse complement strand
GCCCCTTGGGGCGGGGTAATTTATTAAATTAGTTGCGATGAAAAAATGCGGCAGGGCCGTTTGCACAACCCTGCCGCCTCCTTCCCCTTACCGACACGCCAGCATCTGCTCATTCAACCGCTGGGCTTGCAGGCAGAACGCCTCCATCCGCGCCTCGATAAGCTGCGGGAAGGGGTTGCCGTCGGTCTCAATGGCGATGAAAGGCAGCTTGCGCTCTTTGGCTAAAATAGGCTGCCAATGCTGGTCTGCGCCGTTAAGCAACGCCTTCTCTGTGGTCGTGAATTTCTCACTCAACACCGCCTCAGCCACCCGCGAGGGCATACAGCCGAACGGCCCGATGGAAATAATGCCACAGGAAGGATGCAGAATTTCATGCAAAGCCGAGCCAACCGTGACAATGGTTTCCACAGTGAAATAGGGCGAGACAAATTTCTTGCCCGCATCGAGAACCGGTTCAATCGGCGCGGCGCCGTCGTGGAAGAACAGCCCGGAAGGCGCAAGCCGTTTGCGGATGGCCTGATCAAAATATTTTTTGACCTGTCCCCGGATGGCAAAGCCCTTGCTCGGCTCGCCTTCAATGCGGTGCTTGATCAGCCAATCAATGAACTTTAGGTACTCGCTGATCATCGCGGTGCGGACAACAAAGCCCCGGTCAGCCAGCCGTTCTATCAAGTTTTGCAGCGAAATCGGGTCATGGCGGACATACATTTCGCCAATCAGCGAGAGTTTGGGCAGCTCGGCATACGGCTTTTTCAGCTTGATCTGGCTGAGACGGGCCGCGCTGCGCGAAAGCTGGCTGGCAATGACTGGCCACCGCCTACTGATAACCCCAACAATTGCCTGATACTCCTCGTGGAAGATGCGCAAGCCTTCTTCGCGGTTGACTGCTCCAGCCAACACCGTGGACCACATCTCATCGAACAGGTCGCCGATGACAATCGCCCGCCAAGCAGCCCGCAGGAAATCATCGCCCAGATTGCAGTAGCCGTTCATGGAACTGGGCGTGAACATGGCCACATCCTGGATTTTATGCTGCTCAATCACCCGTTTGGTATAGACATGATACTGGCCCAAGCGGCAGGGGCCGTCCGAGCTGGCCATGTAGTAGATCAACACCTCGCCGTCCTTGCGCTGCCGGGCGCAGTGCAGCAGACCGCCAAGGGTGGTTTGCAGGGGGAGGCATTCCTTGCACGAAGCATGACCCCGGCCCAGCTTGAGAATGTCCTCGTCCGCAGGCGGCAGCACCTCGGCATGAATGCCGACTCTGGCAAAGGCGGCGGCCAGCAGCGGCGTGGCGTAGCGGCTCATGGCCGGAACCAGCAGCCGCACCTTTGGATTAGTTAAGGGCAGCCAGCTGCCGTCAGACTTTCTGACACCGGTCACGCCCTTGCGCTCTTCAATCACTGCGGCTTGAAACGGTGCTTCGGCGCGCTTGAGCAGCGGGGCTTTCTTCTGAATTTCACGGTAATAGCGGATAATGTCCAAGAATGCCTCAATCCGCGTCTCCAAGCCTGCGTCAGCGGTGTGGCTGTCCAGTTCCAAGGTCAGCGAGGGCTTGCGGCCCATGATGCCCCGGAAGAAGCTGACCAAGAAGGAATCCGGCCCGCAGGAAAAATTGGTGATGTACGCGCCGTAGAGCTGGGGATGTTTTTCGACAAAGCGTGCGCCTTTGAGGATGATTTGCCCCATTGCCCAGTACATGTTGTCGTCCTCGGCCAGCTTCTCCTCCCAATACGGCAGCATGTCAAAAGGAATCACCGCAATGCCCCGGCTGGCAAATTTGGCCGGAATGCCCTTGTTGGCCACGCTGGCAAAGCTGTTGTAGGGTCTACCGAAAACCACCACGCCAAATTTGGCCGGCTCTTGCTCCAAGGCGGCGAGAGCCGGCCTGCCCATCTCGCGGATGTCCTTGGTGAATTCCGCTTGGGACGCTGCCGCCTTTTCTATGGCTTCGTCAACTTTGCTCAGATCAGCACAGAGTTTTCCAGCCAGTTCGCGGAAAGCTGCCCGGTCTGCCCTGTAGCCTTTAGAAAAGTCAAGCACTTGCGAAATAACGTTACTGCCGCTCTCCAAAGCGGGAAAAGCAGTGCGCAGGTAGTAGGGTTCGCCCTGCACCAGAACACAGGTGCAGGAAGTTTTGTCATGCTCGCCGTAATCTAGGCCACGCAAGTGGGGCAGAAAAATGCGATCCGGCTTTTCTGCAATCAGGGCGGCAGCGTAGTTGTGGGCGATCTCAACCGGATAGCAGAACGAAGAACCCTGCTGATCCGCGCCTCGTGGATCTTGGGCGGCAGGCAGAGTGAGCCGGAAGCCCAGTGCGGCAAAGAAGGCGTTGAAGAAGGGGAAGAAGGTGTTGATCAGGAAGGAGCGGTTCATGCCCACAGTCGGGCGTTTATCTGTGGGATCAGCAGCGGCAAGATCACGAAAGACGCGGCGTTCACGCTGAATGACCAGATCGTAGTCGCCCGCTTCAACTTTGCGGTTATGAATGAGGTTGTCGTAGCGGTTGCAGATGCCGCCGAACGGATACACCTTGCCCTTGATTTTGATCCGGGCGATTTCGCAGCCCCGGTCGCAGTTTTTGCCGCCACCACATTTGAACGGCTCGCCGTATTCCACGTCCCGGCTGATCAGTTCCTGCAAATCATACTGCTGCGCGGCAAGCAGGCCCTGCTCCATCCGCCGTTCGACCTCCAAGGCCACGCCAAAGGCACCCATTAGCCCGGCTTCGGACGGCACCACCACCTGTTTTCCAGTCAGCCCGGCCAAGGCCGCAGGCACGGCCTGATTGTAGCAGACTCCGCCTTGAACAAAGACCTTTTTGCCCACCGGACGGCTGCCTTTGACCCGGTTGCTGTAGTTCATGCCGATGGAATAGACCAGCCCGGCCACGATGTCTTCCAGCGGCACGTTTTCCTGCACTGAGCGTTTGATGTCCGACCCAATGAAGGCCGCGCACTGGTCGCTGAAGTTGGGCGGAGCTGTGGCCCGGAAAGCGGTGTCGCCAATGTCCGTCACTTTGATGCCCAGACTTTCTTTGGCCGATTCTTCGAGAAAGGAGCCGGTTCCTGCGCTGCACGCCTCGTTCATGGCGTAGTCGCTGGGCACGCCGTTGGTGATGTAGGTGTATTTCGCGTCTTGGCCGCCGATTTCAAAGATGGTGTCCACTTCTGGGTCAAAATGGACAGCAGCAGTGGCGTGAGCGACAATCTCATTGATCACGCCGTCGGTCAGGGCATGAAGACCAGCAATTTGGCGGCCTGAACCGGTCACGCCTAAGCCCTCGATTACCACCGGCACCTTGACCTGTTCCGCCAAAGCGCGATAGACATTCTTCGATGCGCCAATCGGATCGCCGTTGGTGCGTAGGTATTCGGCAGCAATGATCGCCTTGTCCCTGCGCCGCATCAGCACGCCTTTGGTCGTGGTAGAGCCGACATCGAGACCGAGAATAACCTGATCGCCTGCCTCAGCAATGCCCCGCTCCTGATGCTTGAATTCAACCAACCTGCGGCATTCGGCTAAGGGCGGCAGGGTCGCCAGTCCGGCCCGCTGCGCAGAAAAAATGGTGTCCAACGAAACAAAAGGCGTGGTCTCATGATCGAAAGCCCACAATGCCGCGCCGATAGCCTCAAAAACAAAGGCCTGCTCAGGGATGCGCATTTCCGGCAAGGCTTCGCGCAAATAATGAATCATCGCCTTGTTGCCTGCGCAGCCGCCCACCAACATCACTGCATCTTTGGGCAGCTTTTTGAGCAGCTCCATGACCTTGCCGGACATCATCTTGGACAGCCCGGCCACCACCTGATTCTTGGCCACGCCCTTGTTTAGGGCATGGGTGCAGTCGCTTTTGCAGAAGACCGAGCAGCGGCCTGAGACCTTGTGCGGCAGCTCCGGCAGCTCCATTGCGCTCACCTCCTGCAAGGTGATGGACATCCGTCCTAGCTGCTGGAGGAAAAACTCGCCCGTGCCGGAGGCGCATTTGCTGCCGGTGTGAATTTCGCTCACCCGGCCATCCTCGTCCAGATGATAGACCATTGTGGTCTCGCCGCCTGCGCTGATGATCACCCGGCAAGGCTGGTCTTTGGGCACGAGAAAGGCGGCGGCCAGCTCAATCGCCTCCGGCTCGGCGAGGCCGGAAAAATTGAGCATGTTTCTGAACTTCCGCCCGGTGGCAGCAATCTTGAATTCCTGAAGATTATCGATCTGGCCAAGCAGCTCGCGCAGTGTCCGGCGGGGATTACCGTCATGGGCTTGAGAGCGGGAGAAGAGAATATGGGTGCCGGAGGCGTTTCGTTCCAGCCCTGCAATGGAGATGCTGGAAGCACCGGCGCAGATGCCGAGAGATTTCATAGAAGAGGAATTCAGGTTCGGTTGGATATGCCGCTGCGGAAAAGAAGGAAGACCGGTCAGGCCGTCCTTATGCATCATGCAATGCAGGAAAACATGTTCCGCCTGAACAGGCAAGAAATTTCTTCAGGGGAACTCGGATGTGGAGTACACGGCTGCTGCTGGGGATCGCTCTACTCTCTCGCCCTACTGACTCTCTTGGTCAACCTTTTCTCTTTTCCCCTTAGATCTCACGTCAGCCTCAACTGACATATATATTTTCTGTGGTAGTGCCGGGGCCGAAGAGTCAATTCCATCCCAACATTCCCGAATTTCACGGAGTCTTTCGGAAGGGCAAGGATGATCGTCACTAAATGTAGCCAATAATTCCTCCACAATACGTCGAAGAGATCCGTATTGGAGTGCCGCGCTTCGATGGCGTTCAGCTCGTCCGCTGTAGTTCAGCCAAGTCTGTAGACTTGCTAGAACAGCCGCTGTAACAGATAGTAAGCCTACGGTAATCTTAGCGGTCATCGATGGAGAATTGTCTATAGAGGCAAAAATGGTTGTCCCGGTGATAGTCGACAGTATTACTACTGGGATACCAATAGCACGATTGAGTCTTTCAGCTGCCGCTGAGGCTTTTATGTGCGCTTTGTGTGTGAGACGAATGGCAAATTGCCATCGGCGCAGAAGATTCATATCTACCAGATGCGGAATATTTTCATTCATTTGAAGTGAAATAGTACATATAGCCAGAGCAACATAATTTGAATCGTCGTATCTGTCATTTCGAGCGGAGCGAGAAATCTCACGCCAAGGACGA
>DHWV01000017.1:20928-25123 GCA_002413355.1 Desulfobulbaceae bacterium UBA5173 | reverse complement strand
TGACAAGCCATGTCCACCACGGCAGGCAGGACGCTTTTGATTCAAGCTGATTTTTTTTCATGCTGAAATTTGGTGAGTTGAAGTAAAAAGCCCAACACGGGAACCCAACAAAACAAAAAAGGAGTTAGCTCTTTCGAGCTAACTCCTTGATTTTACTTGGTGACCCCAAGGGGAATCGAACCCCTGCTTACGACGTGAGAGGCCGCTGTCCTAACCGCTAGACGATGGGGCCGTATCGGTACGCCCATATTTTTACACTATTAGTATAGCACTGTCAAGCCTCTTTTTCGTCTTTTGTTTCTGCCGGAAGCCTGCCGAACAGTGCTGTGCTGTGCTGGAGCTGCTCTGCCAAGCTGGCAGTGATAAAGCGGGGAGCGCACCGCCACCGCCAGTTGCCTTGGGTCGTGCCAGGGGTGTTCATCCGGCAGTCGTTGCCAAAGCCGAGCACATCCTGCATAGGCAGAAGGCAGAGCGCGGCGGGCGAAGACATGGCCAAATACATCATGTCCTCATGAAAACGGGACGCTTCGTCGTCGCTGCGGTTGGCGGCCTGCTTGGCCTGCCGCTTGGCTTCCGCCGCAACTTCGCCGCTGAGATACCAGCCCACGGCAGTGTCGTTGTCGTGCGTGCCGGTATAAACCACACAGTTTTCCCTCATGTTCCACGGCAGATAGGCATTCTCCGGGCTGCCGTCAAAGGCGAAGAGGAGAATTTTCATGCCGGGAAAACCCATGCTGTCGCGCAGCTCCTCCACTTCTGGGGTGATCACACCCAAATCCTCGGCAATAACCGGCAGGCCACCGAGGCGTTTCTCCATTTCCTTGAAAAAACGGAGACCGGGACCTTTCTGCCAGCTGCCGTTCATCGCCGTTTCCTCTTTGGCTGAAACTGACCAATAGGCTTCAAAGCCCCGGAAATGGTCGATGCGAATCACATCCACGACTGACAGAATTGCCCGCAGCCGCTGCTCCCACCAGTCAAGCAGCCGTTCTTTCACTCCGGCGGCGCGGCTATGCCAGCGGTAGAGCGGATTACCCCAAAGCTGACCGGTTTTGCTGAAATAATCGGGCGGAACACCGGCGACATGGGTCGGACGGCCTGTTTTCGGCGAGAGCATGAAAATGTCCTGCGTCGCCCAGACATCGGCGGAATCGAGGGCGACGTAAATAGGCAAGTCTCCGATAATGCGGATACCCTTTGCCGTCGCGTGATCATGCAGCTCCTGCCATTGACTGAAGAAAAGATGCTGCTCAAACTGACAGCGGCGCATCGCCTGCTGAAGCTGCCGCTCTGCCGCCGCAACAGCTTCCGGCTGATGCTGGCGCAGCTCCTCCGGCCAGTCAAACCAGCCTTGCTGTCCAAAATGCTGTTTGAGAGCCGTGAACAAACTGTAGTCACGCAGCCACGGCAGCTTAGCGTTCAGCTCGGCAAAAAATGATTCCTGCTGATTTTCATCCCTGCTGCGCAGAAAATGCTGCCAAGCCAGATCCAGCATTTTCTCTTTCCATACTGTCGCCGCTTCGAAATTGACCAAATATTCCGAGAACTCGCCGGACAGAGGCGGTAGCTCCTCCTGCCGCAGCCAGCCGTCGCGGACAAGCAGGTCAGGGCTGATCAAGAGCGGATTGCCCGCAAAGGCGGAGCTGCTCATGTACGGTGAATTGCCGAATGCCGGGCTGACTGGCACCAGAGGAAGCACTTGCCAGCAGCTCTGCCCGCTTTGGGCCAGAAAATCAATGAAACTACGGCTTGACGGGCCTAAATCACCGATACCATACGGACTGGGCAGCGAGGAAATGTGCAGAAGAATGCCGGAGGCTCTATTCTCGCCGAACCTGCCGGGCTGTACGTTTTGTTCTGTCATTGCAGTCTGTTGGTCGAAAGGAAGAGCCAAGGCGGTGTGCCCGGCGCAGCAAACGGCATCGAAAATTCTTGCGTTGCTTTTTACCGTGGAATGTACTATATAATATGAATTTATTCATTTCAAAAGCGGACGCAGGCGTATCTTTTTTTGCGCCGAAAATTTCATCCGCACCAAGCGGGGAGGTTGAAGCCAAGTGCTTGCAAGCATAAAAGAAGATCTTCTAAAGGCCGGACAGGGCGAGGGATGCATCACGTTCAAGCATCTCAATAAATTGCTGCCGGATGATGTCAAAGACCCCGGCGCGATTGAGGCGGTATTTGATTTCCTGAACGCCCATAATATTGAAATTGTGACCGTCGAGGACTCAGGGCAGAAGCGGACGCTTTCCGGCGAGGAATGGGTCGGCAAAGAGGAGCTGCATGTTGACGAGGCCGAAGAGGAAGGCTCTCTGCTGCTCGGCGAAGAAGATCACGAGGCTGAAGAAACCACCACCACCTACCTGCGGGAGATGGGCCAGTTCGAGCTGTTAAGCCCGGAGGAGGAGGCCCGTTACTCCAAGTCGATCCGCGAGGGCTTCAGCGCGATCATCACCGCAGTGCGCGAGGATATTCCGGGCGTGCCGGAGCTGAAGGTGCTGAAGGAACGGATTGAGCTGTGGGAGCGGCGTGACCCCACGCTGAAGCCTAAGAAACAGCAGCTCAACTACATGCGCCAGACCGTGAAGAAAGCGGCGGCCAAGCATCAGGACAAGCGCGATCTCATCGAGCTGCACACTCGTGTGGGTGCTTACAGCCGCTCGATTGAAAACGCCAAGGACTGCATGATCCGGGCCAACCTGCGCCTCGTGGTCTCTATTGCCAAGCGCTACATGCACCAAGGGCTGACGCTGGCTGACCTAATTCAGGAAGGCAACCTCGGCCTGATGCGGGCGGTGTTTCGTTTCGACTACACCAAGGGTAACAAGTTCTCCACCTACGCTTCGTGGTGGATACGGCAAGCCATCACCCGGGCAATCTTGGACAAGACCCGCACCATCCGTCTGCCCGTGCATTTCTTGGAGCTGCGCAGCCAATTCTTCAAGGCGTTCTATTCCTTGCTGAAAGAGCTGGGCCGCGAGCCGACTCCGACGGAGATCTCCGAGCTGACCGACCTGCCGATGGACAAGATTCTTGCCATCTTGGAGGCATCCCGCGAGCCGATTTCGTTAGAAACGCCGGTGGGCGATGATGATTCCACACTCGGCGACTTTTTGGAAAATCAGGAAGCGGAATCTCCGTATGACACCGTCGAAAACCGCGAGCTGTCCACCCGGGTCAACGAGGTGTTGGCCACGCTGACCGACCGCGAGGAGAAGATCATCCGTCTGCGTTTTGGCATTGGCGAAAAGGCGGAATACACGCTGGAGGAAATCGGCAAGAAATTCAATGTCTCCCGCGAGCGTATCCGCCAAATCGAGAAAAAGGCCCTCAACCGGCTGCGTCACTCCAGCCGCCGCGAAAAGTTGCGTTTTTTCCTCGACTGACAGCACCCACTTCCTTTTTTACGCTGCGCAAAGCCCCTTCTTCGGAAGGGGCTTTGCTTTTTGCTGGCTATTGTCACCTGTCTGGTGTATTCGTTGCAGAAATCATCTTCTTTAGCGGAACATCATCATCGAATACCATGGAATCCTTCATCGAACAGGCCGGTCTCGGCGACATCCTTGTCAAAGTCAACGCAGCGGAAAGGCTTTCTCAAAACGACGGTAGGCGGCTGTATGAATGCCCGGATTTGCTGGCCGTCGGCTGGCTGGCCAATCGTGTCCGCGAGCGCAAGAACGGCAACCAAGCCTTCTTTATCTACAATCAGCACATCAACTATTCCAATATCTGCTCCAATCTCTGTAAGTTCTGCGCCTTTGGCAAGGAGAAAGGCCATGAGCTGGCGTATGAGATGAGCATCGAACAGATCAAGGACAAGGTGCGGGAGCGGCTGGATGAACCAATAACCGAGATTCACATGGTCGGTGGCATTCATCCTGACCTGCCGTATTCCTATTACCTTGAGGCACTGCGCGGCATTAAAACAGTGCGGCCTGATGTCCACATTCAAGCCTTCACCTGCGTGGAGATTCAGCATCTGGCGGATTTGGCGGGCAAGTCTGTTGATGACACGCTGGAGGAACTGAAAGAGGCGGGCCTTGGCTCGCTGCCCGGCGGCGGTGCGGAGGTCTTCAGTCCCCGCATCCGCGAGCTGACCTGCCCCAAGAAACTGGACGGCGCAGGCTGGCTGCGGGTGGCCAAGACCGCGCACCGCTGCGGCCTGAAAAGCAACGCCACCATGCTCTATGGCCAC
>DHWV01000017.1:10678-20689 GCA_002413355.1 Desulfobulbaceae bacterium UBA5173 | reverse complement strand
ACGCCACCATGCTCTATGGCCACATTGAGACTATTGACGAGCGGCTGGAGCATCTCGACGCGCTGCGGCAGGCGCAGGACGAAACCGGCGGCTTCATGACTTTCATCCCTTTAGCCTTTCACCCGAAGAACACCGAGCTGGCTGATCTTTCCCGCACCACCGGGGTGAATGACCTGAAGAACATCGCTGTGGCCCGGCTGATGCTGGACAACTTCCCGCACATCAAAGCCTACTGGGTGATGATCGGCCCCAAACTGGCGCAGGTGGCCCTGTCCTTCGGCGCGGACGACATGGACGGCACGGTGAAGGAGGAGATCATCACTCGAATGGCGGGCGGCGAGAGCGAACAGGCTTTGGGCCACAAGACGCTGATCCGGTTGATCAAGGAAGCGGGACGCGAGCCGGTGGAGCGCGACACGCTATACAACGTGCTGGCGAGGTATTGATTCCATGTCGGCCATCATTTTGCACCAACAGCAGGCAGAAGAGGCCGCCGCCTTCCTCCGCACACAACTGCCCGTGTTGCCGGAAATCCTGATTCAGCTCGGCACTGGCTTGGGCGGCATTGCCAAGGCTATGACCGACAGCATCACGATCCCCTACGAAACAATTCCCCATTTTCCTCGCTCCACGGTCACCAGCCATGCAGGCAATCTGGTCTGCGGCATTTTGGCGGGAAAGACGGTTGCGGTGCTGCAAGGCCGTTTTCACTATTATGAGGGCTACTCCGCCCGCGAAGTTGGCTTTCCGGTGCGAGTGCTTGCGTTGTTAGGTGTGAAAAATGCGATCATCACCAACGCTTCCGGCGGGCTGAATCCTGCTTGGCAGGCAGGCGCGATCATGATCTTCC
Source organism: Desulfobulbaceae bacterium UBA5173 (assembly GCA_002413355.1). Classification (GTDB taxonomy): domain Bacteria; phylum Desulfobacterota; class Desulfobulbia; order Desulfobulbales; family Desulfobulbaceae; genus Electronema. The sequence continues at coordinate 19,839 of DHWV01000017.1, read as the reverse complement.
GTGACCATCTCAACCTGCTGCCGGACAATCCGTTGCGCGGCCCGAATGTGGACGCATGGGGACCACGCTTCCCTGACTGTTCGCGACCCTACAGCTTGGAATTACGCACTCTTGCCGAACAGTGCGCCACCAAGCTGGGGTTGGACGAAGTCTGCTCCGGTGTGTATGTCTGCATTCCCGGCCCCAGCTTGGAGACCCCGGCAGAAACCCGGATGCTGCGCCTCTTGGGTGCGGACGCAGTGGGCATGTCCTCAGTGCCGGAAGTGCTCACTGCCCTGCACGGCGGCCTGCGTGTGCTGGGGCTATCGGTGGTCGCCAACGTCAATAACCCGGACAACCTTGCTCCGATTCTGATTGAAGACATTGTTGCTGCGGCGCAGCGGGCCGAACCGCGCTTGCAACAGCTGGTGGCGGAGATTGTGCGGGAGCTGTAAGCGTGAAGTGGCGTTCACGTCTCCCTCTCTGCTGACGGCTTTTTTGTACACGTATGCCTATATTTTCATAAACTTTTCTACAATCAGCATTGCTGCCACAGGAGGGCAACATCATGCAAGATGAACAGAAAATTCACGCTGTCACCGGAGGCTTTGGTTTTTCAGGAAAGTACATTGCCCAGCGGCTGCTTGCCGAAGGAAAAACGGTGATCACGCTCACTAACTCCTTTCGCCGCACCAATCCCTTTGGCGGCAGAGTGCAGGCTTTTCCCTTTCATTTCGATGCGCCGCAGGAACTGACCAAATCGCTCCGGGGCGTGTCCGTGCTGTACAACACCTACTGGGTGCGCTTCAATCATCGCTGCTTCACCCATGAGGAGGCGGTGCGGAACACGCTGACCCTGTTTGCCGCCGCCAAAGAAGCCGGGGTAGAACGGGTGGTGCATGTCAGCATCACCAATCCTGCTGAAAATTCGCCGCTCGAATACTTCAGCGGCAAAGCCCGCTTGGAACGCGCCCTGATCGAAAGTGGCCTGTCCTATGCCATTCTGCGGCCTGCGGTGATCTTCGGTAAAGAGGATATCTTGGTCAACAACATCACTTGGGCCTTGCGCCGCCTGCCCGCTTTTCCGGTCTTCGGCGATGGCAAGTACCGGCTCAGGCCGATTCACGTTGATGACTTGGCCGCACTGGCAGTGCAGCAGGGCAAAGAACGGGAGAACCGGATTATTGACGCAGTTGGCCCGGAGATATTCACTTACCGCGAGCTTGCGGAAACGCTGGGACAAATCATCGGCAGCAGGCGACCTGTCCTGTCGGTGCCTCCCGCTTTCGGCCATGCTGTGGGCTGGATTGTGGGCAGGATTTTTGGTGACGTGATGATCACGCGGGAGGAGATCAAAGGATTGATGGACAACCTGCTGTATGTTGATTCTCCGGCGGCAGGCGCAACCAAGCTGACCGAATGGGCCGCCGCACATTCAGAAACACTGGGCCTCTGCTACACCAGCGAGCTATCCCGGCGGACAGAACGTGAAGGTGAATACCAAAGCAACTGAGCTGCTGTTCGTGTACGGCACCTTGCAGGACACGGAGCTTCAGCAGATTCTTTTCGGCTGTTCATGCAGAATGCGCAGAGCTGCTCTGCCCGGCTGGAGCCTGTATGCTGCGTCGGAAGGCTGGCTTTTTATCAAGCCGGATATGGCGGGCAGCGTTTCCGGCAGGTTGCTCGAACTGGACGCTGCGGCACTGAGGGCGGCGGATTTATGGGAGGAAGTGCCGCTGCTCTATCAGCGAGAGAAACTGCTGGTCATCATGCCGGAGAGCGAAGCGTTATTGGCAGCATGGGCTTACACCCGGCGCGACGGAAAAGGAATGCCTTATGCGGGCGGTCAGACAAGTCTGCTGGAGCGGCAGGTTATGTTACAGGCTGCGGCAAAGCGCATCATCAGTCCTTGTCCTGCGGCGGCAGAGCCATGAGCGGAATATTTGTGCCGAACAAGGCGTTGGCAGTTTTGGCCAGGACGAAAAAGACGAGCAGGGGCAGGACAATCACTTGAATGAAAAAAATGCCCACATAAAGAAAAGCAAGCTGGAGCAGATTTTCGGTCAAGCTGCCGATGTTGCTACCCGCTTCTGCCAAGGCTTCGCGAAACTCTCCTGACTTTTGCTTGAGAAACGAGGCAGCACCCAAAATGCCGCTGTCCGGCAGCGAGAAATCCTTTAGCTTGTTAAACCCGGCGGAATCAGCAGCCAGCTTACTGCTAACCGTGGTAATTTTTTCATTAAAGAACCGCTGATTGACAAATTCATTCACCATCGACGAAACCGGCAAGCAGAAGCGGGCCACAAACAGCAGCAAAGCAAAACGGGTGAAGGTGTCCTGCACCGTTTTCACCCGCGCATGTCCAAACCAGACCAGCAGGGAAAGGACGAGCAGAACAACGGCCAGCGCGGGCGGGGCCAGCGACACGCCGATTTCGTAGGCTAACTTCTGCACGCCCAACGATGTGACCGCTGTGACCAGAACATCAGAAACTCGTTCGGTCAGATCATCAACTGGATCAAGTGCCTGGCCAACTGCTAACGACACGCCGACCCCAGCAGGCTCCAGATGCAGGCTGGATTCTTGAATAATGGAGACCGAGGCGTTGATCATCCGGCAGGTGGCGTAGGACAGCCCGCCTTTGGTAATTGCGGCGCGAAAATAGGTATCCGCAGCGTCATCCAAGACCGGCAACCGCAGGGCAGGAGAGAGAAAAAGCAGGACAGCGGCCAAGAATCCGACAGCAGACAGCAAGGATTTCCGCATCAATGGTTTCATGTTGCGCTCCTGTTGTGTTGAGAGATTTCTTTTATAGCGTCATACTGACAGCAGACAAAACGGGTTGCGCCTGTCTTCAATGTCCAGACAGACGCAACGTGGATTCACTCGCAGTCACATCGCAGGAGGCGAATCAGTCACACTATAGCCAAAGCAACACAATTCAAGGAAGAGAAGCGAAGATTCTTCGCGTTGCTCGGAATGACATGCAGGTTCACTGTATGCTGCTTGAGCACAGCCGTTGCGCACGAGCGTAGGATTTGGAACTCCTCAGCTCATAGAGCTGGAAGCACCATGCAATTTTTTTGCGAATCAAACTACCTCCATTCTATATAGTAAAAAGGCTCCTTTTTGATATATAGAAGGGAGGTATTTTGATATATAGAATGGAGGTATTTTGATTCGCAAAACCTATGCTGTTTTTCAGACGGTATAGGGAGGGGATGTATTCATGGTGTTCTCCTCTCATCCTTGCGCTTGTCTGCGCTGCTGCGGCACGAGGCCTTAGAGCTGAACCTGCATGTCATTCCGAGCACCGCGATGAATCTCCTAGTCACCCTTGGCGTGAGATTTCTCGCTTTGCTCGAACTGACTGATACGACGATTCAAAGTATGTTGATCTGGCTATATCAGAAATCAAGCAGCTCCACGTCAAAGACCAGCCACGCATTGGGCGGGATAACTCCGCCTGCACCCTGCGCACCGTAAGCAAGTTGCGGCGGGATGATCAGCGTGCGTTTCTCTCCCTTCTTCATCGTGGCAAGGGCCATGTCCCAGCCTGGGATGACCCGACCTGCACCAACCGGAAACTGAATCGGCTCGCCCCGATCATAGGAACTGTCGAATTTGCGGTCATTTTCGAGCAAGCGGCCTGTATAATGCACGCTGATTTTGGTGCCTTGCGCCGGTGTGCTGCCTTGGCCCGCATTGCTCACCACCCAGCAGAGGCCGTTTTTTTCGCAATGCGCATTGGGCCATTTTTTCTTGATCACGCTGAGGGTATTTTTCTGCTCCTCACCAGCGGCAGCCTGTTTTTTGGTCTCGATTTCCGACTTGGCCCGGTCAAAGGCAGCTTGATCAGTCTGAAACTTCTTGGCGGCCTCACCCTGCCGGATGATTTCAATCGTGCTGATCACATCATTCTGCTGAATTGCATTCACCACATCCTGCCCTTCCACCACATGGCCGAAAATGGTGTGCCTGCCGTTCAGATGCGGGGTAGCGACATGCGTGATGAAAAACTGAGAGCCGTTGGTTTCAGGTCCGGCGTTGGCCATCGCCAGAATGCCGGGGCCGGTGAACTTGAGCGCAGGCACAATTTCATCAGCAAAGGTGTAGCCTGGCCCGCCGGTGCCGGTGCCGAGCGGGCAGCCACCTTGAATCATGAAGTCTTTGATCACCCGATGAAATTTAAGGCCATCGTAGAAGCGGGCACCGACCGGCTTGCCTGCGCCGCCGTAAGCCAGCGTGCCTTCAGCCAAGCCGACAAAGTTGATCACCGTCAGCGGAGTTTTATCATAATAGAGTGCGAGCAGGATGTCGCCCTTGCCGGTCTTGATCTTCGCATACAGTCCATCTTTCATTTTGGTTTCCTTGGGTTGGTGGGTTGGTGCGATTTTATTCGTCGCGGTCTGGCTTGCGGCCGGCTGGGCTGCAAAAGCAAGCAGAGCGGCCAGTGCCAGCGCGGGAAAAAATCGCAAAAATGAGGCGATCATGAAATTCCTCCGACAACAGGTTTGATTTGTGCAGAACGCATTCTCCCGCCGGAACAACAGCGGACAGAAGGTTTGCTAACAGATTTCAGCCGCTGCTGTCAAGCAAAACCTGATTTTTACCGGCCAAAACGGCTTCCCTCTTGACTCGCCAAGGCAATCCTGTTTAAATAGCCTGTTTTGCGAAGAGGTGAAAACGACAGCCGGGGGTTGCTAAGACCGAATATTCTGACATGCTGCCTGTCCTCTACCGCATACTCGGCACGGCTTCTCATGCCCTGCTTTCGGCTGTCCTGCCTATAGTGAATTACACCGTTCCCGGCTGGGAAATCGAACAGCGGCTGGGAAAATATCAACATATTGTCGCGCGGAGCGGCCCGCTGCTCTGGATTCATGCCGCCTCGGTGGGGGAAGTGCAGGCTGCCCGTGTCTTGATCGCCGCCCTGACGGAACAGATACCCGGCTGCCATTTTTTTCTCACCGCTATGACCCGGCAGGGATTGGAGGCTGCCCGTGCTCGTCTGCCACAGACAGTGCACTGCGAGCTGGCTCCGTTAGACATGCCTCAGGCCGTGACAGCGGCTTTGCGGGCAGTGCGGCCTGATCTCTACGTCTGCCTTGAAACCGAACTGTGGCCAACCATGCTGCGAGAAACCGGCTTGGCGGGAGTTCCGATGCTCCTGCTCAACGGGCGGTTGAGCGAACGCTCGTTCCGCCGCTACCAGCGTGTCTGCGGCTTCATGGCTGATCTGTTGAAAAATTTTGCCGCAGTGGCGGTTATCCGCGAAGAAGACGGCGACCGCTACCGTCAGCTTGGCGTTGCCCCAGAACGCATCCATGTCTGCGGCAATCTGAAATATGATCTGCCCGCCGCCTATGCCGGAGCAGTGCGGGAAAAATACCGGCGGCTGCTCAGTCCGGGCAGGAAAAAGGTCTTCATCTGCGGCTCAACCCGCACGGGCGAGGAGGAGCTGCTCCTGCCGGTTTATCGTCGCCTGCGGACGGAAACAGCGGTGGGGCTGCTCTGGATTATTGCGCCGCGCCATTTGCACCGCTTGGATGAAGTGCGGAATCTGTTGACGGCAGCCGGGTTGGATTATGCACTGCTCTCTGATTGCAGGGAAAGAGGCCGAAGCGCAGACATCGTGCTGGTGGATTCGCTCGGCGAGCTGGCTGATTTGTACGCCATCGGCGATGTGAATTTCTGCGGCGGCAGCTTGGTCAACAAAGGCGGCCACAACATCATGGAACCAGTGCGCTGGCGCAGACCGGTCTGCTTTGGGCCGTTTATGCAGGATTATCAGGATGCGGCGGAACTGGTGCTGGCCGCTGGCGCGGGCTTTCAGGCGCGTGATACTGATGAGCTGGCTGATCAGATTTCCGCTCTGCTGCGGGATGAGCAGCGTTATCAGCAGGTCTGTCAGGCAGCGGAACGGCTGGCTCGATCGCAGCAAGGTTCGGCCTTGCGGCAGGCGGAATTGGTGATGAGGGAGCTAATGAAGGTGACTTGCAAAACAACTAATCTTTGACCATGCTGAAATCAAAGGTTTATATCGAAACATCCATTCCCAGCTTCTACCACGAGGTTCGTACTGAGCCAGGCATGGCGGCCCGGCGCGGCTGGACGCAGGAGTGGTGGGATGAGCGGCGCACTGATGAACTTGTCACAAGCGATGCTGTCCTTGATGAACTCAGCCGTGGAAATCATCCTGTCAAAGAAGAGGCCCTGCGGATGTTCAGTCATTGGAACTTGTGGAAATCGTTGTTGAGATAGAGGAGATCGTTGAAGCGTACATCAGGCATAAGGTGATGCCGAACGATCCTGTCGGAGATGCGATGCACTTGGCACTGGCATCGTTTCACAAGTGCGATTTTCTGCTGACGTGGAATTGCCGCCACTTGGCCAATGCCAATAAGTTTGGCCATATCCGTCGGGTCAACACGTTGCTGGGATTGTATGTGCCGGTTTTGGTGACCCCGCTTGAACTGCTTGGAGGAATGGATAATGAAGGATGATCCTGCGATCAAGAGAATACGGGATGTGCGCCATCAAATTTCAAAAGAGCATAGCCATGACCCGAAAAAGATAGTTGGATATTATATGGAGCTTCAACGCCAGCGGCAGGAACAGTCGCGGACTGATAGGCTGAAGAAGGAATCGTGATTATCAGGTATCAAAATACAAATCGCCAAGATTGGTGCTGTTCAATGGCTCAATACAAAATAATATCACTTGTTATCTCTGGATCGTCATTGTTAGGGGGCAAAGAATGAAAGTGCCAGTTACTGAGAAAAACGATTTTACTCGACTGATTTTTGAATGCCCCGAGTGTCGTGCGAAAACACAGTTCAAGATTGTTTGGTATCCCAGCCAAGCTGTTCTTACCCAGATTCACGGTCATATAACTCGATATGTCTTGCGGTGTACCGCATGTGGCGAGCATATATTTCTCCATACGCGCAGAGTTGAGGTGCCATTTCCAACTGAATCAAATATAGAAACTCAGTTTCCACCTACAGGGCATTTTCCCCATCCAAGTATTCCTGCGGAGATAGCAACTGATTTGCGCGAGGCAGCTATATGTATATCTATTGGCGCATGGAATGCCGCCACTGTCATGTGTAGACGCTCTCTACAGTCATGTGCAAAAGAAAAAGGGGCAAATCCAAAGGACAATTTGTTTGATCAACTTAAAGAACTTAAGGATCAAAACCTAATTCCTGATCTTGTGTACCAAATGGCGGACACAATCAGGAAAAAGGGAAATGTAGGTGCTCATCCAGGAAAAGATCCGATAGTAAATGTTTCTATGTCAGAGAAAGAAGCCAAAGCAGTATTTAGCCTAGTGGAGTCTGTATATAAGTATGTATATCAAATGCCAAGTGAAGTAAATGCTCTTAGCAGCCCCTAACAAAACACTCGTTTGCCCGCACAGCTTGGTCGTTGGGTGTTAGAGGAGAAAGGAAGGATGCCAAGAGAGTCCACCATAATTAAATCATAGTTGCTTTATGCATGTTAGCTCTGCGCCAAATCCATATAATTCAAGACCAGCAAGTTCTGATTAAACTGCCGCCTGAGTTCAATGCTTACGAGAAAATTGAGGTTATCATCCTGCCGGTAGAATCTGGCGGCAGCAATCCATTATCCGCAAAAGAATTTGTCAAACGCTTTGCTGGCGCAATTCCAGATTTTCCTGAATCTAATCTGAAAAAATAACTATATGAAAGCACTTATCGCGCTTGAAGACGGCACTGTCATGACCGCCCGCTCCTTCACCGGGCCGGGCGAGGCCGCCGGGGAGATCGTGTTCAACACCAGCATGAGCGGTTATCAGGAAATCCTGACCGACCCCTCCTACACTGGCCAGATGGTGACGATGACCTACCCGCTGATCGGTAATTACGGCATCAATGCCGAGGACATGGAGTCTGCCGCCGTCCATCCCCGCGCCTTCCTGATGCGCGAATATCAGGCTGTGCCGAGCAATTTCCGCTCCAGCGGCACCTTAGCCGACTTCCTCTGCAAGTTCGGCGTGCTCGGCATAGAGGGCTTCGACACCCGGATGCTGACCCGGATCATCCGCAAGCGGGGAGCGATGAAGGCGGTCATCTCCACGGAAGACCTTGATGAGGCTTCGCTGGTGGAAAAGGCAAAGCAGTGGGCTGGATTAGTTGGCCAGGATATGGTGGCAGGCGTGACAACCGCCAAGTCCTACGCTTGGGACAAAGGCGGCCCGGCTGCGAGTGCCGACTTTCCCGCAGGCGGCAGGTTCAAGGTGGTCGCCTACGACTTCGGCATCAAATACAATCAGCTGCGCATTCTGGCGGAAAAGGGGTGCAGCGTTCTGGTCGTGCCCGCGACCACTCCGGCAGCCGAAGTGCTGGCCCTGAACCCCGACGGCGTGTTTCTCTCCAACGGCCCCGGCGATCCGGCGGGCGTGGAAGGCGTGGTGGAGAACATCCGCGCCCTGCTCGGCAAGAAACCGATTTTCGGCATTTGTCTTGGCCACCAAATGCTTGGCCTCGCGTATGGCGGCAGCACCTTCAAGCTGAAATTCGGTCATCGCGGCGGCAATCAGCCGGTGAAGGACTTGCAGACCGGCAAAGTGGAGATCACCTCGCAGAACCACGGCTTCTGCGTTGATCCGCAATCCCTGCCGCCGACCGTCGAAGTGACGCACATCAACCTGAACGACGGCAGTTTGGAAGGAATGCGGCATCAAGAATATCCTGCCTTTTCCGTGCAGTATCACCCGGAACACGCGCCCGGCCCGCACGACGCCGTCTATCTCTTCGACCGCTTCATCGGCCTGATGGAAGGGCGGAAATAGCAGGGCGCAGCGTCCCATACGTATGACTCGGCTGGAGTCATACGTATGATACGATGGGAGTCATATATATGACACGGAAGGAGTCATGCCTATGATACCGAGCGAGTCATAGGTGTCATACTCCGAGCACCAAGCTGTTGCAGCCTGTTTTTGAAAAAGATCGCTGCCTGTCAGCGTACACTATCGCACAATTCGCCATGCCTAAACGCACAGACATCCATAAGATTCTCATCATCGGCTCCGGCCCGATCATCATCAGCCAGGCCTGCGAGTTCGACTACTCCGGCGCGCAGGCGGTCAAGGCCCTGAAAGAAGAGGGCTATGAGGTGGTGCTGATCAACTCCAATCCGGCCACGATCAT
>DHWV01000017.1:9844-10439 GCA_002413355.1 Desulfobulbaceae bacterium UBA5173 | reverse complement strand
ACTCCAATCCGGCCACGATCATGACTGATCCCGGCCTGGCCGACCGCACCTACATCGAGCCGATCACCCCGGAATATCTGATCAAAGTGATTGAGCGGGAGCGGCCTGACGCGCTGCTGCCCACGCTCGGCGGCCAGACTGCGCTCAACACCGCGATCAAGGTGGCGGAGAGCGGGGTCTTGGAGAAATACGGCGTGGAGATGCTGGCTGCGGACGCGAAGGTCATCCGCAAGGCCGAGGGCCGCGAGGAGTTCCGCGACGCGATGCGCAAGATCGGCTTGAACGTGCCGAAATCTGCCATCGTCCATACGCTGGACGAAGCAATGGCCGCAGGCGAGGAGATCGGCTTTCCGGTCATTGTCCGGCCCAGCTTCACCCTCGGCGGCACAGGCGGCGGCGTGGCCTACAACCGGCAGGAGTTGCAGCAAATGTGCACAGCCGGGCTTGATCTCTCCATGACCACCGAGATCATGCTGGAGCGCAGTTTGCTCGGCTGGAAAGAGTACGAGCTGGAAGTGATGCGCGACCGCAAGGACAACGTGGTCATCATCTGCTCGATTGAAAACATTGATGCGATGGGCGTGCACACCGGCGA
>DHWV01000017.1:5684-9589 GCA_002413355.1 Desulfobulbaceae bacterium UBA5173 | reverse complement strand
CGGCGACTCGATCACCGTGGCCCCGCAGCAGACCCTGACCGATGCCGAGTACCAGAACATGCGCGACGCGGCCATCGCCATCATCCGGGAAATCGGCGTGGAGACCGGCGGCTCGAACGTCCAGTTTGCGGTCAATCCCAAGGACGGCGAGCTGATGGTCATCGAGATGAATCCCCGCGTCTCGCGTTCCTCGGCTTTGGCTTCCAAGGCCACCGGCTTTCCTATCGCCCGGATTGCCGCCAAGCTGGCGGTCGGCTACACCTTGGACGAGCTGCAAAACGACATCACCAAAGAAACCTGCGCCGCCTTTGAGCCGACACTCGACTACTGCGTGGTGAAAATTCCGCGCTGGACCTTTGAGAAGTTCCCGGAAGCGGATGATTTCCTGACCACGGCGATGAAGTCGGTCGGCGAGACCATGGCCATGGGCCGCACCTTTAAGGAAGCGTTCCAGAAGGGGCTGCGTTCACTGGAGATCGGCTGGAGCGGCTTTGGCTTTGACGGCAAGAGCGACCTGAGCGGCCTGCATCAGGATGACCTGAATCTCGGTCTGAGCAGACCGAACTCGAAGCGGATTCTCTATCTCTTCGAGGCCTTGCGCCGGGGCATGAGCATTGAGCGAATCTATGCACTCAGCCAGATTGACCCGTGGTTCCTCACCAACATGCGGCAGATCGTGGACATGGGCCTGCGGATCAAGGTGGGCGGCTTGGCCGGGCTGGATGCGGACTTCCTCTTCACGGTCAAGCAATACGGTTTCTCGGATGTGCAGCTTGCTCATCTCACCGGCACAAGCGAGGATGAAATCCGCAATCTGCGCAAGCAGCTCGGCATACTACCAGTCTATAAGTTGGTGGACACCTGCGCCGCTGAGTTCGAGTCCTATACGCCGTACTACTACTCCTGCTACGATCAGGAGAACGAGTCTGAGCCGTCTGCGCGCACGAAGATCATGATCCTTGGCGGCGGCCCTAACCGCATTGGCCAAGGCATTGAGTTTGACTACTGCTGCGTTCATGCCGCGTTCGCCTTAGAGGAAATCGGGGTTGAGTCGATCATGGTCAACTCGAATCCAGAGACCGTCTCCACCGACTACGACACCTCTGACCGCCTCTATTTCGAGCCGCTGACTAAAGAGGATGTCCTCAGCATCATTGAGCGCGAGAAGCCGGACGGAGTAATTGTCCAGTTCGGCGGCCAGACCCCGCTCAACTTGGCTGTGCCGCTGGCCAAAGCTGGGGTACCCATTGTCGGCACTTCGCCGGATGCCATAGACCGCGCCGAAGACCGCCAGCGTTTCCAAGAGATGCTGCAAAAGCTCGGCCTCAAGCAACCGGAGAATGGCATCGCGCACAATCTGGCGGAAGCCTTGAAGGCGGTGGAAAAGATTGGCTTTCCGGTGGTCATGCGGCCTTCCTATGTGCTCGGCGGGCGCAACATGCGCATCGTCTATAACGAGCAGGGCATCCGCGAGTTCATGGCTCTGCCTGCCATTGCCGCCAGCGAGCATCCGGTGCTGCTCGACCGCTTCTTGAAGGACGCGATTGAAGTGGATGTGGATGCGATTTCGGACGGCAAAATGACCGTGCTCGGCGGGATCATGGAACATATCGAGGAGGCGGGCATTCATTCCGGCGACTCAGCCTGCGTCCTGCCGCCGCATACGCTTTCAGCGGAAATGATCGCCGAAATCACCCGCGCCACCAAGGCGATGGCCGCCGAGCTGGGCGTGATCGGCCTGATGAACGTGCAGTATGCGGTCAAAGACGAGACCTTGTATATTTTGGAGGTCAATCCCCGCGCCTCGCGCACCGTGCCGTTCGTCTCTAAGGCCACCGGCGTGCCGCTGGCCCGGATCGCGGCCAAGGTGATGATGGGTATGACACTGGAGCAGCTTGGCTTCACTCAAGAAGTTGTGATTAAACACTGGGCGGTGAAAGAGGCGGTCTTCCCCTTTGACCGCTTTGAGAATGTGGATACCCTGCTCGGCCCTGAGATGAAATCCACTGGGGAAGTCATGGGGATAGACAGTGACCTTGGCCTCGCCTTGGCTAAGTCGCAGCAGGCCGCGAACCAGATTGTGCCAAAGAGCGGCTGCGTCTTTATCAGCGTCCGTCATTCTGACAAAGAACCGGTGGTGCCAGTAGCCGCCGCCCTGATCAAGCAGGGCTTCACTCTCCTCGCCACCCAGGGCACGGCAGATAAGCTGGCTGAACACGGGCTGGCCTGCGAGCGGGTCAACAAGATTTCCCAAGGCAGACCCCATATTCTTGACAAGCTCAAGGATGGTCAGGTACAGTGGATAGTCAATACTTCGTCCGGCAGCAGAACTACGGAAGATTCCTACTTCATCCGCCGGGCGGCCCTAAATTATCACATCCCGTACACCACCACGGTCAGCGGCGCAGTCTCAATGGCGCAGGCCATTGCTGCCTTGGCTGAACAGGAAATCGGGGTGAAAACCGTGCAGGAATTCTCTTCCGCCATTGACTGACCGGCAGGCAGGTCATACTGTGAACTGAAGGCGACTGCCGGAACGATGCCCTCAACTCCCATTTCCTCTTGCAGATGAATGAATAACTTCTATAAAAACCTGAGCATGTGGCTGGTGATCGCCTTGACCGCGATTGTGCTGGTCAAGCTGTTCAGCGTGCCGTCCACAGACAGACCGAGAAACGACGAGATCAGCTACAGCCAGTTTCTGACCAGCGTTGAGAACGGCGCGATCAGCAAGGTGCTGGTTAAGGGCGACAAGATTTACGGCACCGGCGCGGATGGCCGCAACGTAGTCAGCATGATGCCGCACGACGTGGAGCTGCTTCCCATGCTGCGCAAGGCGGGTGTGGATATTGCAGTCAAAGAGCCGGACAAAGAATCGCTCTGGCTGTCGCTCTTCATCTCGTGGTTCCCGATGCTCCTGCTGATTGGTGTCTGGGTCTTTTTCATGCGCCAGATGCAGATGGGCGGCAAAGGTGGCCCGCTCAGTTTCGGCAGGACACGGGCCAAGATGCAGGAAGAAGGCGAGGTTAAGATCACCTTCAAGGACGTGGCCGGGATAGACGAAGCCAAAAACGAGCTGGAGGAGATCATTGATTTCCTCAAAGACCCGGAGAAGTTCACCAAGCTGGGCGGTAGGATACCCAAGGGCGTGCTGCTTGCTGGCCCTCCTGGCACGGGCAAAACTCTGCTCGCCAAAGCCATCGCAGGCGAGGCCAAGGTCCCCTTCTTCACCATCTCCGGTTCAGATTTTGTCGAAATGTTTGTCGGCGTGGGCGCGTCACGGGTGCGTGACCTGTTCAACCAAGGCATCAAAAATGCGCCCTGCATCATCTTTATTGACGAGATTGATGCGGTCGGGCGGCATCGTGGAGCAGGCTTGGGTGGCGGCCATGACGAGCGCGAGCAGACTCTCAACCAGCTCCTGGTCGAGATGGACGGCTTCAACGCCAACGAGGGCGTGATCATCATCGCCGCTACCAACCGGCCCGACGTGCTCGATCCAGCCCTGCTCCGGCCAGGCCGTTTTGACCGCCAGGTGGTGGTGCCGATTCCTGACATCAAAGGTCGCCAGATGATTCTCGACATCTACGGTAAGAAAACCAAGATGGCCGCCTCGGTGAACATGGAAATGATCGCACGCGGCACACCTGGCTTCTCCGGCGCAGATCTCGAGAATCTGGTCAACGAGGCTGCTTTGATGGCGGCGAGACAGGGCGCGGAAGAGATCACTATCGAGCTGCTGGAAAAGGCCAAAGACAAGGTGATGATGGGCGCAGAACGCAAATCCATGATCATTTCGGATCAGGAAAAAGAAATCACCGCCTATCATGAGGCTGGCCATGCGGTGGTTGCCCGCTTACTGCCTGGAACGGATCCGATTCACAAGGTGACGATCATTCCGCGCG
>DHWV01000017.1:0-5456 GCA_002413355.1 Desulfobulbaceae bacterium UBA5173 | reverse complement strand
AAGGTGACGATCATTCCGCGCGGCCGTGCCCTTGGTCTGACCGTGCAGCTACCGATTGACGAAAAGCACACCTATTCCAAGAAATACCTGTTAAGCCGCATTTCCATCCTCTACGGCGGCTGGATGGCGGAAAAGCTAGTCTTTAACGAGATCACCACTGGCGCAGGCAATGACATCGAACGCGCCAGCGATTTGGCCCGCAAGATGGTTTGCGAGTGGGGTATGAGCGAGGAGCTGGGGCCGCTGGCTTACGGCAAGAAGGAGGAGCAGATATTCCTTGGCCGCGAAATCGCCCAGCACCGCGATTACAGCGAGGACACCGCCCGCCGGATTGACGAAGTGGTGAAAAAGGTGATTCTCGATGCGGCAGCAGCCACCGAAAAGTTGCTGGCAGACAACATCGATATCCTGAAGGCGGTGGCTGGCGAGCTACTGGAGAAAGAAACCATCAACTTGGAAGACATTGACCGGATTATCGGTGAGCTGCGCAAACCGGAACCAGAGAAAGTGGAAGCGGCAGCAGCCTGACAATCTTTCTGGCAAAGGATCATTAGGTCATTGCGGCGCAGGTTCATCCTGCGCCTTTTCTTTTTTGTGGAGGCAAGCGATGAAGAAACCGCAGATCATGGGCATTCTGAACGTCACCCCGGATTCCTTTTCCGATGGAGGCAGTTTTTTCGATGCGCAGAGTGTTTATCATCAAGCGGAACAGCTACTGGCAGACGGCGCGGACATTATTGACATCGGCGGCGAATCCACTCGGCCTTTTGCCGAGTCGGTTTCTGAGTCTGAAGAACTGCGGCGGGTTATTCCAACGATTCAGGCGGTGCGTTCGCTCTCCGCTTCTGTGCCAATTTCCATCGATACCACCAAAGCCGTTGTTGCCCGCGCCGCGCTTGCCGCCGGAGCAACAATGCTCAATGACATTTCCGCCCTCCGTCATGATCCTGAGATGATCACAGTCGCTCAGGAATATGGCTGTCCTGTGATCATCATGCACATGCAGGGTACACCGGGCAACATGCAGGTGAATCCGCAGTATATGGATGTGGTTGCTGAGATCTGCGCTTTTTTTCGAGAGCGGACAGCATGGCTGGAAGGACAGGGAGTTGCCAGAGAGAGAATCATTATTGATCCCGGCATCGGCTTTGGCAAAACCTTGGAGCACAATCTTGCTATTCTGCGCAATGTCGCCGCGTTCAAACAGCTCGGCTTCCCGGTGCTGATCGGCCATTCGCGCAAATCCTTCTTTGGCAAGCTGCTCGGTTTGCCGGTTGAAGAACGCGACTGCGCCACTGCTGTTGTCTCCGCCCTTTGCACCAAACAGGGAGCCGACATTCTGCGGGTGCATGATGTAGCAAAAACTGCGGCGGCAGTGCGGCTGGCGGAGGTGTTGGCGGAGCAATAAAAAAGCCTGTCATGCGCACGGCATGACAGGCCGACAGAACCACAGATGCTAACCTTTATGGCTCGACGGCATCTGCGGTTTTGACAACATCATCCAGCTTTAAATCGCAGATGCCCTTGCGCGAGGAATAAACCTCTACCACAAAAAGGCCGTTCATTTTCTCCGGCAGAATACGGATGCGGGTGTCAGCAAGAAGCTGATTTTCCACGCCCAGCTCAACATCCTTGCTTTTCGCCAGTTTTACGCCCAAGGCAAATGCCTCTTTCGCTGTTTTGCCATATCCTCTAATACAGTTCTTTTTTCCCTCAGCCTGAGATGCACCTGCCGCAAGCAGCGCGATGGCTGACACACAGGCTGCAATGACGAGCTTTTTCATGACCATATCCCCAGTTGGTGACAGAGCATGCCGTCTGCATGTTCCTGAAGGGATGCCCCTTCTTTTCTTTATTGATAATCATTCTTAATTAAATGATAAGGGAAAAAGAAGGCCCTGTCAAATTTATTGCGAAGCTGTGGGTTTAATACCCTGTCGCTTGCGACGCATCTTTAAAATCATTTGTACGATACCCCGCCCCTTGGGGCGGGATAATTTATTTTGAGATAGGTTCATGTGCATAGATTGCCATACGGAACACAACTTATGCAAGAGGTCTAATGCTAAATCGACAGAAGAATATGGATATCCTCACCACCTCCAACAATCTGCAAAAAGCCGTGGCCTGGATTGGCGAGACCATGAGCCAGCAACCGGACAAGCAGCGGGCCAAGGTGATCGCCGCAGCCGAGCTGCGCTTTGACCTCACGCTTGCGGAGTGCGAGTTCCTGCATCGTCATTTCCGCCAAACTGACCACTGACCAGTGCTGCCGCCTCTGCCTTCCTCACAGCTCCCGCCGGAAACCCTCAGCGGCGTGGTCGAGCGCATCACCTACCACAACCCGGAGAACGGCTGGGCCGTGCTGCAAGTCAATCCCTTTGACTCGCGCGGCGGCACGGCCACAGTGGTCGTGCATCAGCTACGTGTTTTTGCCGGCGCGACCATGCAGTTCAGCGGCGCATGGATTGTCCATCCTAAATTTGGCCGCCAGTTCAAGGCGTACAAGGCCACGGAGCTGAAGCCCGCCTCCGCAGGCGCATTGGAGAAATACCTCGGCTCCGGCCTGATCAAAGGCATCGGCCCAAAGACCGCGCACAAGATTGTCAGCCATTTCGGCAAAGACACGCTGGAGGTTTTTGAGGAGCGGATCGAGCGGCTGACCGATGTGCCCGGCATTGCCGAGAAGAAGCTGGCCATGATCAGCGCGGCGTGGACAGAGCACCGGGCCATCCGCGACGTGATGCTGTTCCTCCAGACGCACGGCATCTCCACCCTCTTTGCCGTGCGCATCTACAAGCAGTACGGCGACGAGTCCATTGCCGTCGTCTCGGCCAATCCCTACCGCCTAGCGGAAGACCTCTATGGCATCGGCTTTTTCACTGCAGACAAGGTGGCACTGTCCATCGGCTTTGGCCAGGATTCGCCCCTGCGCATCACTGCCGCCATCCGCCACGTGCTCAACGCCAGCCGCGAGCAAGGCCATTGCTGGCTGACGCAGGCCCAGATTGACAAACAGGCTTCTGAGCTGCTGCAACTCAGCCTTTCCGACCGCATCGCCCTGTTTCTCCACGAGATGGAGCAGCAGGACAAACTGCGTGTCCGTCTGCTGGTCACACGTAAAGGCCGCGAGCCTGAACGCTGCTATTACTCGAAAAGCCTGTATTATGACGAGCAATACGTGGCCGATCGGCTGCGGAACATGGTGCGCCTGTTGGAGCACGATGCGGAGCGGATTGCCGACTGGCTACGCCGCTTCGGCGGCAAAAACGGCATGCAGCTCAGTGAGGAGCAGACGGCAGCGGTACAGACCATCGCCCGCTGCCAGTTTGCCATTCTCACCGGCGGGCCAGGCTGCGGCAAGACCACCACTACGCGGGTCTTGGTCGCCCTGCTGCGGGCAATGGGCCGCTCGGTGCTGTTGGCCGCGCCTACAGGCCGGGCCGCGCAGCGCATGAGCGAGGTGATCGGCCTGGAGGCCAAGACCATCCACCGTCTGCTGGAATGGCAGGGCGGCGGCTTCAAGCGCAATCAGGACAACCCGTTGCGCACGGACGTGCTGATTGTGGACGAATGCTCGATGCTCGACATCAGCCTGACTGCGGCCCTGCTCAAGGCGGTCGGCGACAGCACGGCCTTGGTTTTCATCGGTGACGCGGATCAGCTGCCCTCGGTCGGCGCAGGCAATGTGCTGCGCGATTTGATTGCCTCTGGCCACATTCCGGTCTGCATTCTGAACACCGTCTTCCGCCAGGCAAGTCAGTCGAGCATCATCACCTTTGCCCACCAGATCAACCGGGGCGAAACGCCGCGCATCAGCTCGCCCTTCAAGCAGCCGGATTTATGGAAGCAGAGCGACTGCCTGTTCATCGACTCGGACGAGGCAACGCAGGAGCAGCTCCATTTCATCGCCAAGGCTAGGCTGCATTTTCAAACCGTGGAGGAGCGCGAGCAGGCCGGCACTGAAGACCCGTTCAGTTTTGAGGTGGAAACAATCAGCAACCCGTACCAGCGTTTTGCCCTGCCGGAGCAATTTCAGCACGTTGATCTGCACACGCTGGCGGTAGCGGAAGGCCCAGCGGCGGAGCTGACTGCGGTGGCGAAGAAGGTGCATCCCTGGTCGTCGCTCTATTACGGCATGACTGCGGCGGACACGGTGCGGCGGCTCTGCACGGAGTGGATTCCCAAATACTGCGGCGCGGGCTGCGAGATTCAGGTGCTCTCGCCGATGAACCGGGGCAGCCTCGGCACGGGTTCCTTGAACAAAATGCTGCAGGAGGCGGTCAATCCGGCGCAGGAAGGGAAGGCCGAGATCAGGCTCGGCGAGCGGCTGTTCCGCACTGGCGACCGCGTGATTCATCTGCGCAACAACTACGACCTCGGCGTGTTCAACGGCGACATCGGCAGGATAAGCGACGTGGACAATGCCGATATGACCCTGCGCGTCTGCTTTTCTCCTGATCAGCGCGAGGTGGAGTATCAGCGCGAACAGATTGCGGAACTGGATTTGGCCTACGCGATCACCATCCACAAGGCGCAGGGGTCGGAGTTTGAGGCGGTGATTCTGCCGGTGCTGACCCAGCATTTTCGGATGCTCTTCCGCAACCTGATCTACACCGGCCTGACGCGGGCGCGGAAGCTGGCGGTGTTTGTCGGCACGAGGAAGGCGATGGCGATGGCGGTTGCAAACCGGGACACGGGGCTGCGGCAGACGGCGTTGCGGGAGTTGGTGAAAGATGATGCAACGAACTGAGAGCAACCCGGTCACAAGCTCCTTGCAGTCGCACATGTTTCAGGGTAATGCTGAGGAAAAATGTTTTGTTCCTGCTCTGGTGAAACATTTATGCCTTGCGCAACATTGAACACCCCGTTAGGAATCCTGCGAATTTGTGCCGATAATGTGGGCCTGCTCAGGATTACTTTTTCGAGTAAAAACGAGCTGCTGCTTACAGGCGATCACCCGCTGCTTTGCAAGGCCAAGGAGCAGCTATCGGAGTACTTTGTCGGGCAACGGCGGCTGTTTGAGCTGCCGCTGTCACCGCAGGGAACAGTCTTTCAGCAGGCCGTCTGGGCGGCAATACGGCGGATTCCTTACGGCACGACGGCAAGCTACGGAGAACTTGCCGCTGAACTTGGTCATCTGAACAAGGCAAGGGCCGTGGGCGGCGCAGCGGGCAAAAATCCTCTGCCCATCGTGATTCCCTGTCATCGGGTGATTGGCGGCTCAGGGCAGCTTGTCGGTTTTTCCGCTGGGCTGGCAATTAAACAACGGCTGCTCGACTTGGAACGACGCAACGCCGATCATGCTGTGTGAACTTGCCTGACAGTTCCGCCGCAAGATTCCATCGGTGCGAGCTGGGTAAGCGTGAGTGGTAAATTAGGGTGTGAATTCAAGTTCCAAGTGCAACAGTTAAGTGGTCTCCCCAAAATAAGCTGTTTTGGTGTTTTAAAGCCAA